>JAGGTH010000072.1 GCA_021163845.1 Helicobacteraceae bacterium | reverse complement strand
ATTTTAAAGTGTCGATGTTGAATGTGTAAATCGATTTTAAATCAAGGTATAAAAGGAGTTTCTTATGAAAAAAGGATGTTTTCTTGTAGCACTCTTAGCATCTTTGTTGGCGCTAAGTGGATGTGGGGGAGAAGGTAGTGCTAGTGGAGGTGATATTTCCGCTAAACCGTCTACTACGAGTGGTAGTACGGATATTGTGAGTAGTGTGAGTGAGGAAGAAGTTGTTGCGACGACACCAAGAAACTTATACGGTATCTCTGATAAGATAGGAATGCCTCCTGCTTTACCTGCTGAATAAGGGCTTGGTAAAAAGATTTTAAAAGTTGGCACGCTTAATGCTTTGTGACCAAACAGTTGAGGCAGTTGCTAGAAATTTAAGTGATTTGAGCGTCACTGTTACAACACCTAAAATCTTTAACAAGGAGTTAAGTTATGAAAAAAGGTTTTTTTCTTATAACAATTGTAGCGTCTATGCTGAGTATGGCTGGATGTGGAGGCGGAGGTAGTTCGAGTGCTAGTAATGGTACTACTCCTGATGCTTCACCATCAAACCAAGACAACATAGTTGTGAGTAGTGTAAGTAGCCAAGAAGCTACGGCAACAACACCTAGAAATCTTTATAACATATCAGAGAAGATCGGAACACCTCCGTCTTTGCCTGCTAACTAAGAAAGTTTTAGAGATTAGAAGGTTGTAAGAGTATGAAGATAATAACTCTGTTTTTGATAATGGTACTTTTGTTAGGGTGTGGTACAGATACCGCTTCGGGTCCAGGGACTGATACAGATCCTACTGATCCGTGGTATCCGAGCACCCCTACAGAAGAGCCAGATCGTACAGGCGGGGTAGATATTATCGACTCAAATCCAGTGATAGATGAACCAGGTACAAATCCTGATGATAATGTCACTGATCCGGATGATGGAACTGGCGGTGGCGATCCTGTTATTACAGACAGCATCTTTGATGTGATAGGTGCAGAGCTTGACCCCTTTGCGTGTATGATAGGTGATCCTAATGAGGGCTTTACAGATAAAACCCTCTTAGATAGAAGTAGTGATGATAGGGGGGCTGAAGATGCCGAACACGGTGTCTATATAAGCTCTGGGTTTCCCTATAGCAGGGAAGACCCTACGCAGTCTGAGGCAGTGCTGTATTACTATGCTTTAAAACCTGAAAGACAGATGGATATGGCAAATATCTTTGAAGATGACTATATCCTCTCTTTTGATAAAGCATGGGCACAAAACGATGAAACGAAGATCTATGTGATGACACCAAAAAACGCGCAAGGGTTTTATGGATGCTATCGCTACGATGTAAGCATGATAGATCAAAACCAAGTCGTAAAAACGAAAGTTTATAGAAATAAATCATAAAAAAGGAAAAACAATGGCTAGTTATAAAAAGAGTTTTTTAAGCGTTGCGGCTGCAATAGCTATGAGTGCGTCTGTAGCACATGCTGATTATTTACCACTTGCAAATGCAAATATAGATAATGAGTGGATGTTATTTGGGGCGAGTGGATTTTTAACTGATGGTGCTGTGGCAGGGGAAGCTGGTGTATTTAGTATCACTACAAGTGCCGCAAATGCAATTACTGATGCATATACAGGAGATGAACTCTTTGAGACAAGTGGTCTGACTGTAGGGGCTGGCGATCTTGGAACACTTAAAGCACTCAATAGTGCAAATACGCCAATAGAGATACGTGTCGATACAACAGGTGCTAGTTTCAATGAAACGGAGCCTACGAGAACTATCTATGTAGATACTGATGGTGATGGGATCGGTGATTTTGCTTTTACATATAAAGCACAGTTAGAGGGTGAGAGACTTGAGTATAGCGTAAATGGTGGGGATGTATACTATGTAACAGTTAATTATGCAAATACCTATGACAATCCTATTGAGGGAACACTTATTTTAGGCTCAGATCCTGTAGCAGGTGTAAATCTTGATGACTTAGTAGATCTTGGGGATGGTACACTTGTTGACTACAATATGACAAACAACCCGATCAACTACCTAAACTTCGTCGCTGCAACACATGGGGATGCGGCACAAGCTAATGAGAGTCTACGTCTTTACAGCTATGATGCAGGCAACGGTGGTCTTTGGAACCTTTTTGATGATCGTTATGCAAACTCTGCGAATGACTTTCTTACTTTAGACAAAGGAAGAGGTTACTGGGGTAAAATGGCGCTAGATGTTAATAGAACAGCTGGTTTGGTTTTAGGAAGTTCTACAATCGCAGCAGCTGACTATCAAGCGCTCAATCTCACTGAGGGTTGGAATCTTCTTGCATTTAACAAAGCAAATAACTCTGAATTGCGTCATGCAAATACGGGGCTTATATTTTCGTATAACAGTGCAGCAGGTGGTGGAAGCTTAACTATAGTAGATGCATCCGGAAATCAAAATGTTTCGGTAACCTTAGCAGGTGGTGAGACACATGCAGAAGCAGCAAGAGCTATCAACTTTGCAATTGCTCAGGCAAAAGCACATGGGACAATACCAAAGACCTTTGATCTTAAAGCATTTTATATAACAGATGAAGGTGCTGGAGTTCCAAATCTTCTTGCGATGATTTCAAATAAAAAGTTTAGTGTATATGATGATATAGGTGGAAATGATGTTCTAAGTTTTGCGCATACTCTTGTTGGTGCAGGTACGATGAATCCTGATACAGGAACTGTTAATGCAGTTGCTTATAATGTTGGTACAAAAGCTGCCCAAGCGGGTGTTTCATCGATCTATGGTGAGTATGGATTAGTAATTGAGCCTCTACCGGTAGATCCAGCAGGTGCAAACCTTGTAAATGAGGCAAAAATCAATGTGAAATCTCAGTTAGAGAGTGTAGCAGGAGGTACTGATAGTACATTTGATATTCTAACTGACCTTGCAACGGCAAGTACGGCAATTGATGCAGGGGTTGGTGCAAGTGGAGTACGCGGATATAGTATGGATGTTGACCAAAATGGTACTCATGATCATATATTAATGGTGTCATCAGAGCCGTTTTACCTAAGAGATCAAACATTCGCTCGTGTTTTTGCGTATAATGATTCAGGCACAGCTGGAACTATCACCATTACTGGTGCAGGAGGTCAAGATGTTGCAAGTATCAATATCGGAACAGGTTCAGATGCAGATACAGAGGCACAAGCAATTGATGGTGCAGCGGGATCTATTCAGGCAGATGATGATGGTTCAGGAAATATCATTATCCGTTCTACAGATGCTGCAGGATCAGAGTTTGCAGTATACCATACTGGTGGTGGAGATAACCTAGCGGTATCAAGTTCTACAAGTGATTTAGCAAAAGGATCTGTAGCAGATGTTTATTCTCTTGGTAGCCTTGCACAAAAAGCTATAACAAATATACTAAGCTTGGATGCAAGTGCAATTTTTGCTCTTTCTGATGTGAATGCAACATTGACATATACAACGATCAACGATACTAATCTTACTGGGACTTTGACAGCGACTAGTGATATAGCTACTCTTCAAACTCAAATTGAGAGTGATTTAAGTACTTTAAATCTCGGAGGCACAGTAGATAATAATGGAACGCACATTAGTATCTTGAGTTCTGAGATTATTGCTCTATATACTGATGTGAATGCAACAGGTACTTACGAAGTCAATGCTACAGCTACTTTAGGTGGCATATCTAGCTCAGGTTTAAGTGGAGATTTAGCATCTGATCTTAAATATAATGCAGTCTATACACCAAACTACGTAATGGATGGACCACTTTATACGATGAGAGATGCAGGTTTTGACCTTAAAGCTCTTGTAACGGGTACAATGCCAATGGATGGTGTATCTACAATGCAATGGGATAGTATCGACCTTACACGTGTACCTTCTGAGTGGTTTACATCACAAGATTATAACCTCTTTAAAACAGATGAACAAGCGGGATACTGGGCATATTTAGAAGAAAATGCAAGTCCAAACCCTTTAAGTATTGGTAATATCTCATTATCTCCACTTGATTATGTACACTACTATGACGGAGCGACAACGACCAATGCTTTTTCTACAAATATTAAAGTATCGGTTAGTGGTATCGATGAGACAAGAGACCCTGATACTCTCAATGGTGGAAGTAAATCTGCAAGAGTAACGGCAACGATAGGTGGTAAGAAGACTGAACTTACAAGAGAGAGCCAAAACCTCTACTCAGGTAAAATCAATTTCTACGAGGTAGAGGGTGTGAATGCAAATACTGCATTTAGTATTGTGATCGATGCAGCTGATGGGCTTGGAAATAAGATCTCAACAACTACATCTGTGATCGACAACCAAAAACCAACGGCGCCTACGGCAAGTTTTGATGGTTCTAGTATCACGATCTCTTCAACAACAACAGATGTAGCGAGATATTATGTATTTGATACGGCAATCCCTGAGGTGTATAGTGCGAATGATGAACTTCTTTATCTTGATAATGAGCCAGATGGTGAAGTGATCGGAAGCGGAATATGTGGTGCTGATGTGACTATTTCTTCAGCTGCAGGTTCTCTCAAAGTAGTTGCGGTTGATAATGCTGATGGTACAGGTACAGGTGAGATCTATAAAGGAAATGTTTCTAATAGCACAAGTATCCCTTATATGGCTATCGCAAAAGATAGAATCGTGCTCTCAGATATCAATAACAATGAGAATGATGCAAGTGTAGGTGGAACACCATATAGTACTACTTGTACAGCAGGTACAGCTGTAACAACAAATGACTATGCGATGCAACTTACATCAATGACTAATACAAAAACAGCGAAAGTAGCATTCCCTGTGATGGCATCGGGAGTTGACCTTACAGGTACACCGATCACGGTCTATGTAAGAAACAATGCAAATGATGCAGTAGCCAAAATCACATATGCACCAGCGTATGTTGGTGAAGAGGTGTTTGTAATGCTTAATGGTGCGGTCTATGGATATACTTTTGATGATAGAACTACAGCAGAAGCGACAACACCGACATCTGCGATTGATTTATCAGCAGAAGTACCAGGTGGACTTAAATCTGGCGTAACTTTCTAATCTTTTAGAATAAACCTTTGTATGGTATACTTCCCCTAAAAAAGGTGGGAGTATGCATACAACAAAGCTTCTTATAGTTTTTCTTCTCTCTTCTCTTTCTCTCTTTGCACAGTGTGATGGTAAATTTTCTTTTTTGGGTTTTGATAAGCCTCCTTTTAATTCGATAGATCAAAATGTAACACATAACAGTGTCATTTGGCATCAAGAGAATAATGGCTCGTGGAGTCTTTCAAATGATCTTGATTGTACGAAAAGTGGTTATATGCTCTTGAGCGCTCCAACAACTCCTTTGCCAACAACTCCCTATAAAGATGAGATCTATACACTCAAAAAAGGGTGGAATGCTCTAGTAAGTCACAAAGATGGAATAGATGTAGTTAAAACCTTTAGTCCTTATGCAAAAAGTATAGCCTTTGTTTATACCTATGATCCACTCTCACAGCTATGGGCAGGATACTCTCCTCAAAAAGAGTTGATGCAAAAGATCCTCTCTACACATCTTTTGGGTCTCAAAAGTGTAGAGCCTCAGCAAAATATTTATGTATACGCAAAACAAGAGGTGCAAATAAATATAGAATCTATTAGACCAAATGAGACCTGTCAAAAGCTTGTAGCCGATACGCAAAAATATGCCTTTTTAGTCGATAGCGGACTCGATGCAAAAGAGGTGAGCAACAAAGAAAACACTATGAGCCTGCGATCTCGCTACAATGCCCATTTTATACGAGGCATTTATGATGATACGAGGGTGATGCTTATCTATCCCAAGCTTAAAATCAAAAGCAAAAAACGTATGAATTATGGACCTGTTGTACCCAAAGTGGCTTTGCGTTTTGCCAAAGAGTATGAGGGGGTAGATTTTTATATGTTTGACTATAAAGATCAAGAGTGTTATCAAGGGCTTTTTCCCTCTATGAAAAAACCACCAGTGCCAGCACTCAAAAAACTTAGTGAAAAATAAAGATGATATTAGGAATTCTTAAAGAAAAATAAGGTAATATCTATGATTAGCAATAAAAGATAAGGGTAGGGGGAAAGGGCTTGAAAAAAAGTGTATATTTTTTAGTATTTTTGTTCCCCGTCCTTCTCTTGCTTGGGTGTAACTCTGGGGAGTCTAATAACCCCGCTCTCACTCAAAACACAGACAGCACAAAAGATCTTGCTATCAAAGGCTATGTAGTAGATGGCTATGTCAAAGATGCTGTTGTGTGCATTGATCGCAACTATGATACCACTTGTAATGCATCTGAAGCCCTAAGTGCAACCTCTAGCTCGGGTTATTTTTCACTTCCTACTACCAAAGTTTTAGCGAATGAACTTTTGCTTCTTGGTGCTTATAATGGTACGGATACAGCAACCCAAAGAGCTTTTGATGGTCATATGCGCCGTGTGGTAAATGCACAAACATACCAAAGTGATCAGGCCTATATTATCAGTCCGATGACAGATCTCGTTGCTACCGCTTTTTTGGATTCTTCATCAAAGAGTCTTGATATTTTGCAAGTAGCTTCAAAGATAGTGGCAGATGGCTATAGGATCTCTGAAGCTATGATCAATGGAAACCCTATGGCAGATGTAGCGCTCTTTGCAGTGGGACAAGATATACAACAAACCAAATCTATTCTAGAACAAGCCACACTCAAAACGTACGGATCTACGCTTACTACCACGGCAAAGAAACAACTACAAACAAATATCAAAAAAGCGATTCTTCTTCAGATCCAAAAAAATGATGACCGCATTTTTGTGGAAAGTGGACTTGTCGCTACCTTAGAAGATCTTATCGGCGTTAATATAAATGATGACATAGCAACTTTTATAGAGGTACAGCTTAAAAATGTAAGAGAAGCGATATACGCATTCAACGAGGGACAGCGTACAGTAGCACAGCTTGAAGCCTTTCAGCGCGCTTTAGAGACAGAGGTAGATAAAGTGCGCGATATGATAGACTTGCATGCTAGCGGTATACCGCTTCCACCTTTTGCCTTAGAGATTGATATTACTGTGGATATAGATGACAATACAACAGTGCCAGATGACAACACAACAGTACCAGTAGATAGTAACTATGCTTCTTATGATATTAGTGGGGTTATGGCCGATGGCTACATATCAGGGGCAAATATCTATGTAGATAAAAATAGCAATGAAGCACTTGATTCTGGTGAGAACTTTGTAAGCACTTCTGTAGATGGGGTTTTTAGTTTTAGTGATCTCAACCTCTCTAAAAATAGTTTTTATCCTATTGTTGGTTCGGGCGGAGTGGATACAGCAACTAACAAAGCTTTTGAGAGAGTGTATCGCAGTGTTTTAGCAACAGCAGAGACCTCTGTGATAGAGGGGCGTGTACTCTCACCTTTATCAGATATGGTGGCGACTCTCTTTTTCCGTTCTAGTTCAAAAGACAGTGCAGCGTATACATCTGCTACCTCCTTGATAGCTCAAAAATTTGGGGTAGATCAAAGCGTAGTTGTAAGTGACCCTATGAAAAGTAAAAAGCTTTTTATTAACTCGCTAGGGCTTGAAGCGATAAAAACTGTACTAGAACGTCTTGTAAGTAGTAAAAAAACCTTAACTCTTTATGGGAAAGAGCAGATCAAAGAGGCCCTTTTAGAGCAGATATTAGCAAGTTCTTATGCAGATTTCAATCCATCACGAGTGCTTACTACAGTAGACATAAGATCAGGGATGGTTCTGGATTCAGAAGATAAAGCTTTTGCTACAGATATGATAGAAAACATCAAAACAACACTAGACGCACTCTATATGGACACGACGATTATTGAGGAACTCTATCCGAGGCTACAAAAACTTCTTACAGATGCTTTAGAAGAGCGTATTGGCGAGATGCAATATCAAGATCTCAACGTTACAGCCCAGAAAGTGAGCTATAGTATCTATAACAAAACAGATGCTATTTACGATCCATTGAGTTGTTCAACTGAGGGTGAATATACCAAACGTCTTGTAAGTCTTAGTGATGAAGCGATAGCAATAGAAGATAGTACTAACGGAATTATAATAGGTTTTGACTCACAACCAGCAACAGGTGTAGAGGCTATTGAGATCTATTACCCATCTCTTGGTGTCTCTAAACAGCAAGAAAGAGTCGTTGTGTTTAAAGACAACTATTACTTTTCATACGATAAAGCGTGGATCGATACGCAAAAGAGTGTTTACTTACGTTCTCCACGAAGAGAAGACAGTGTATCAGAATCGTATGACTGCTATAGGATTAAGCTTGATCAGGAGTTTGGGATCAATGCAGAATTTCAAAAAGTATATCGTTATACAGACTTGTAAAAAAGGGGAATGGTTATGTTAAAGATTTTATTTTTAGGTTTATTGGTTGTTTTTTCTTATGCTGAAGACTCATGGTATGATAGGTTTGAAGTGCAGGTGGAAGCTGGTATTTTGATGAACGAATTTGATGGGGAACTCAAAAACCCTACAGCTACTCTCGATTTTGCTAAAGAGATAGGATACGATAATACCTACTCCTCTTATTTTGGTCTAAAAATAAAAAATAATTATGAGTATCTCCCTAATGTTTCCTTGAATGTAATCGATATGCAAGAGGAGATCGATTCTACATTTGAAACACCTAAAAAGGTTGCAGATTGGGATTTTAACGGCTCAGTTACCTCTCAAACAAAATACCGTGTCGCAAACTTAGTGTTACACAACTCTTATAAAGTGAAAGGTTCAATGCAAAAGTTTTTACGTTGGGAGTATTATACTGGGGATATAGAGTTTAATCTTGGAATAAATATGAAATATATAAATTATTCTTTTAGGATAAAGAATAATGATACAAATATCCCTGAACCATATGCTTACGTGGATATTAACACTTTTGTAGCACAACCCTATATTGGTATGACCTATTATTGGTATGATCTTGCATTTTTTGCCAATGGAAGTGCACTTTCTATCTCTGAAACAAAAGCGAGAAATTATCAAGTGGGTCTAGATTATAGACTTTACAAAGATCTCTATATCTCAGCAAGTTATGTTTTTGAAGATTTTCAAGCGACTGAAAAGAATGATAAGGTTGATTTTAAAACATTTGTGAATAAATTTACTTTCAAATATATTTTTTAATTAAATATTGGAACGTTTTATGCTTTTATATATTTCATAGTTTATGAAATGTAAGGATAAAAGGATGAAACGACTATTTACACTATTGCTCTTTTTGGGAGCATTGACATCACTTATGGGTCTTGATGGGCATCCTGAAGAGGAATTAATCCAACTCAATACTGAAAATCTAAATCAGTCCAGTGGAATGTATCTTCCAGCTAATCAAACTATGCGTATAAATGTTATAGGTCAGGGTGTAGCCCCAACCATGACAATCTCACCAGCACAAGCGTATGCTATGGCAAAACGTGCAGCAACGGTAGAGGCGTATAGACTTATTGCTGAGAAAGTAAAAGGGGTACATGTAGAGGGGAAAGATGTTCTAAGAAACATGATGATCAAAAGTACGGATGTAAACCTTTACGTATCTGCGATGATTCGCAACGCTAACGTAGTTGAAACAAAGTTTGAAAATGGTCTGTGTGAAGTAGAAATGGAAGTTTCACTGAATCATAGAGACTTTCACTAGTCTCCCCTATCTTTTAAGAGGAGGCGAGAGATGGTACTGTTAGAAACAAAATCAGCACAAAAAAATCAAACCCCTCTGGAACTTGGAAATAAAGAATCAAAAGAGCAAAAGAAAGGCTTTTCTTTTCTTCAGCTCCTTAAAGGGTTCGATCTTCCTAAAGAGCAAAAAGAGATAGTACAAACGAAGCAAATAAAGCACACAAATGACACTCCTAAAATGATTCAAGTAAAACTTGAAACGATTCTACAAAAGAGTGAAACACTCCAAGATATACAGTTCTTAGACCCTAAGCTTGCAACGAGCATGGATAAAGGTGCACTTACAACTCTCATCCACAAAGTAAAAGAGCATCTGAAGTCACAGATAGAAGTAGCTCCAGAGTACAAAAAAGCACAGATACAAGAGTTGCCACAAACAATGCAAGGACTTCTAGAGCTAGCTAAAAAGTTTGGCATAGAAATAGGGAAAATATCAGTAGAAGTTCAAGGACAAGAGATACAAATAGATCAAGCTCTTCAAAGCCCTAAAAATAGTATTCAAGTAAAACTTGAGACTCTTCTCCAAGAGAGTGAAATACTCCAAGATACACAATTTTTACATCCCAAGCTTGTTGCGAATATGGATAAAGGAGAACTTACTACTCTTATCCATAAAGCAAAAGAGTATCTGAAGTCACAGATAGAAGCAACTCCAGAGTATAAAAAATCACAGATACAAGCATTGCCACAAACGATGCGAGGAGTTCTAGATCTAGCTAAAAAGTTTGGCATAGAAATAGGGAAAATATCAGTAGAAGTTCAGAGCCAAGAGATTCAAAACAAGAGTGAATATGTTGAAAAGTTAGTAAAAAAAGTGGAGACGATACAAAGTCAAAAAAGCGAAGCATTACCACTTTTTAAGATGCCTACAGCTCCACAAGCAAGTACTGAACAATTTGTTCAGATAAAGCAGATTCAGCCAAATAGTGAGCAAAAAGATCAAAAAGCAAAAACAAAAGAGACATTAGAGCTATTGCTTCGTGGTGAAAAAGTAGAACAAACAAATCCAAAGCTTACAACAGATTTTTCTGTAGCTACGGCTCGTGTGATCGCTCCAAGTGCTCTGCAGACGCCAGAGGAGATACCAAGACAAACAAGAACACTAGAGTCTCTTTTGCAACAAGGTGAGGTACAAACAAAAGAGCAGGGGATTACGCCACTCAAAGCTGATAGCTTTGAAGTAAAACTCTCTGAAGCCAAACAGATGATCAAATATCTCTCTTCAGATGTAAAGCAAGCGATAGAGGATTATAAATCCCCTTTTAGCAGAGTAAAGATTCAGCTCAATCCTCAAAGACTCGGTGAGATCGATCTAACGATCGTGCAAAGAGGGAAAAACTTACATGTGAATATGAGTTCGAACAATACAGCGATCAATACACTTGTTGCTAATGCAGGGGAGCTTCGCGCACAGCTGAGTAATAGTGGAATAAATAATGCTACCTTAAACTTTAATAACCCTTCAGAGAGTGGGAATACCCCAGGTGATCAAGGTGCAAGAGATCAGCGTCAAGATCAGCAAAGAGCACATCAAGAGTATGAATATTTTGCTCAAGATGAGAGTAATGAAGAGATACAAAGCTCCTTAGAGATTGTAGTCCCTAGATACATATAAAGGAAAGATTATGGCTATTACATCCACAGGCTTAAATGCAGCAACAAATCCAGAGTACACGGCTCCAGTAGAGACCAAAGATAAAAGTATCTTAGGCAAAGATGACTTTATGAAACTTTTGCTCGTAGAGCTTCAGCACCAAGATCCAACAGAGCCGATGGATAGTGAAAAGATCCTTACGCAAACATCCCAACTCGCAAGTTTGGAGTCTTCTGAAAACACGAAAAAAGCACTAGAACAGCTTACTGCAGCACTCTCTTCTACCCAAGAGTTTTCAACGATCTCGGCTATTGGAAAGCGAGCAGATCTTGGAAGCGATGCAATTCAGCTCGATAAAGGAAGTGCTGCAGAGTTTGAGATGTATTTTCCAGAGGAGATAGCAAGTGGTGTGATAGACATCACAGATCTCGAGGATAACCTTGTAGCAACGATCAATATTGAGATGGATGAGGATGAGACATTCAAGGCAGCAGGTGTGTATAAATTTTCTTGGGATGGAATGAATACAGCCGGAGGTGCAGCAGAGAGTGGGGCCTACCGAGTGAATGCAAGATATACTGATACAAGTGGAGAGAACCAAACAAGTAGAGTTGGAGCTTATCCGATAGAGTCAGTGCGTTTTGAAGAGGGGAAGACCTACTTTAAATTAGGTTCGAGCTATGTTCCTCTTGATCAAGTTGCAGAGGTTTACTAAAGGAAATCGCCATGATGACGCAAGCTTTTTATAGTGGTCTCTCTGGGATACGCTCCCATCAAACAGCAATAGATATTAGTTCGAACAATATAGCTAATATCTCCACAATAGGGTATCGTGGATACAATACGGAATTTGCTAGTTTGTTTGAAAAATCACTCAACACGACAGCGCAAATGGGTCCCACTACAGATTCTATTGGTATGGGTTCAAGAGTAAATGCAAGCACAATGGATCGCTCAGAAGGTTCGCTTCGTCTGACTGATAGAAGTACCGATCTGGCAATCTATGGTAATGGTTGGTTTGGTGTCTCCAATGGGATAAATGATCTTTATACACGAGCGGGTAACTTTACCTTTGATCAGAACAATAGTCTTGTCACAGATGATGGGATGTATCTTATGGGAACTATGGGTAATAATATCCAAGGAGGTGTCCTCACTGGAATTGTCCCAGAAGTAGAGCTTGGTGCTACAGGAGCTCAGGTGCCTTTACAGTTCCCAAAAGAACTCTCCTTCCCTCCTCAGGCGACAACGAAAGCTAGCTTCTTTGCGAATTTGGGTATTGAAAATGAACCAAGAACCGTAAGTGCTGCTGTAGTGGACGCAAACGGAGTGAAAAATAACTTGAAGCTCTCTTTTACACAAAGCGAAACACAAACTCTTCCAGGAGTACAATGGGATGTTGTTGCAACAGTTGAGAGTCTGAATGGTGAAGAAACATACGCTACACAAGAGGGAACAGTCTCCTTTGGTGCAGATGGAGCTTTAGAATCAACAAGTCTCACTACGATTGACAATAATGGATCGGAGGTAGTGATTGATCTTGGAGATGGATTTGATGGGATACGAGCTACAAATGCAGAGATCTCGACAGGCTATAGTGTTGCTGATGGAACAATAGCGGGCGATCTTATAGGCTATGATATTAACAGAAATGCTGAAGTCGTCGCAACTTTTACCAATGGTAAACAAAGCAGTGTAGGAAAAGTGGCGATCTATCACTTTCAAAACGAACAAGGACTAGAGCGTGTAGACAGTACAAAGTATAGACCTAGTTCGAATAGTGGAGAAGCAATTTTTTATCAAGACGAAAATGGCAAAACTATTTTAGGTGCGGAGGTGTTGAATTTTCAATTAGAAAATTCAAATGTACGAATTGACACAGCGCTAACAGAACTCATAATCTACCAAAGAGCGTTTGATGCAAGCTCAAAGCTCATTACTACAGCTGATGAGATGATACAAAAAGCTATCAATATGAGTAAGTAATGGAACGCTAAATGCTTGGTAACTTTACTATTAAAAGTTTGGAAGTAAAAAAACTTCAAAACGAAAAGGATAAGAGATGTTAAAATCACTTTTTTCAGGTGTATCCGGATTGCAGTCACATCAAGTCGCAATGGATGTGGAATCAAATAATATTGCCAATGTAAATACAGTTGGATTTAAGTATTCACGTGCAAACTTCTCAGATCTCCTTGCACAAACAAAGGCGATTGCGACAGCACCACAAGGTGCGCTTGGTGGTAAAAATCCTGCACAAGTAGGGCTTGGAACTACCGTGAGCTCGATGACACGTATCTTTGCTCAAGGTTCTGTACAAAATACGGACAAAAATACAGATATGGCGATCCAAGGGGATGGTTTTTTTATCGTTTCACCAGATGGTGGAAACTCTTATAAATATACACGTTCTGGAGATTTTAAATTTGATGCTGCAGGAAACTTTCTAGATAATAACGGATTTATTGCTCAGGGGTGGTTACGAGACCTTGAGACAGGAAAAGTAGACTCAACAGCACCTATTACAAATATCAAGATTCCACCAGGTCTTACGACTCCCGCAAGTGCTTCAAAAGAAGTAGTTCTTAAGGCAAATCTGAATTCAGGTTCGTTGGTAGAAAACTTTTCTCCTGCCTATAAGGTACCTACAGGTACGCCAAATAGTATCACAAATCCTGGTCAGGGAGATGCTGTAGATAAAAATGGAAATACAGTTCCTTCAGGTGATCTTGGCGTGATGTTTAATGACAGTGGAGAAGCATTTAGCATGCAAGATGGTCAAGGTATTTGGGCGTCATTTCGTAATGCAACGGCTACTGCTACAGGAAATGTTGCAGCTGGAGCGGCAGAACTTGATATCACTTTTGAGCTTGATGATGGCTCGTTAAAACAGATCACTACAACAGGTGGAGATGCTGCAAACACGGCGGTGCAAAACTCTACACGATATATGGCAGCGATCAATGCGCAAACGTCTGTAACAGGTATCTCTGCATCTTATGATGCGGTAGCTAATCAGATGGTTCTAACAAATACCAATGCAAGCCCTTCGGCATCGCATAATATTCGTATCTCTTCAGTCGGTAATGGAAATAGTGGTTTTAACGCCTCAGAGGACAGTGTAACTGCTTATAAATATACATATAATAGTGCAGGTTCCAATCCATTAGCTGGAGGAGATAAAACATTTCAAACTATGTCAGATTTACGTTATGCGATGGAACTTCAAGCAAATGCGGATGCGGCTGGAAATCCACTAGATAGTAATGTGGAGATATCAGTAAACGAGCAAGGAAAATTTGAAGTAAGCAATGCAACAGGTGGGGTGGATGGATATGATGTAAACATAGCTATTACTGGAATTAGAGGGGCTGGAGTTTCGGAAAATACACGTTTTACACGTAATATGACAGCACTTAATGCTACCTTGCCAGAGAATAGCGTGGGAACAGCCTTTTCCCAAGCATTTAATGCTGCAACACACTCAAGTAGTATCGATATCTATGATTCACTTGGTTCTAAGCATACACTCAGAATGGAGTTTAGAAAAACTTCTGTAGATAGAGATACAGGAAGTGAATGGAGTATGGTTATAACAGTACCTGAACCTGCTACGATCGATACTGTTGCACCTACAAATCAGAGAAATGGAAGTGTGCGATTTAACAATGATGGTTCTTTGGCGACATTCAATCCACCAAACTTTTCATTCAGTGGAAATAATGGTTCTTCACCCGATCAGCAGGTGAATTTGAGCTTTGGAACTGCAAATGGTTTTGATGGGATGACAAGTTTTGACTCTCGTTCAGCAACTTCAGGTATTTCACAAGATGGATATACAGGTGGGGATCTCGTAGGTGTGAGAATCGATCAGAGTGGTACAGTTGTAGGTTCCTTTTCAAATGGTCGCTCTTTTGGTCTGGCTCAGGTTGGTATGGCAAAGTTTACTAATAATGAAGGGCTTGCAACAGAGGGTGGAAATATCTTTGTTCAAACAGCGAACTCTGGAGATCCTATCATCGGAACAGCGGCAACTGCAGGGCGTGGATTTATTCAGTCTTCTGCATTAGAAGCTTCTAATGTGGATTTGTCGAATTCTTTGACGCAACTCATTATTATTCAAAGAGGTTTCCAAGCCAACGGGAAAACGATCACCACATCGGATACTCTTTTAGAGACGCTTATTGGGTTGAAACGTTAGGTTTTACGCTTTTAATACGGACTAAAAAGTCCGTGTTATAGGCAAACTTCTTCGTAACACAGGCTTTAGCCTGTAAAAAACTACATTTTGCTATAATTCTTTTACTTATTTACTCAAGGAATTATAGATGCAATTTTCTGCACCACTCAAATCAAATGCAAAAAAAGTTATGTTACTCGGCTCTGGTGAGCTTGGCAAAGAGGTTGTGATCGAAGCACAACGCTTAGGGCTTGAAGTGATCGCTGTCGATAAATATGCAAACGCTCCTGCACACCAAGTTGCACATCGCGCACATGTCGTTAATATGCAAAACAAAGAGGCACTCTTAGAAGTGATCCGTGCTGAAAAGCCTGATTTTATCCTCCCTGAAGTCGAAGCGATCAGTATCGAAGCACTTTTTGCGGCTGAGGCTGAGGGGTTTAATGTGATCCCAAATGCTGAGGCGGTGAATAAGACCATGAACCGTAAAAACATCCGTAAGTTTGCAGCAGAAGAGTTAGGGCTCAAAACTGGTCCGTATGAGTTTGTAAAAACACTCGAAGAACTCAAAGCTGCCGCAGAGCGTATGGGGTTTCCATGTGTTATCAAGCCTGTGATGAGTAGTTCAGGACACGGACAAAGTGTAGCAAAGAGTGCAAGTGATATCGAAAACTCTTGGGAGATCGCAAAAGAAGCACGTGGGGATGCAAGTGAGCTCATCGTCGAGGCTTTTGTAGATTTTGATTATGAGATAGCTCTTCTTACGGCGCGTAATGGAAAAGAGACCGTATTTTGTGAGCCTATCGGGCATGAGCAGCGTGATGGGGATTATGTCTTCTCATGGCAACCGATGCAGATGAGTGAAGTGGCAAAAGCAAAAGCGCAAGAGATCGCCAAAAAGATCACAGATGGTTTGGGTGGTCAAGGGCTTTTTGGAGTAGAACTTTTTGTCAAAGGGGATGAGGTTTATTTCTCTGAGGTTTCCCCTCGTCCACATGATACAGGGATGGTAACACTTATAACACAATCACAAAGTGAGTTTGCACTTCACCTGCGTGCGGTTCTTGGTTTACCACTTGGTTTTACCTTTTATGGAGATGGCGCGAGTGCGGCGTTCAAGTCAGAGGTGGATTCGTACGCGCCAGTTGTGGATGTAGATGAATCACTCTTTACAAACAACTCGTTTGTGCGTGTGTTTGGAAAACCAGAAGCCCATAAAGGGCGTCGTTTGGCTGTGGCTTTGGTGTTTGATAAGGTGGATGCGGCACTTGCAAAAGCAAGAGAACTTATCACAAAAATAAAAGATGCGTAGTTATGAAAATCGTTTTACTCGATACGCTCACATTTGGTGATACTGATCTTAGTGGCTTTGAAGCTTTAGGTGAGGTGGAATTTTATAAGACTACATCCCAAGAACAAACACAAGAGCGTATCAAAGATGCGGATGTGATCGTCACAAACAAAGTCGTAATAACAAAAGAGTTGATGCAAAACTCACCAAAACTCAAACTGATCTGTGTTGCGGCAACAGGGATGAATAATGTCGATCTCCAAGGGGCAAAAGAGCAAAAGATCGCTGTGAAAAATGTCGCAGGCTACTCCACAGACTCCGTGATCCAGCATACATTCTCGATGCTCTTTTATCTTATCGGGCATTCGCGCTATTATGATGAGGTGGTCAAAGATGGGAGTTATGCGCAAAGTGCTATCTTTACCGATGTTTCGCACCCATTTTTTGAGATCAAAGGCAAGCGCTGGGGGATCATCGGTCTTGGGGAGATCGGGCGAGGTGTAGCAAAAGTGGCAAGTGCTTTTGGTGCAGAGGTGCTCTATCATTCTACAAGTGGTGCGAATTTGGCACAAGATTATCGTCACCTCAAACTCTCAGAACTTCTAGAGAGCTGTGATATCATCTCGATTCACGCACCGCTCAATGAGCAAACCAAAGATCTTTTAGATTATGAAGCCCTGAAAAGATGTAAGGAGGGTGCTGTGATCCTCAATCTTGGTCGTGGTGGCATCATCAATGAAGAGGCTGTGGCAAAGATCGTAGATGAGAGGGAGCTTCTTTTTGGTTTGGATGTACTCGAACAAGAACCGATGAGAGTAGACCATCCACTCCTTCGTGTGAAAAACAAAGCAAACCTCTACATCACCCCTCATATCGCTTGGACATCCAAAGAAGCAAGGGACAAACTTATCGCTTCGGTGATAGAAAATATTCAAAACCATAGGGGATAAACATCGCTGAGATCGCTCTGCTCTTTTCTGCTTTTTTAGCAGCAACGATTTTCCCCTTTTCCTCTGAAGTGGCTTTTGTCTTGGCACTTCAAAACGAGATGCCCCTTTGGCGTGCGCTTGTTTTTGCCTCAACAGGAAATATCTTCGCTATCATTCTTAACTATTGGCTTGGCTACTGGCTTTATGAGAAAACAAAAACAAAACTCACCAAATCTAAAACAGGCACAAAAGCACTCGGTTATGGCGGAAAATATGGCTATTTTATTCTCCCTTTTACTTGGCTCCCTGTAATCGGGGATCCACTCACACTTGTCGCAGGGGTTTTACGACTCAACTTTTACACCTTTGTTTTGGTCTCAGGATCTTTAAGAGTTTTGCGTTATTATGCGCTCTACTTACTTTTTTAGGATGTGAACGTGTTTTCTAAGATACTTCTGTTTGTTTTGTTTGTCGCCTTGTTTGCAGGTGTGAGCAATCTTTTTTTTGGAAACTTTGAACTGAGCTATCTTGTTTTCTTTTTAGTAGGCGTTGCTTTTTTTTATAGAGAGTATATCCTCACCAAAAAGAATAAACAGCTCTCCCTCTTGCAATCTAGACTTCTAGAATACAACAAAACACTCAACGAAAGAGTCAAACGTGCTACATCCGATCTAGAAAATGCACAGCACCTTGCCAATGTGGGCTCATGGATATTTAACCCTAGAACAAACAACTTGGAATGGTCAAGACAAGCATATAAGATATTTGAAATTAGCCAAGAGGTTAGATCAGATCTTTTTGATCTGTTTTTAGAGCTTGTACATCCTGAGGATCTGGAGTATGTTCTCTCGAATTATTACAGTTCACTTGAGGATAAAAAAGGGCGGGAGATCAAACACAGACTCCTTTTAAAAGATGGGAAGGTGAAATATATTATTGATAAATATGAGCACAGGTACGATCAAAATGATCGGCTCATTGCGAGCTATGGGATCATTCAGGATATCACCGAACATGTGCTCTTAGAGCAAGAGCTTGAAAAAAGAGATGTAGATCTGATGCACAAATCACGCCTCGCACAGATGGGGGAGATGCTGAGCATGATCTCCCATCAGTGGAGACAGCCTCTTGCGACGATCTCGGCAAAACAGATAGCGATAGTCACAGCGATAGAACTTGAAAAATATGATCTTGATGAGAAGAATCAAAGAGATCAGTTTCTCATGTTTTTACGAAAAAATCTTGATCTTATAGGGGAACATCTCCAAAATCTTAGCCAGATCATCTCCAATTTTAGTAACTTTTATCAGCCGCACAAAGACCCTAAAATTACCTCGATCAATGAGGTGATCCAAAATGCTTTTCATATGGTCAAAGAGAGATTTTTAAGTAAAGATATCTCTGTGAGACTTGGACTGAACTCTTATTTGGATGTAGAGGTATATGATAATGAGTTTATGCAGGTGATCCTCAATATTCTCTTTAACGCCAAAGAACAGTGTTTAGAAAAAAAGATACAAAATCCTCTCATAGAAGTTGTGAGTTATGATAAAGATGACTTTGTTTATGTGGAGATAAGTGATAACGGTGGCGGGATAGATAATGCTATAATGCAAAAAGTTTTTGACCCTTATGTCTCGACAAAACTCGAAAAAAATGGTTCGGGACTGGGATTGTATATGTCTAAGAGCATCATAGAAAAGCACCATCATGGAGAGATATATGCAAACAATACCAAAGAGGGTGCAAAGTTTACAATCAAACTCAAGAGGTATAAAGAGATATGAATAATTATAAAACAGATGTGTTAATTATAGGAGCAGGTGGAGCAGGGCTTGTTGCCGCTTTAAATGCGCACAAATCAGGGGCAAAAGTCACCGTGCTTACAAAAGAGTACCCAACGCGCGCGCAAACCTCTATGGCACAAGGGGGGATCAACGCAGCCCTTGGGCATGCTGGGGAAGATAGCGTAGAGGATCACATCCAAAACACACTCAAATCTGCACAAGGGCTAGCCAACGAAGAAGCGGTACGATTGATGTGCAACGAAGCACTCGAAGCGGTGGCGTGGCTCGATAGTATCGGAGTGCCATTTTCACGTACCAAAGAGTCTAAAATAGCACAAAGAACACTTGGTGGGGCATCGGCTCCAAGAGCCTGTTATGCACAAGATTATACAGGTCTTAAGATCTTGCACACCCTTTATGATAGAGTAATGGCTCAGGGGATAGAAATCAAAAATGAGCGCTATTTGCTTAATTTTATAACAAACAAAGACAAACACGAAAAGAGTTATGCGTGTGGGGCAACGATTCTCAACATAAAAACAGGTGAGGTGGAGACTTATGAAGCTAAAAGTGTGATAGTGGCAACGGGTGGATACTCAAAGATCTATCACAAACACTCTACAAATGCCAAAGGCTCTACAGGAGATGGGATAGCCGCAGCGATCCGTGCGGGAGCGAGGCTCAGTGATATGGAGTTTATCCAGTTTCACCCTACAGCGCTCAAAAACTCCTCTATTTTAATCTCTGAGAGTGCACGTGGTGCTGGGGGATATTTGCTCAACTCCAAGGGGGAGCGTTTTGTCGATGAGCTTTTACCACGCGATCAAGTAGCACGCGCTATCAACGATCAGATCCAAGCGGGCGAAGAGGTGTTTTTAGATATTCGTCATTTGGGTGAAGCGTTTATTATGGAACAATTACCACAAGAGAGAAAACTTGCCAAGCTCTATGAGAATGTCGATCCTGTGAATGATCTCATACCTATCAAGCCTGTGGCACACTATACGATGGGTGGGATAGAGGTAGATAAAAACTCTCACACCAAACTCAAAGGGCTTTTTGCCGCGGGTGAGTGTGCGAACCATAAAGTCCACGGTGCCAATCGTTTGGGTGGAAACTCACTCTTAGAGCTTATCGTATTTGGAAAGCAAGCAGGAAAAAATGCTGCTGCTTGGGCGAAGAGCTTTGATAACGCAATAGAGACAAGTGAACAAACGCTCAGTGCGCAAAACTTTGTCAAAGGGGTGAAATATTTCACCAATCAGATCGATTTTTATCAAAAGCATCAGTTTTTAGGCAATATCTTCTATAACAATGCAGGTATTAGTAAAGATGAAATGGGGCTCAAAGCGGTTTTGGGTGCGGTACGACAGATCCAAAAAGAGATCCCTTTTATGGGACCAAAAGATAAGTCAAATATCTACAACACAAACTTGGTGGATTTTATAGAGTTTGGCAATATGGTAGAACTGTGCGAGATCATCTTGGTGAGTATGATAAGCCGCAATGAGAGTCGCGGAGCGCACTATAGATCTGACATCCCAAATCCAAATGATATGGCATACAAAGCACACACGATCACTTGGAAAGAGGACGGCGTGCTTTGCGCTGATTTTATGGAGTAAATGATGAAGATACAAATAAAAAGATACACAAGCGAACCAGAGATCAAAGAGGAAGTTTTAGCCTATGAGATGGAGTTAGAAGATCCAACACTTTTAGAGGTACTGGGCCATATTAAAACCACACAAGATAGTTCACTGAGTTTTTCGAGTGGATGTAGAAGTAGCGTGTGTGGAAGCTGCTCGATGCGCGTTAATGGGCGTGAGGTGCTAGCTTGTGCGTATAAGGTACAAGAGGGTGATCTTGTAGAGCCTCTTAAAAATGTGCCTGTGATTCGTGATCTCGTCGTGGATATGGATAAAGCTTACAGTATGAATGTTCGTGCAAAAGCGTGGCTAGAGGGTTCTAGTGATGTTGCCCTTAGTCCTGAGGATGAGAAACGTAATGAGCGACAGAGTGATTGTATCATGTGTGGATCATGTTATAGTGCTTGTCCTGTGTATGCAGTTAATGGGGAGTTTTTAGGACCTTTTGCACTTACACGTGTGTGGCGTTATGTAAGTGATGGGCGTGAAGAGGGGGAAGAGGCAAAAATTCACAACGTCCAAAGCAACGGGGTTTGGGATTGTACCCTTTGTAATGAGTGCACCCTTGTCTGCCCGCAAGATATCTCAAGTAAGGCAGATATAGAAAAACTACGTGCTACATCCGCGCAGTATGGCTGTATGGATCCAAACTTTGGAAGTTTTGGTGGTGGTTTTGGTTTTGATGGGAGCCCTAGTTTTTAGAAGTTTTAAAGATGTTAGTTATAGCTTATGTTATAATTAACAAAAAGGTTTCTCTCATGGCAAAAGAACACTCCTTTGACATCAGTGCAAAGATCAACTTACAAACATTCAAAGATGCGATCAATCTTGTAGATCGTGAAGTTTCCAATCGTTACGACTTTAAAGGAACGACCTATGAGGTCAACTACAAAGAGAAAGAAAAGACTCTTGTCCTAATCGCTTCAAGTGATAACAAACTAGACGCACTCAAAGATGTAGTGGTCGCAAAACTTATCAAACAAGGTCTCTCCTCTAAAGTACTCGATGAACTCAAAGTAGAAGATGCAAGTGGTGGAACACGCAAGGCAACTTTTAAAGTGGTCGATTATATCGAATCCAAAGAAGCAAAAAAAATCACCGCAGAGATCAAAAAGCTCAAACTTAAGGTAAACGCTCAGATAGAGGGAGATTCTATCCGTGTCAAGGGTGCGAAACTTGATGATCTTCAACAGGTGATCGCGACGATCCGTTCGATGGAGTGGGAAGCTCCTCTTGTTTTTGAAAATATGCGATAAAAGGAAAGAGAGATGCCAAAACTAACTATCATGGACGCGGCTCAAAAGCTAGGTGTATCCAAAGAGGCGATTCACAATAGAATCCGTAGAGGCTCGCTTGAGAGCGTGATAGAAGATGGCATCAAGTATGTCCTTTTAGATGAGAGCGCACAGCTAAAGCCAACCCCAAAAGCAAGAACTACCAAGAACTCGTCACAAGGGGATGAACGCTATTATAAGTTTTTAGAAGAGCAAAATTCTAAACTTCAAAGCAGGGTAGAGTTCTTAGAGGGTGAGACAAGAACTTTGCGTGAACAAAAAGAGCTTATGCTTATCCAAGAGCGAGAAAAGATCGAAGAGATCTACAAGCAAAAAGATGAACAACTCAAAAATATCCTAAACGCTATCTCTTCAAAGTTTATGCTCGAAGCTCCTATGGTGCCAAGTGCTGAGATAGAGTCCATAGAGTCTGTAGACGCAGAGATAGAGGAGCCAAAGCTTATCTCTTTGAAAAAATATCTCAAGAAAAAGAACTATCCAGAAAAAAAGATCAAAAAAATAAAAGCAAAGTTTGAAAAACTCTCTAAAAAAGAGGAGCGCATCATCTGTATCGACAAAAAGTACTATCTCGATCTACAAAATTTTGATTATAGTGATCTGATCGCTTAGCAACAAAAACACTTTTTTCTTACTTATCTTTAGATTAAGTGAGAAAAAGATATAATTGCATCTCTTTTTTAGGACAGCTGGCCGAGTGGCCGAAGGCGCTCGCCTGGAACGCGGGTATAGGGCAACCTATCTAGGGTTCGAATCCCTAGCTGTCCACCACCTAAAGAATCTATATCTTCCAATACATTCCAAATAACCCCTTAAAATAGACCTTTAAAGCACTTTTCTTTTCCAATGTATTCCAATGTAGTTTTATATAATCCAAGTTTTTTTACGGTATTATTGACGGTACTGATATACTTTTTAAAATGGAGTACCGCAAAAAAATGCCTAGAGTTACCAAGCCACTGAGTGACACAGAGATAAAAAAAGCCAAAACTAAAGATAAAACCTACAAGCTCGCAGACGGTAAGGGTTTATATCTTGTTGTCAAAAATAACGGTACGAAATTTTTTCGATTCGATTATTCATTTTCAAACAAAAGAAAATCTATAAGCTTTGGAATATATCCTAAAATATCCTTGCTAGAAGCAAGAGAGAAGAGGGAAGAAGCCCGAAGCAATATCAAAGAGGGTATCGACCCTGTTCATGCTAAAAACATTGATAGGACACTTAATAATACATTTGGGAAGATAAGTAAAGAGTGGCTTAATAAAATGGGTAAAGAGTGGGATGAAATCAACTATAAAAAAATAGAAGGTATGCTCCGCAATCACACTCTCGATATTCAAAACACTGATATTTCTAAAATCAACAGAATACAAATTATAAACATTATAAATAAACTACAAAGCAAAAATCTATTAGAGACCGCCAAACGCCTTTTAAGCAATATTGAGAGAATATATAAATATGCTGTAACCTATGGATACACAGAACATAATATTGTGGCCGACATCGACAAAAAGAATGTACTCGTTAAACAGCAAAAGAACCACTTCCCAGCCATTACGGACGAAGAGGGCATCAAACAGCTCATGAGAGACATAAAGAGCTATAGTGATGATTTTAGAGCTGATTCTAGCACCGTACTAGCTTTAGAATTATCGCCGTATCTTTTTTTAAGACCTTTTAATATTAGATTTCTTGAATGGGATGAAGTAGATCTAGAAAAAGAAGTGATTGATATATCTGGTAAGAAAATGAAAACAGGCAAGGATTTTATAATACCGCTTCCATCTCAAGCAATTGAAATTTTAAAAAAAGCCTACATGATAAGCCACCATAAAAGCAAATTTGTGTTTCCGTCTCAAATTACAAATCTAAAGCCTATCTCTGAAAACACTTTAAACCAAGCCCTCACGAGGTTAGGCTATAAAGATAAAATGGTGGCTCATGGCTTTAGAGCTATGTTCTCGAGTATAGCTCATGATAATATCAGCGTTCATGGACATCATAGTGATGTTATTGAGCTTTGTCTAGCTCATGCAGAGCAGAACCAAGTTAAAGCAGCTTACAACCGCGAGAATAAGATGAAACATTTTGATGAGAGAAAAGATCTGATAAAGTGGTATGCTGATTGGTTAGATTTTGATTATGGCGGGTAGAAAGAATCTAACTATACACATTTTATTAGCTTTCGTTAAGTAATAAGTGTGTATAGTGTGTATTAAGAAAGGAGGTAAAGCACATGGACGCGAAAGAAGTCCTCAAAATTTTAAAGGCTAACGGGTTTGTTAAAAAGTCTCAGAAGGGTTCACATATAAAGCTCGTCAAAGGCGATAGGATGGTCATTGTTCCTGACCACGGGAAAAGAGACATCCCGATTGGAACACTTAAAAACATAGAGAAGTCTAGCGAGATAAAACTTAGCTAGACTTCTCTAGTAAATCTATAAATAAGGAGATACCTATATGGAGTATATAGCTTTTATACACAAAGAAGATAGTGATTATGTTGCCGTAATTCCTGATTTAAATTTTGTGTCTAGTTATGGAGAAACTTTTGTAGAAGTTGTTCATAATATTGTTGAAGCTGGTGAGCTTTACTGTGAAGACTTAAAAACATTACCAAAACCTTCAACATTAGAAGATTTAAAAAACAACTACAAAGATGATTTACGAGCAGATGCAATGCCTCAGCTGTTAAATATTAAAGTTGAGAAATTAAAAAGAATTAATGTGATGATGAGAAGTGATATCATTGAAGTTTTACCAGAGAGACTTGTAGAGTTCAATGGTAACAGAAGTGCATATTTACAAAACTTAGTCATTCATGACCTACAGACACACAACATAGCCCTTTAAATTTTAGCTTTACCTCTTATC
>JAGGTH010000018.1 GCA_021163845.1 Helicobacteraceae bacterium | reverse complement strand
ATGTTAGATTATATGATTTAAGTCATGGAGAACGTAGCATATTATTATCTAACCTATTGATATATGAAAACATAATGCAATCCAATACACAAGATATACTTTTTTTGTTGGATGAACCGGATATTTCACTACATCCTCAGTGGCAAAAAGAGTATATACACCAACTTATTCGTACCTTTAAAAACGTAACTAAAAAAATACATTTTGTTGTAACTTCTCACTCCCCATTCATTCTCTCAGACCTACCAAAAGAAAACGTAATCTTTTTAGAAAAAGGAAAGCAGGTTGCTCCAAAAATCGAAACCTTCGGGGCAAACATTCACACCCTCCTTTCCCACGGATTTTTTATGAAAGATGGGCTTATGGGGGAGTTTGCGAAAGAGAAAATAAATGAAGCCATAAAATATTTAAATCAAAAAACACTTACAGAAAAAGAGATTGAGTATTATGAAAACATTATCTCGATTGTGGGTGAGCCTATTTTAAAACGACAGCTTCAAAGGATGTTGGATAGCAAGAGATTATCTGAAGTTGAGCAAATAAAAAAACAGATAGAAAAGCTTCAAGATGAATTAGCAAAAAAAGAAGATAAAAAAAATGATTAAAATATCTCTTGATAATTTGGAAGCTATTGTTAATTTTCATGCCGAAGAAGTAGAACAGTATATAAATTTTGATGCCTTGCAACAAAGAGAAAGAATATATGTAAAAACTAATCTTGAAAAAATTTTGAAAGTCACGCCAGAAGAACACGACAATATTATTCAAGATGCAAAACATAACAATATAGACAATAATAGGTTAAAAAAGGCATTTGTTGGAGGTAAAGATAATGGAGGTTCTATTGGTTATACAAAATTTTCGTCTAAAGCAACATCCACCTATAACGCTTACACTTTAGCAGAAAAACTTAATGTAAATGTTTGCCCATACTGCAACAGAAACTATACGTTTACAATAAAAAATAAAAATGCAAAATCTACAAGACCTGACTTTGATCACTTTTATGATAAAAACACATACCCTATTTTAGCTCTCTCCTTTTACAATCTCATTCCCTCTTGCATCTTGTGCAATTCGAGATTAAAAAGTAGAACAAAGTTTTCAACTACAACGCATTTACACCCATATCAAGAAAGTTTTAATGATTTTGCAAAATTCAAATTAAAAATAGAAAAATGTAGTTTTTATTATGATGAAAACGGATTTGAAATCACCTTGAAAACAAAAGAGCCAAGAGCACAAAAAATAATTGACGATTTTGCCTTACAAACACTTTATGACAAGCACAAAGACATCGTCCTCGAACTCATCCAAAAAGCACAAATCTACAACGAAAGTTATCTCGATGAGCTGATGCAAAACTACGAGGGGACACTCTTTAAAAACCGTGAAGACTTACTTAGGCTTGTCACGTGTGGCTATGTGAGTGATGACGATCTCCACAAACGCCCACTCAGCAAACTCATCAAAGATATCAGCGAAGAGCTCGAACTGTTGTGATGTGATGCTTATCCCACTCATAGCGTGTGCTACTAGAATAGACTCTTTCTACTTATTCTTGGTACTTTTTCAGCAAAGAGATGGTATGTTTTCATTTATGAAAAGAAGAAGTTTTTTGAGCCTTATAGTAAGTGCACCCCTTTTTGCAAACGAGCATCTCCAAAGTAGCGATATCTACCTTGATGCCATAGAATATGCAAGCTTGCGTGCTCTCAATCAAAGGCTCAAACGCCTGCGTGCGTTTATTGGTTATGCAAACTTTAATGTCATCTCTTATCAAGATGCACTCTTTTATGCACGTAATTATCCTAAGATAGGTGCTTTTACATCCCAAGAGCTCTCACTTGTAGAGAGGTTTTTCTATGAAGATCCTAGACAATACGGCTTTTATGGCAAACGTACCTGTACAAACATAGAGAATATCATAGCAGACAAAGAGGTGATAAAGATCCCTTATACAGGCCACTACATCTTTAAGGGTGAAGCAGAGCAAAAGTTTCATCGACTCTCTAAGGATGTAGGGGAAACTCTCATTCTCACCTCAGGTGTGCGCAATGTCATCAAGCAACTGAGCCTCTATGTCAACAAAATAGATCATTGTCACGGCAACATCACCAAGGCTTCTATCTCCCTTGCTCCTCCGGGCTATTCCTACCACACTATTAGCGACTTTGATGTTGGGCGCAAAGGCTGGGGTTACAAGAACTTTACAGCAAGTTTTGCCCAAACGCAAGAGTTCTCCCGTCTAAGAGGCTTAGACTATATACGTATTCGCTATACTGAAAATAATACTGATGGAGTACGCTTTGAACCTTGGCATGTTGAGATTACTTAAACCCCTAGCGATCCTTCTTGCCACATCCCTTTGTGGGAGTGTTTATGACTTTGATCTTATCAAAAAAGGTAAAGAAGACAACAATACCCTTCTTGTTGTTGGTGGTATTCAGGGGGATGAACCGGGTGGTTTTCTCTCAGCTTCGCTCCTTGCAACTCATTACAAGATCACAAAAGGCTCACTCTGGATCGTTCCCAATCTGAACTTTTACAGCATCATTCAAAGAAGTAGAGGTCCTTATGGAGATATGAACCGTAAGTTTGCACATATCGATCAAAATGATCCCGAATACGCCAACATACAACGAATAAAGCATTACATCCAAGCCGATACCGTCAAGCTCATTGTGAATCTGCATGATGGAAGTGGCTTTTATCGACCCTATTTTGAAGATAAATGTCGTGCACCCAATCGTTGGGGGCAATGTAGTATCATAGACCAACAAGCACTTCCAATGCAAGAGTATGGCGATCTCGAGACAATAGCAAACTCTGTCGTAGAGTATGTCAATAAGTCTCTCTTACGCCCAAAAGATCGCTACCATCTGCACAATACCCACACCAAAGAGGGAAACAAAGAGATGGAGAAGACTCTCACCTATTACGCTATCAATCAAGGCAAAGCAGCTTTTGGGAATGAGGCGAGTAAAAGTCTTCCTGCTCATGAGAGAGTTTACTACCATCTCCTCGCACTTGAACGCTATATGCAGATCATGGGTATTGAGTACACTCGCGAGTTTGACCTAAGCCCTTTGGGTATTTACAATGTTATCAATAACGATATCTCTGTGAGTTTTTACAAAGGGAGTATCTCCCTTCCTCTAGCTGATATCAAAAAAGAGTTGCACTATTTTCCAATCACAAAAAACGAACAACTCGAGTTTCAAGCTTCCAACCCACTTATGAAACTCCTTGAGACAAAAAATGGCTATGTTTTACATTATGGAAATAGAGAGCTTGTCAGACTCTTAACAGACAAGTTTGTCCATACACCAACAAAAGAAAAAGTAAAAATAGAGGTTGATAGAGAGCTCCACGATATTACTTTTGGCTCACTTCTTGAGGTAAAAGATTACTTTATGATCAAACCATCCCAAGGGTTTCGCATTAATGTCATAGGGTTTCAAACACACCAAAAAGATGAGTGTGATATTAAGATTCACAAAAAGAATCTCCCTGCTTGTTTCTCTATCGATACAAAAGGGAAGATCTATCGTGTCGAATACTATAAAGATGACGCCTTTGCAGGTATGATACTTGTAAAGTTCGTCTAAAAGAGTGTAGCGTCTATGGCAATCGATATTCAAAACCTCTCTTGCAGTTACGAGAACAAAACTGTTTTAGATAATATCACTCTTGCAATCCCCTCACATCTCACTCTTCTTGGAGCCAATGGTGTGGGAAAAAGTACCTTTGCTAAAGCATTGTGCAGACTTATCCCTGTACAAGGAAAGATCACACTCGATGACACACCACTTCAAGAGCTTAGCTCTAAAGAGCTTGCAAGAGAACTCTTTTATGTGCCAGCAAAGATCGAGAGTTATGATACCAATATAAGTGTCGAGGAGTTTGTCCTTCTCTCGCGCTTTGCCCATAAGAAAAGTTTTTTTGCCTATTCCAGCGAAGATAAAGATCTGGCACAAAAAAGCTTAGAGCAGCTTGATCTCCTTCATCTCAAAGAGCACACCCTCCACTCTCTTAGTTCGGGTGAGGGTGCACTTGTCCTTATAGCCGCAGCACTCTGTTCTCAAAGCAAGGTACTTATATTTGACGAACCTACTGCCAACCTTGATCCTTCCAATGCCAAAAAAATTGCGACACATATCAAGGCACTCAAAGAGAAACATACTATAGTTCTTATCACGCATGACCTTCATCTTGCATGCTACATCCAAAGCCCCATAGCCTTTCTCAAAGAGGGAAAGATTCTGCTCTATGAAAAAGCACAAGAGTTTTTTGATGATGCAAACCTACAAAAGCTTTATGGAGTAGAGTTTCGTGATCTGGCGGTGGTCTATGCGTAGTCTTTTGCTCTTGATACTCTTTACATCCCTAGCTCTTCTCTCCCCTTTTATTGGTGCGGTTGAGCTCAAACTCGGTGATATTCTCGATCCTACACATCTCAGCCATCAGATCTTTTTTGAGATTCGCTTGCCACGTATGATTCTTGGTTTTTTTGGGGGGATGATACTAGCACTTGGTGGGCTTGTGTTTCAAACACTCTTTCGCAACGCTTTGATGACCCCTTATACTCTTGGGATCTCTAGTGGTGCGGTTTTAGGTGCTGGCTTGGCAATCAAACTTGGGATCGGCTTTGTGGTGTTTGGGATAAGTGCGGTGAGTTTATTTGGGTTTTTGGGTGCCCTCGCCACCCTTGGGCTTCTTTTGTATCTCGCACGCTTTTTGCAAAACTCCCATAGTGAGAGTCTTCTGCTTTTGGGGATCGCCCTTTCGCTTTTTTTCACATCCGCATTGATGATCCTTTTTTATCTTGGTAACAGCGTACAAAACGATATGCTTCTGCGCTTTACGATGGGCTCGCTCAGTATTTTAGGATGGAGAGAGCCACTTGTTGTGATGTTTTTAAGTCTTATGATCCTTGTCGTACTTTTTCTCTACAGATTTGAGCTCTCCCTTTTAGGTCTCTCAGACGAAGGAGCAATGCTACGTGGGGTAGATACAAAAAGAGTCACGATTACCCTGCTTTTGATCCTCTCTTTGGGTGTTGGTGTGCTTGTGAGCATCACGGGTCCTATCGGCTTTGTGGGGCTTATCATCCCCCATATCGTGAGTAAGATATACCCATCGAGCATCCAGCACCGCATAGGTAAAACTGCCCTTTTTGGAGGATTTTTCCTCCTCTTTTGTGATACCATCGCACGCTCACTCACCACGCAAAGCGAGCTTCCTATCGGGATCGTCACAGCCCTTATCGGTGGACCGTTTTTTATCTATCTGATCCTTTCACGTGGAAGGAAATAGGAACAATTTGGTTATACTAGCACTCAAATTAGCCTAAAGAATTCAGATGCAACTTTTATCCAAAAACGACTCCCTCGAAGTCTCTATCAGCAATATGAAAAACACCCTCGCTTCAGTGGGATGTGAAACCTCTTTCTCTCAAGAAAAACATCCACTCACCCACTGCTATTCTGTTAATCTCGCTTCCACAGAAGCACCAAGACATATCTACTCCAATGGCAAAGGGATAGTCTCAGAAGCATCTATCGCAAGCGCACTTGGTGAATATATAGAGCGTCTGCAAACCAATAACTTCTTTATAGATTTTCACCTGCCAGAACGCAAATATTATCCTGATGAAGTAGCCTTTGATCTAGATGGTGATTACCTCAGTGAGGATCTGCGCAATATCTATGACCCTAGCAAAACTTTATGCGCTGATGATCTCATAGACTTCAACAGCGACTATGAAGACAAAGTGGTCGCTCTCCCCTTTACTAGAGTCTCTTGTGGCACAAAGACCTACATCCCAATCAATATCCTAAGTAATCTCTACGTCAGTAATGGTCTTGCTTCGGGTAATACGCCAAAAGAGGCACAAGTGCAAGCCCTTAGTGAGATCTTTGAGCGCTATGTAAAGTTTGAGATCATCAAAAATGGCTACGCTCTACCAAAGTTTCCAAACGAGGTGATAGAGAGTTTTCCTCGTCTTGCTGCGGATGTTGCACATCTTCGCAGGCTTGGCTATACCGTAGAGGTACTCGATGCTTCTTTGGGTGGCACATTTCCAGTCACCGCGATCTCTCTTATCAACCCACAAAACGCCTCTTTGTTCGTCTCTTTTGGGGCACATCCTATCCTAGAAGTTTCCCTCGAGCGCACCATGACAGAGCTGATGCAAGGGCGTAATATAGAAGAGCTTGATAGTTTTGAAACACCCACTTTTGATATGAGTCTCATCGCCGATAGCTTTAACCTTGAATCACATTTTATTGACTCCAACGGCAAACTCGGTTTTGCATTTTTAAGAAATAAAAAGACATTTGAGTACACCCCTTGGAATTATCAAGGTGATTCAAGCGATGAGGAGTATAACTATCTTTGCAGCATTTTGACCATGATAGACAAAGAGATCTATTTGCGTGAATACGACTATTTGGGCTTTTACTCCTGCCAGATGATCGTGCCTGGGCTCTCTGAGGTTTACCCAATAGAAGATCTGATCTACAACAACAAAAATCAAGGCAAACTGATCCGCCAGCAAGTGTTGCACTTTAGAGACTACGAACCTGAAGATATCCTCTGCTCTATTGAAGCACTCGAAGATACGCTCAATATCGAAAAATATATCGGTGTTATTTTTACCAATAACTTCACTATGATCGAGCTCAAAGCGCAGCTTCATATCTTACTTGCCCAGACACAAGAGGCGATCGACCTTTTGGAATACTCTGCCGATCCACTTGCTCCTGTGCTTTTAGAACTGCTCAAAATGGAGAGTGCTGAGGCACTCTATGAAGAGTACGAAGAGGCTCTTTTTGCTATTTTTACAGAGCCAAAAGTGAAACGTGCACGTGCTATTTTAGAGCATAAAGAATACCTCATCGATACAGAACTCCATGAGGATTATCTTGGAATGCTTGGGATGTATGACAAGCTAGAAGCTACAAAAAAGAGTCTTGTGGCATGAGTTATATCGCTTGGTTTGAAGCACATGCCATCAAGCACAAAAAACTTGTAGCAAAGCTCTTAGAGTGTGGAATGGACAAAGAGGTTATCATCGAGTATTTTGATTTTGAAAATATGGTGCAGCATGAAAAAGGGTTCTGTCCACTCTACGCTGATGGGCAAAAGTGCCACGATATCCCTTCGCTCAACTGCTACTTTTGTGCCTGTCCCAACTTTCGCTTTGATGACAAGGGTGTGAAAAAAATCGATAAGAAAACACAATATAGCTACTGCGAGATAGACTCAAAAGATGGCGCACTTAGGGTGTATGGCGAAGCGATCCATCAAGACTGTTCCAAATGCTCTGTGCCCCATCTCAAGAGCTATGTTGAGAAAAACTTTGATCTTGATTGGCGCCAAGCGATGCAGGGATGTATCGTTTAAAAAAGATGATCTAAAAGCATCTTTACACCCTGTTTTGTCACTTCTTGAGTCACTTCATCCATCACACCACCTTGTGAACTCTGCTGCACACCACCTTGATAGATCACCTGTGTCTTTTGAGACTCTTTTGCAATTTTAGCTTGCTCTTTGAGGTAATGTTCTTGTTCTGCTTTTCTTTTTGCGTCTTTAAAAAGCTCCGTAGAGACCTCCACCATGGCGACGATAATATCATCACTCAGCCCCATCTCTACAAGGATCTCGATCTCATCGATGCTAAACTCTTTGTAGGGAGTCTTCACCCCACGTATCATCGCTATGATGATCTTCTCGGAGCGTTTTCTCTCCACCATCTTTGCGATATCACCCACTTTGAGACCTTTTGGTCCGGTAAACATAAGACGAAGCTCTGGCTGTGGGATGTAGTAGACTGCGTTAGGGTTGCTATCGGTATAGACCTTAAGATCTTCAAACTTCTCCTCTTCTATGAGTTGCGTTACTTTCTCTTTTTCACTCTCTTTTTGTACTGTTTGCGTACGAGATTTTTGGAGTTCTAAAAGCTCGTTAGCGAGATCGTGATACCCCTCTTTCTTCACAAGAGTGATAAGTGGTCCCCCTGACATGTGCTTGAGCGTTGTTTCAAAAGAGTAAAGATCTGCCCCTTGCGATACAAGATAACGGAGTATTTCAAGGTGTTTTGCTTCAAATGCACGCATAGCAGCAGAATTATCATTGCCACCCCCATGCTTTTGTCTTTTATTGACATCCGCACCTTGTGCGATCAAAAATTTTACCATCTCTAAGTGATTATTAACAACCGCTGCATGCAGGGCTGGATACCCATAGGTCATCATAAAATCCCCTGGAATATAGTTCACATCCGCACCATGTTCTAGAAGATATTTTGCTTGATCTATCTTTCCATACATCGCCGCACTCACGAGGGCTTCTTGCATATCTTCTTTGTTCTTTGTATGTTTTTGAAGCTCCTCTATACTTGTTATCTCTGATGGCATTACGAATCTTGTGCCACACCCTAAAAACACCAAACTCACAACGACAATGATACAACCCTTTAACAGACCCAACATTCTACACCCCCTTATTCTTTACAATTAAAAATGAGATTCAGGGCCTAAATTATATCACTAAACACAGCATTCACACCCATACTAAAAAGCTCCTCTTGACATGCCCTCTCGCTCACCGTATATACTCCGACAAAATAACCATTCTCTCGCAAAAGCTTCACAGTTTCAATAGAGACAAGAGCATCCTCCATAAAATACCCCACTACATCCAAAGCCCTCAAATACTCTAAAAGATCCTTGGGATGTAACTCCTCTACAAGTGCTGCTGTTGGGATGTCAAGTCTATTTTTGGCAAGAAGTTTGAGATAGTTGTGATGAAAAGAGGAGAGTAAACAAAGATGCGCTACATCCAAAGCCTCTATGGTCTCTAAGATCTTTCGCACCACAAAGGCATCAGAAAAATCTGCTGCAATATCTTTGATCTCTATATTGATAAGCAGTTGCTTCTCTTTGCAAAACTGCAATGTTTGCTCTAGGCTCAAGAGGGGTTGTGGCTTAGGCTCAAGCCCTCGCTCTTTATAATACCATGAGCCAACATCTAGCTGTGCAAGCTCTTGGGATGTAAAGCTCGCAACTCTCTCATGGGTACGGTTTGGGTAAACACACGCTACATCCGAAGTACGTTCAAGCGTTGCATCGTGGGCGATCACCGCCATAGCATCACGGCTCAGCTGCACATCTACCTCAACAAAGTCACATCTGCCCACACAGATCTCTAAAGCCAAAAGTGTGTTCTCAGGAGCCTCGCTTCTCGCCCCTCGATGCGCGCCGATAAGTTTTTTGCTTTGCAAAAGTTCTAAAAAATTCATACACTATTTTATCACATATCTTATGCTAAAATAGCTCAACAAAAGGTGGGAAAATATGCAAAATAAAAGAAGCATGTATGCATGGGCGATGTATGATTGGGCAAACTCTGCCTATGCTACCACCGTAATGGCTGGTTTTTTCCCTCTGTTTTTCAAATCTTACTACTCCGCTGAGGCAAATATCACCACAAGTACCGCACAGCTTGGTTTTGCCAACTCGCTCTCTAGCTTTATCGTGGTCCTTTTAGCTCCGCTTTTGGGTGCTATCGCCGATGGTGCCTCGCTTAAAAAACGCTTTTTATTTCTCTTTGCTTATCTTGGGATCTTAATGAGTGCTTCTTTGGCACTTGTGGGCGAGGGGGAGTGGCAAATAGCGATACTCGTATATGTCCTTGCCAATATCGGTTTTATGAGCTCCAATACATTTTATGATGGACTTTTGCATTCAGTAAGTAACAAAGAAAACATTGACTATGTCTCAGGGCTAGGTTTTGCGCTTGGCTATCTCGGTGGGGGTGTGCTTTTTGCCATCAATGTCTGGATGGTACAAGACCCTCATTTCTTTGGACTCACAGATCAAGCAGAAGCGATCAAGCTTTCCTTTGTCTCTGTGGCGCTATGGTGGGCTCTCTTTTCTCTTCCCATTTTTTTCTTTGTCGAGGAGAAACGCATCCATATTCAAAGCTCTAAAGAGACTTTTTTAGCAGGCTATGCAAGACTCAAAAATACTCTCATGCATATCAAGACCATGCGACCAATTTTACTTTTTTTGCTTGCGTATTGGCTCTATATCGATGGGGTGGATACTATTATCCGCATGGCGGTTGATTATGGGATGGCACTTGGATTTGATGGAACTGATCTCGTGCTTGCTCTTTTACTTGTGCAGTTTGTTGGTTTTCCAGCCACCCTTATTTTTACAAAAATAGCACAGCTTTGGGATACAAAAAAAATGCTCTTTGTCGCAATATTGAGCTATTTGGGAATAGTCACCTTTGCTTCACTTATTCAAGAGGTGTACCATTTTTATATTTTAGCTCTATGTATCGCGCTTGTTCAAGGGGGGATCCAAGCACTCAGCCGCTCCTATTATGCAAGGATGATACCCCAAACACATGAAGCAGAATTTTTTGGATTTTATAACTTTTTAGGGAAATTTGCTGCGATTATAGGTCCAGCTCTTGTTGCAGTTGTAGCTCTTTTTTCTGAGAGCTCGCGTGTCTCCATCGCTTCTATTGCTGTGCTTTTTATTCTCGGAGGTGTGCTACTTTATTTTGTAAACCCTGATGCTATAAAAGAGAGAGAAACGGACTAAAGTCCGTGTTACATCAACATCCGTAACACAGGCTTTAGCCTGTAAGAACAGCACCTCAAATAGATATACTTTGATCGTAGGGACTAAAGTCCGTATTACAGGGTTGTGGCTTCGATTCCTTTTTCTTTCTCTATTGCTTCGAGCACTTTTTGTGTGAGCTCTGCATAGCTGAGACCATTAGGCTCGATCGGCTCAAGATATTTCACCTTTATCTTCGCCGGGCGCGGGAAAAGTTGCCCCGCTCGAAGTGCTTGAAAACTGCCATCGATCACTGCAGGCACGATGGGAACATTGTATTCACGTGAGAGCATCGCAAAAAAGGGGCGAAACTCTAAGAGATTGCCATCACGACTACGAGCACCCTCAGGAAATATCACGAGGTTTTTCTTCGCTTCAAGTGCGAGAGCAGCGCGTTGCATCGAGCGTTTAAGATTGTTATTTGCATCGATGAGAAGAAGTTGCCCGTTTGTTGAGACTGGGCGCAGATATTTATTGCCAAACACTCCCTCATAGGCAAGGAAAAAAGTATTTTTGAGTGTCTTAAAAGAGAGGGAACTCTCGATCAAAAATCCATCAAGCATACTCTCATGTGTGGGAGCGATGATACATGAGCTTTGAGGAATATTCTCACGCCCCAAGACCTCAAAACGAAAATAGAGTTTAAAGAGTGGATAAAGCACGATCTTAAAGAGTGAAACTACTACAGGCGAAGAGATCAGCTTCTCATCAAAACTCTCTTTGATCATCTCACCCCATGAACGCGGAGATGGATAGTGACGTACATGATGTTTTTTCACATAATGATACAGATCAATGAGGCGCATATTGAGTGCGAATATCCCCTCATCCACTTTAACTCCAAAGCTCTCCTCTATAAAAGTAAAAAGTGCCACATAATCAAGCGAATCAAGCTCAAGGTCAAGCTCTAAGTGAGAACTACACAAAACCTCCTTGGATGTAAGGGTGGCGATATAGTTGTGCAATGATTGATAGAGAGTATCCTCAGGCTCCTGTATTTTCGCAAAATCGATATCTTCATGCTCCTCAAGTGCGCGCCCAAGTGCTTCTATATCGTAGCTTCCATCCTCTTTTTTTGGCAAGGGATGCGAAAAGACTTTAAAGTCACGGATCCCCTCTTCTAAGCTAACCTCCATATTGTATAGCTCCAAGCCATACCAAAGGATCTCGCTTCGGATGTTGATGATTCTATCTTTTTGAAGTGCTTCGAAATTGGGATAGATAAAAGCAAAAGGCTTCTCTTTGTACAAAATAATAACTATCTCTTGTATATATTTACTAAGACTCAAAACTCTCTGCTCTATTTTGTGAAGATCCACCCATGCCCCCTTTGTTTTATAAAAAGTTTTCTTTTAGAGTATTCTCAAATATCGCCAGTTCTTCTTCCACTGCCAAATCACCTTTATACACATCAAAAATAGCATAAGTCTTCATTTGCTCCATGCCACAAAATTGAAAAACCTTATGAACTGCAAAGTTTGCTTGATCCAGACTCAATCCCTCAAAAAAACCATCTTTATTATCAAATTCACTCGGAGGACAGTTGTATGTGTGACTGAGCATATACTTTTTGTTTTGTAACAAACCGCCACTTCCATATTTCTTAGAAGCATCTTCTCTACTTCTTCCATCGCTTGCATACGTCACCTCACCTACACCGCCAGAAAAAACCTCATCAATATATTTTTTTGTAATCCATGGCACACTCATCCAATACACAGGGTATTGCAATATAATAGCATCTGCCCAAGCGAACTTTTCAAGTTCCTCTTCAAGTTTATACCCTTTATCGATTGTTGTATGCTTTATTTCAAAGCCATTTGAGAGAAAAAATGTATCTGCTTTGGTGATAAACTCTTGAGTTAATTTTCCCTCTGCAATCCCCTCATAGTATTGATGCCCGTTTATAATCAGTATATTTTTCATACTCACTCCTTTATTATTTATAGGCTATTATAATGAAAATTTCGTTTTAGCTATAATTCTTTATCATTATACAAAGAAAACAAAGATGCAAAGCTATAATATTTTTACCGACCTACCTGATACGATTCCAAGCGGAAGAGCTGATTTTTTACTCGCTGCCTCTGTGACGCGTACCTGCGAGATAGAGGGGATCACCCAAGCGGGGATCCCAGGCAAGATCCCACTCACTCCAACTCTTGATGCCGAGTATATCTCTAATGAAAAAGTATTCTCTCTCACAGAGCTTGCCGAGACCCCTACAGGTGTGCCAAGCCCTGCACTTATCACCCGAGCGGTGCATAATCTTTGTGGTTTTTCCACCCTAGAGATTCTAGACTTAGGGCTGAGTCAAAAACCACAAAACTGTATCACCCACTCTTTTGGATTAGAACCCTCAGATTCCATCGCTAAAAGCGCAAACTTTGATGCCAAAGAGGTTTTTGCAAAAGGGATGGCTTTTGGAAAAAGTTATGAACTTCGTGGAAACTATCTGCTCTTAGCTGAGAGTACCCCAAGTGGAACAACAACGGCAGCGGCGAGTGTTTTAGCCCTTGGTTACGATCTTGGCGAGTGTTTTTCCTCAAGCTTTTATGAGGTGCCAACAGATATTCGTCAAAAAACGATCCAAGAAGCGCTTTCGCATATTGATCCACAAGATTCACGCTTTGAAAAACTTGCTAAGGTGAGTGACTTGATGCTTGTGTTTTGCGCCGGCTTTTTACTCGAAGCGAGCCGACGTTTTCATATCGTGCTTGCAGGGGGAACACAGATGGCTGCGTGCTTACTCATCGCCGATGCCTTACGTGAAGATCTACTCCAACGTATCAACTCCAAAAACATCACCCTCGCAACAACGCAGTGGGTCGCCAAAGATGAAAACTCCGATATCAAAAAGATCCTCTCACAACTTAGCTACACTCCTCATGCTCTTTATACCACTTTCTCTTTTAGCACCTCAGAACTAGAAATATTAAAAAAATATGACCAAGGGGAAGCCAAAGAGGGCGTAGGAGCAGGTGGTGCACTCGCCTATGCAAAGGCTTCGGATGTAGAAGCTACAAGATTACTTCAAGAGATCGAACTCTTGCTTTATGGGATGATGTAAGATGAAAACACTTTTTATCGGTGGTATCAAAAGTGGCAAATCCTTGCGCGCTGAGGAGTTTGCACGCAAACATGCCAAAGTTAGACCAATCTACCTTGCAACCACAGAGTTTGTCGATGAGGAGATGGCACTGAGGATCAAGAGACACAAGGAGCAAAGAGGCAAACATTTTATCACCTACGAAGAGCCCTTACATCTTCATAATGCCATCTCTGTGTGCAAAGATATTGTGCTTGTAGAGTGTTTGAGTATGTGGATCAACAATATGCTCTATCATGGGCATAGTTATGAAGAGATGCTCACAGAGATCGAAAAGATTTTAGCACTTCCTCAAGATATTGTTTTTGTCCTCAACGACGTAGGCTCGTGTGTGATTCCAGAAAATGAACTCGCACGTGAGTTTATCGACATCTCAGGCAGACTCTCACAGATCATTGCTTGTGAGTGTGAGAGTGTTTTTCACACCATTGCAGGGATTGCTAGGCAGATCAAGTGAAAAAGATCTTTTACGGTTTTGCTCTCTCTGTCTCGATGCTTACCACCCTTCCCTTTTTTAGGGTTCACGACTTTTTTAAGGGGATCAACGGGTATGGGGTGATGTTTTATCCCCTAGTAGGCTTACTCTTGGGTCTTATCTTACTTGGTGTACACACACTTCTTTTACCCTATCTGCCCCAGCAACATTTGGGTGTTTTACTTTTTGTGTTGTGGGTTGTTCTCACAGGGGCTTTGCACCTTGATGGACTGAGTGATACACTCGATGGACTTTATGTTGCAAAAGAGTGCGCCTTAGAGGTGATGAAAGATCCTCATGTGGGTGGTATGGGGATGTTACTGAGTGGGACTTTTTTGATCTTTAAAGCATCAAGCCTTGCTTTTTTAGAGACCCTTTATCTGCTCCCCCTTGTTTTAATGCTCTCACGCTTTAATGTTGTGCTCTCAATCTATTTTACTCCCTATATCTCCAAAAATGGAATGAGCACTCTAGCTAAAGAGGAGTTTACCCTCGCACAGCTTCTCTTTGTCTCTTTGTATGTTTTTGTTTTGGGCTTTTATTTTTCGTGGGTGTTAGTGTTAGGCTCACTGTTAGTTTTGTTTGTGTGTGCTCGTTTTTTTATCAAACGTTATGGAGGATTTAGTGGAGATATCTATGGCTTTATGATCGAGTGTAGCGAGCTGTTTTTATTGCAATTACTTCTGCTAGGACTCTACTGATGCGCATCACTCTTGTACGCCATGCAGAGATAGAGGAGCGCTACCAGCGTTGCTACAATGGAACGATCGATATTGATCTCTCAGAAAAAGGTATCACTCAGGCAAAAGAGCTTGCAAGCTATCTTGACACACAAAGCTACGACGCTGTTTTTTGCTCCGATCTTCTGCGTGCGAAAAAAACGCTTGAACACTCACTTCACGCTCAAGATGCGATCTATACATCCCAGCTTCGTGAAAAGTCTTGGGGCAAACATGAGGGGATGAGCTTTGATGCGATCATTGCACAAGGGGAGCTTGAATATATTGACTTTATGCAGTGGATCGAAGCACTCGATGGGGAAGAGTATGCAAGCTACATCCAGAGGGTTCGAGAGTTCTTTTTTGACACACTCCCATCTCTAAACAAACAAAACGTTTTAGTCGTTACACATGCTGGTGTTATACGTGTGCTTATAGCCCTTGTTCAAGAGCTTTCACTCGAAGATGCTTTTAGTATTTGTATCGATTATAGTTCTTGTGTATTTTATAATGTTTCTAGCCAAAGTTTTGCCTTCAAATAATCAAAAAAAATAGCGCAAGATAGCAAGTTTTGCAACACTTTTTAGCTACAATACCAGTAAAAACATGAATGAAATGGAAAGAAAATGCTAAAAACTGTCAAATCAAAAGTTATCACAGCTATCGCACTTTTAGGTGTCATGGGACTTGTTGGAATCACTTATTACCTCTCCTCTACACTCCAAGAGCTCTCCAATAAAAATACAAAGCAATCACTTGGAATGTTGAGTCAGTCTATTTTTCAGACGATGACAACAAGTATGATGATGGGCGATCCTGCTGCAGTAAAAGCTGCCTATGAAGATGCAAAAAGCATTGAAGGGATAGAAGACCTAGTGATCACAAAGTCGCAAGCTGTTATTGAAGTATATGCGCCTGATGAGGCATTTACGACAGATCCTCTCATCATCGAGATCATGAAAAACAAAACATCCAAAGTGATCGAGACAGATGAGAAAGATAATCATACTATTCGTATGATCAAGCCTATGATCGCAGAGCAAAGATGTCTGAGCTGTCACTACAATGCAGAGGAGGGATATGTCCTTGGAACTGTTGATCTTACTATCTCTTTAAATCAAAACGACAAAGATATTGCTACTACAAAGAACACTCTTCTTATCAGTCTTGCTGTCGCTTTTCTTCTTCTCATTTTGATAGCGACTCTCTTTTTGAACATGCAGATATTCACCCCTCTTTTGACCCTCAAGGACCGTGTAGCTGACTTGGTAAGTGGTGATAGAGACCTCACGAAACGTCTCAAAGCGGAAAGTGAAAATGAGTTTGGAGATACAGAGCGTGAAGTCAATAGATTTATTGAGATGATCCAAACGACTGTCAATGAGATCAAAGACCTTAGCCATAAAAACTCCCAGATCGCTTCAGAGATAGAGCATTCAAGCCATGTAATCGGGGAATCTGCAGAAAAAGAGCAAGCGATCGTCTTGGGAACTACATCCAAAGGGGCATCTATCCTTGGTCTGATCTCGCAAAGTTTAGAAGCATCGAAAGAGACACAAGAGAATGTCAAAAATGCAAACCAAGAGCTCAACACTGCGATCCAATCGCTCAACTCTCTTACAGAAGAAGTACATACTTTTGTGGAGACTGAGAATGAACTCTCTAATGAACTCACAGGACTTAAGCAAAACGCAGATCAGGTAAAGGATGTCCTCACGGTGATCAAAGAGATCGCAGAACAGACCAACCTCTTAGCACTCAATGCTGCTATCGAAGCAGCACGCGCAGGGGAGCACGGACGTGGATTTGCCGTCGTTGCTGATGAAGTAAGAAAACTCGCTGAGCGTACTCAAAAATCACTTGTTGAGATCGATATCAGTGTGAGTACTATCGTGCAGTCTATCAATGATGTAGGGGATAAGATGAGCCTCAATGCGCAAAATATCGAGAGCCTGACCCATGTCTCAAGTGATGTTGAGAGCAAGATCCGCTCTACATCCGATGCTATTGCCTCAACAAGCACAGCCGCAGACCAATCACGCAAAGATAGTCAAGAGATGGCATCTCACGTAGAGGATATTATCAACGATATCAAAAAGATAGAAACACTCTCCACTAACAATAAAACAAGTGTACAATCGATCGAGAATGAGCTCAAACGACTCGTAGAGATCGCATCCTCACTCCGCAGAACTATCGATCAATTCAAAAGCTAAACTCTTTTGGAAGCGATGGCTTGCCTTCGCTCTGAGCTGTTATGAAGGTTGTTGCATCCCAGCCCACTCTGCCAAAGGCAAGCCATTGGCTCCTTTGGCTCCTTAGTTTTAAGCCACGCTCCAACTCTACCCTCTTGGCTTTCTCGCATATTTCCCCGTATAGTTCTTTTTAAAACAGTTTTGGCAGATAGAGTATTTGGAGTGGAGTGGTAGGGGTGCTTGACACATTCTACATCGTGGCACAAAATGGCTTTGCTGGAGTGACTCTTCGATAAATTTATTGAGCACACTTCGATATTCTCGTGCTTTGTGGGTCTCTAAAAAATACTCTTCAAAACGGTAACTCAGCCATAGATACAAAGAGATCTCTTTGACCATATCCTCCGCGCGAAGAAGCTCTTCACTTGTTTGTGCAAAACTCCCTATAAGTGCAGGTGGAATGTAAGGGACTTGCTCTTTTTTCTCAAGCGCTAAGATATAACTCTCAAATGCACTAATAATATAAGGGGATTTAAGTGTAAGTGGAGCACAGGCGAGATGGTACTTCGTGGTGAGATCAAGATCGTAGCCATCTACAAGGAGTGCCGCCTCCATCATATCATCAAGGTTTGTCGCACGAAAAGGTCCGCTAAACTCCATATTTTCAACAAAAAACTTAAGTATCTCCGCGAGTGAATTCTCTTCAAGGATCGCACCTACTGTTTTGATATGATCTAAGTTCGCCATCACTTTAAAAGGAACAGTGATTGGCTTATCCTCTTTATGAAAGTTCTTTTTGACGATACTGAGCACCTCGGGGCTAAGTGCTCCCACAAAGCCCTCTTCGTTCATTCCATAACGCCCTGCACGCCCTGAGATCTGATGTACCTCGGTTGGGAGAAGATTGCGCTCACTCACTCCATCAAACTTTTGTGCTTTGGAAAACAAAAGAGTTTTAATAGGAAGGTTCATCCCCATCGCGATCGCATCGGTGGCAACGAGGATCTGTGTCTCTTTTTCTCTAAAACGTCTTGCCTCTTCACGGCGCACCTCAGGGGAAAGATTGCCATAGATCACACTCACGCTAAAAAAGCGAGCAAAGTTTTGTTTGAGTTTGAGCACATCTTTACGACTAAAAGCGATAATTGCCGTGCCCTCCTCCACATCTTTAACATGGGTTGGCTTTTCTAAAAGAGTGAGTGGATTTTTACGCTCAAACTCTACGATCTCAAGTTCTTCTCCAAGGTACTCTGCTAGAGCGATCACCGCCTCTTTTGCATTGGATGAGCCTGTCATGATAATCTCTTTGGCAGGGGCACCGATGATAGCATTTGCCCATGCCCAACCGCGATCTCTATCATCGATCATCTGCACCTCATCGATCACACACACATCCACATCCACATCAAAGTTAAGCATCTCGATGGTAGAGCTAATATGGGTCGCTTCCTCGTTGATGAGTTGCTCTTCGCCTGTGATAAGCGAGACCTCTACACCATCGGCTTTGAGCCCTTCATAGCCTTCTAATGCCAAAAGTCTTAGCGGCGCGAGGTAGTATCCTGTATCGGCAGCTTTAAGCTTTTGCATCGCCTGGTAGGTTTTTCCACTGTTGGTTGGTCCGATGTGTAAAACAAGCTTACGACGCAACTCACGTGCAAGTGGAAAGAGATTTTTAAAGTCACGAATACTTCGCGCCAGAAGTGCTTGACGTTGCTTTTTAATAAGTGCATCGTGGGTATCGTGCACAAAAGCGCGCAATGTTTTACGTGCGATCTTTGGTGTGATAACAAGTCTACTCGTTAAAACATCGCCTAAAAAGCCATACACTTTCTCATAAAGCTCTTGGGATGTAAAATGAAGCAGTGTCGCGTACTCTCCACACTGTTTGACCAAAGCATCAAAATCTTGGAGAAAATGGCTCTCATGCTCCTGTTTGGCAGCGAGTATCACATCACCAAAGTCTAGATCTTCTCCACTCCAAATATCCTCAAGCAAAGAGGCTAGCTCAATATGAAGCTCGAGCACATAATCAAGCTGCTTTTGTGAATGGGGCAATACACATCTATCATCAAGTGTGAGCAAAAGCTCCTCATCGTGGATCTCAAGCTTTAAGATATCGATCTGTTCAGCGATGATCTTGTGAAGCACATTTTCTTTGAGCAAAGGTACACTGAGTTTGCTTTTTGGTGGAGCCGCGCGTAGAGCTTGGAGGATCTCTTTGTGTGAAAGATAAGGATGTGGATCGGGGAGATTTTGGATAAAGGTATCGATCTCAAGCTGCTTTGCAGCGATCACGAGATTTTGGTCATCCTCTATGCGCATTTTGATCTCTTCAAATCCCTCCTCTTGGAGATATTCATACTCATAAGGTTTTGTTACTAAGGTAAGGATCTTATGAAACGATTGCCCATAAAGTACATAGCGAAGTGAAGCGTTAAACTCAAAAGCATCATCAAGATCGAATACACCTCCGAGTATTTTTTGAAGTTCCTCTTTTTTCTGTTCAAAACGGATATGACGTAGCTTGGACTCCATCTTTTCTATAGTTATCTTTTTGGCACGTACATCCGAAAAGGTATCACGTAAAAGGGCTTCTTCACGCGGATTGACTGCGAGTTCTTCGAGAATACTCTCTATCTTTGTCATTCTGTCAAAGTTTGGCTCTTGCTTGTGAGCGCCCTTATATACAGTACCATCCTCTTGAAAAAAGCGAAATATATCCTGACGAAGCTCAAGGTCTGCTTCAGACCAAAGCTGACGGATCGTCTTAAGCAAGATCTTTTTATTATGCTCGACATCATAAACACCCAAGGTATGCATCAGCTCACTGAGCTTCTCTGTAGGCATACGCTCTACCCCTAGATCAAAGGGGTCTTCATCGAAATATTGTTTTATTTTTTGATTGATTTTTGTTAGTTTTTTATTTTTCTTTCCCATGCAATATTGTAGCTAAAAGATATGAGAGTTCTTTAACCTTTTCTCTTTTTCGTGATAAAGATCAACAATGCCAGAGCAATAATAAAGAGTGATGTCCCTATCATCAAATAGAGTGCATGGATCATATTGTCATAGTTTTCTAGCGCTATTTTAAAGACTACCATGAGTGTCTCAATGGAGAGCGCGATGAGGATTGAGACCAAAAACTTTGTAAGTGTCTTGATCTCTATCTTTGAGTCTTTGACATAGCTTTTGAAATAGACCTCTTGTTCGAGTATCGTCTTGGAGAGATCAAAGATGGCTATCCCCAAGGTCGCGGCAATAATTGGCTTGAAGATAGTATCGATGCTCAGCTTTGAAGCAAAGATATTTGTAAGGAAATCTGCTCCTGCATAAAAGATAGCAACCCCTGAGAGGAACATCATCAAGTAACCCGCAACTATATAAAAGGTCTTCGTAATGGCACTAAAGACCTTATGTTTTTCTATGAGTCCTAATCGCTCCAAAAGAACTTCAAGACTCAGGTCCATAAAAACAATATCCTCATCCTCTTTTTTGGAGACACTGATACAGATATTTCGCGTTGCAGAGCTTTGGTAGGGTGGTGTAAAAGCGTAGCCATTCTCTTTGACTTTGAGTTTTTCTATAAGATAGCTTCTATCTTGATCTTTCTCTTTTTCATCCACAGAGTAGCGATAGATATTTGCGGATGTTTGTAACTTTGTTTTGCTATTGATCACATAGACAAGTTCTAGTGAGGGAAAGGTCTTGTACAAAGACTTAAAGTTACTATCTCCGCTCTCACACAAAGCACCTATATTATCTAAAGTATCCTCTAAAAAACTCTCAATTCTCGCTTGGTTATGATAATATATCTCTAAATACTCTTTCATCGCTCTTTACCTCAATTTTTATTTTTAAGTATAACAGCTCATGCACAAAAAAAAGAGCAAAAGCTGATTAAATTTTATACTTTGAGAAGTTTTGTGATCTCATTATGTGGAAGTGGTTTTGAATAAAAATAACCTTGAGCTTCATCACATCCATGTTCCATTAAAAACTCTGACTGTTCCTGTGTTTCTACCCCCTCAGCGATCACCTTGAGGTTAAGATTGGTCGCCATCGCGATAATAGCACGTGTGAGTTCCATATCATCTTTGTCATCAGGAATATCACGTACAAAAGATTGATCAATTTTAAGGCGATTGACTGGGAGTTTTTTGAGATAAGAGAGAGAGGAGTGCCCTGTCCCAAAATCATCAACAGCGATAGAGAAGCCAAGCTCTTTGATCTTACGAAGTATCTCTATCGTTTGCTCTGGATTTTTCATGATCTGGGTCTCTGTTACCTCTAGCTCAATGCGCGTCTCATTCAGACCCGCTTCACGAAGCATTTTCATAAGTGTCTCTACAAAATCTCCATGATTAAGATGTATCATCGACATATTCAAAGAGAGTATGCCTGGGTCATACCCATCACGTAGCCATTGTGCAAACTGTCTCATCGCCGTACGCATCACAAAGCGATCAAGGTCAACGATCAAACGTGTATCCTCAGCAAGTGGAATAAACTCGTCAGGTGTAGCGATCAGTACTCCATCTTCGATCCAGCGTACAAGCGCTTCCATCCCGATCATACGCTTGGTGCGCATATCGATTTGAGGTTGAAAATAAACCTCAAAAGCTTGAGTAGCTATCGCTTCGCGGAGCTTTGTCTCAAGAGTAACCCGTGCATAAGCTCTTTGTGTCATATCCTCTGTGTAGAACTGGTATGTATTTCTCCCCTCATCTTTGGCTCTGTACATCGCGGCATCTGCATTTTGAAGCATCTCTTCGGATGTAGTAGCATTTTGTGGAAACAAAGAGATACCAATACTACAAGAGATATAGAACTGATACTCATCGATCATCTGTACCTCTTTGAGCTTGTTCATGATCTTTTGAATCAGATCGATGATCGTATTTTCATTTTTAATATCTTCGATCAAAACAGTAAACTCATCCCCGCCAAGTCGCGCGACCGTATCAGTATCGCGTACACTTGATTCTAATAATGTAGAAATATTTTTAAGAAGTTTGTCTCCTATAGAGTGTCCAAAAGAGTCATTTACCTCTTTAAAATGATCGAGATCGATAAAAAGCACCGCTACAAATGAGCTCTTTCTACGCGCGTTACGTAAAGACTGCTCAAGTCTGTCCATAAATAACACTCTATTTGGTAAGCTTGTCAAAAAGTCATGTTTGGCTTGATACTGCAGGGCAAGCGTATGTTCATCAAAGACTTTTGCGAGTGCCTCGAGTTCATCATCCGTGCCAACTGGGCTACACAAGACATCCTCACCTGCACTTGATTGTTTGATCCTTTGATAGAGAGTAACGATTGGCTTGGTGATAGAGTTTGCCAAAATAACAGAAGCTAGAACTCCAAAAAGGATAAATATAAATCCTATGACGGCAAGTCGAAGCATCGTATTTTTTAAAGGTGCAAAATACACATCTTCTAAAACTCCAAGTTCTAGATCAAGCCCGAGCTTTGCAATAAGAGGTGTAGATTCTAGAGGTGGAAGAAAATGTTTGTAATAGACTTGGTCCTCTTCATAGTGGTAACTAAAAAGCTCTTTTTTCTCTTGATACACTTTCATAAAGATAGAATCACTCTGGGGTATTGTACGCTCCAAGATCGCTTGAGTATCAAAAAGGACGATAATAGCGCCTTGTGTTGTCGCATAGTATTGTATAGGAGCAATGAGTACCATATTGTGAGTTTGTGGATCGATATAGATCACCTCATCACCAAGAGCAAGAGATGCTCGTAACTCTTTAGAGCTCTCATATCGTGGTATCTTCTCTTGTGTTTGAAAAAGAGCCGCCCCATCAAAATCAACAACACTCAAAGAGATCACATCCTTACCATCCATAAAGTTATTGACGATGGGCCGAAGATAGGTGTCACGATTTTTTGCATCTACAAGGGCATTGACCATAAACTCATTTTTTGTAAGGAGGGCAGAATTATCTACCAAATAACGAAGTCTCTGCTCTATTCTTTGTCCAACAGCATGAGAGTTATTTTCTAAAAGGAGATCCATCTGCTTGCTCATATGCTTATACACGAGCAAGGAGACAAGAGAGAGGATCACAAACATCGCAGCAGCAATAAGTGCAGAAACTTGTAGGATCACTCTACTTTTAATACTTTTTTTAAATGGGTGGGCTAGATTTAACTCATTCATCCACAACCTCTAAGATCTCACCATTTTTTCCATATCTTGCCATGTAAAAATCTTCAACATCCAAAGCATCGTGACGCTCTAATGTAAAAGGATGAATATACTTTTTGACCGCTCCCTCATAAATTTCAATATTTTGCATCTCACGGCAAATCGCCGTATGCTCTGCACTTCCAGCCTGCTTGATTGCCAAAGCCAAAATATTTATCAAGTCGTAAGCATGTGCCACACCCGATGCTGCTTTTATGTGTATTGCATCCTGTTTATCATAAGTTTGGATGTAATTTTGTGCAAGTTTTTGACTTACCCTATTTTTGTTTTTCGCAAAAGAGAAGGTCTGAAAAAAGTTCAGATCAAGTTTTTGAATCGCTTTGTGATTCTGAGTAAAAAAGTCTCCCCCAGTAATCCCCCAGTGCGATACAATAGGGAGAGGTTTTGCCAATTTTGCCATATTTTGCACGACCACGGCTCCCTCAAGAGGATTTGCGATCATAATCAGCGCATCCGCACCCTCTGCCAAAGAGTTTGCGATATCTTGGGTAAAATCATTCGTACCTCTGTTGAACTGCTTCGTATAGCTCAGTTTTACTCCTCTATCACCGAGGTATCTCTTCATGTTTGTATAGTTATCTCTTCCCCAAACGGAATTTTCATAAAAAATAGCAGGCTTTTTAAAGCGTTTGAGTATATGAGAGGCAATAAAATCAGACGCATAAAAATCATTGGCTGAGATTCTAAATGTGCAGGGATGTTTATCTCTATTAGTAATAGAAGATGCGGCAGCCCAAGGGATAAAAAGTGACACACCCGAGTGTTGCATATAATCCATCTGCTCTAAGACGACAGCACTATGAAGTCCCCCTACTACACCAATAAGATTCTTATATTTTAAAAGATCCTCAACATTCTTGACGCCCTTACTCGCCATGGCGCTGTTATCTTTGGTAACCATTGCGATCTTCTTGCCCAAAATGCCCCCTTTGGCATTGATCTCTTCTACTGCAAGCTCTACCCCTCGCTTAATTGCAAGTCCTGAACTTTTGGCATCCATAGAGAGGTCTACATCCACACCTATCACATAAAGGTCTTCATCTTTTTTATATTTATTAAAGAGTATCTCTTGAGTTCTTGAGAGAATATCTCCACCAATAAGTTCTTCATATTTTTTTGGAATATACTCCATCAACTTTTCTAACTTTGCACGTTCTTGTGGCTGGAGCGTATGCACCTCTACTCCACTCGCTTTGATGAGTCCTAGAAGTTTTTCTTCATTTGCTTGTGTTTGGGCACGTTGTATAGGGGTGATCTCTAAAGCGGTATCGATGAGTACCTTACTGAGATCTTGTGGAAGTTTTTTGTAGGTTTTTGAACTGATACTAAAGATATACCCCATATATGCGTGTTCACTGAGTGTGAGATAGTTTTGCACTCTATGGATATCCATACTCACAATAGCTGTGAGCGGGTTTTCTTGTCCATCAACTACTCCATCCTGAAGTGCTTTTTTTGTCTTGTGAAAATCTATCGCGACAGGCTGTGCGCCGAGTGCTTTAAACTGATCCATAATGATACGACTTTTCATTACACGCATCTTTTTACCTGCAAAATCTTCTACAGACAAAAGAGGTTCATTAGAGGTAAAATGTTTAAAGCCATTGTCCCAAAAAGTAACACCTAAAAGCCCTATAGAGGAGAGCTTTGCAAGAAGCATATCGCCAACCTCTCCATCAAGGAAATAGTAAAGATCTTCTCGCGAAGGAAAGAAAAAAGGAAGATCGGCAAACTGCATCGAAGGTTCTGATACACTCATTTTCGCTGAGGGGGTAAGTAAAATATCTATCTCACCCAAGCGAGCCATCTCTACCATCTGGTAATCATTCCCAAGCATCTGAGCTGGATAGATCTCTATCAACACACGGTTATTGGTCTTTTGTGCGACCTGTCTTGCAAACATTCCAGCAGCTTGATGCATCACACTTTCAGGAGGCATATTATGCGCCATTTTAAGCTTATAAACCTGCTCTTTGGCCAATGTATCTCGCGTTTGCTCTTTTGAAGACTGACTTGAAAATGGAACTGTAACAATCACAACCAAGGCGACAAACAAAAGTATAAAAAGTAATATATAACTTTTTTTCATAAAATTTCCTA
>JAGGTH010000030.1 GCA_021163845.1 Helicobacteraceae bacterium | reverse complement strand
ATGTTGAAGAGATCGCAGCGGCAGCTGAGCATCTTAATTCGATGACTGAAGAGTTAAATAGTAAGCTTGAAATCTTTAGAACCTAAGATAAATGCAAAATTAATTCTCTATCTTAATTTTATTTAACATGAAGAAGTGTAAAATAGCACAAATTTTTAAAGAAAAAGGGAAACGATGTCGTCGATTAGTTTAAGTAAACAGATAAGCATTGGCTTTGGACTAGTCCTAGCTACTATGCTTATCATGGGGATAACAGCCATTGGAAATATGTCGAGTGCTACAGCCAACTCAACAGCACTTGAAAAAGAATATATTGATGAAGTAGAGATCGCTACTTCGCTAGAAAGAAACTTCTCAAAAGCAAGAATCGATGCGATTAAACTTATCGAAGGGGATTTACAAGCAAAAAAAAGTTTTGATGAGATTTTTGTTACAATCTTTAAAAGACTCGATTCACTTACAAAACACTCTGAAACGTATCCACAACTTGCAACACTCAAAAGTGAACTTCCAATTGTCACACAAAAACTGCAAGAGTACAAACAATATCTAGATCAAATAGCAAAGCTACATGGACAAAATTATGTAATAGCTGATGCGCTTGATGCCGATGCAAAAGTATTTGTTACTCGTGCAAAATCTGTTGTTGAAAGCCAAAAAGCACAACTTATAAAAGCAGCAGAAACTAAGAAAGATATCGCTTTACGCGTAGAGCGTGCGCTCTATGCATTTGATGCGTATCAAAGGGGAACAGAATTGCGCTTAGCAAACTTTCGTTCTGAAGTGCGTAAAGACCCTGAGATCATCAAGACAGAGCTCAAAAATTTTGATAAGATCATTGAACCTATCAATAATCTTCGCAAGGGGGCGCGCAATGCAAAGAATATCGCTTCTTTTCAAGCGTATGAAAATACAACACTTTCTTATAAATCAAATCTTGAAAAATCGTTTAAGATCTCTGAATCTATTTATAAGTTAAGTGCACAAGCAACGCAACATGCTTTATCTACGCTGACTTCAGTAGAAAAGATCAACAGAGCAGGTCTTGAAGGTACGAAAAAACTTTCAAAAGAGTCTATCGAATCACTTGAAAGCTCCTCTACACTTATGATCGTGGTCTTAATCATCGCTTTTGTTTTAAGTCTTGGAATTGCGTATTACATCATAGTTATTGGTATCAACCGCCCACTTGAGAAGTTTAAAAAGAAAATGCTCCAGATCACCCAAGAGCACAATCTCACCCTCAAAGTCGATACAAACGCGCCTCAAGAGATCAGTGAGATCGCAACTGAGTTCAATAAGTTCACATCAGAGCTTCACAATCTCATCGATAACACGAAGCGCTCTTCAAATGAGAATGCTTCTATCGCGCATGAGCTCTCCACTACAGCTCTTGGTGTTGGAAACAATGTTGAAAAATCTGTCACAGTCACCCAAGAAGCAAATGATACCGCTACTAAAATACGTGATGAGATCCAAAGCTCTATTACTGAAGCTGTTGAGAGTAAAAAAGAGATCATTCGTGCGAATGAGAATCTCTCTGTTGCAGGGCGTGATATGAAAACCATGAATGCAAAAGTACAACAAACTGCACAAACAGAAGTTGAACTTTCACAGAGAATGAATACACTCTCCAATGATGCCAACCAAGTGAAATCTGTGCTTGAGGTGATCAGTGACATTGCAGATCAAACAAATCTTCTCGCGCTCAATGCTGCGATCGAAGCTGCGCGTGCTGGAGAACATGGACGTGGGTTTGCCGTGGTTGCAGATGAAGTAAGAAAACTTGCTGAACGTACACAAAAATCTCTTGTTGAGATCAATGCAACGATCAATGTGATCGTTCAATCGATCATGGATGCAAGCACACAGATGAATGATAATTCTCATGAGATCCAAGCGCTTGCAACATCTGCTTCGGATGTAGAAGCAAAGATCACCGAGAGTGTTGAGATCGTTCAGTTGGCAGTGAGGGCTACTGATAAAACAGTTGCTGACTTTGAAGAAACTGGAAAACGTGTTGGTGAGATCGCTTCGAAAGTATCTTCTATCAATGAGATCTCTAGTACCAATGCTAGAAATGTTGAAGAGATCGCAGCGGCAGCTGAGCATCTTAATTCGATGACTGAAGAGTTGAATAGTAAGCTTGAAATCTTTAGAACTTAAAAAACTCATCCTCATAGGTGCCTCCACTGGGGGGCCCGCTCATATTGAAAAGATCCTATCCTCACTCGTTGGACTTCACGATACGGCTATTATTATCGCACAACATATGGGAGCTGATTTTTTGCCAAGCTTTGTCAAGCGTCTTAGAGAAAAATCAAAACAAAATATTCTTCTTGCACAAGATAAAGAGCTTATCTTTGCTAATGCTGTTTATATTGTCACGAATAACTGTGAGTTTGAAGCTACATCCCAAGGGATCAGATTTCATATCACAACAAAACAAAATGCCCATTTTAATCCAGATATCAACGAGCTCTTTTTCTCCGCCCTACCTCTGATAGGACAATACACCCTCTTGCCTATATTGCTTACAGGGATCGGTGATGATGGTGTTGATGGATGTAGCGCTTTAGCACAAAAAGGGGTTCAATGCATAGCAGAGAGCCAAAAGAGCGCTATAGTGTACGGTATACCTGCACGTGCAAAAGAGAGGGTTCAGGACGTACAAGTCAAAGACCTAGACGAGATCATCTCTCTCATTCATACTTTTGGAGCCTCCTATGTTTGATTGGCTTTTTCAAAAAAAGACTCCAACCCAGGAGCAAAACAATATACAGGTAGTAGAAGATTTTTCTAATATCCAAAGCCTTGCTGAGTACTTTAAAACACTCAGTGGTGTAACTTTTGATAAACAACTCTCTATCTTAAACTCAAAGGCGAAAACTTTTTGTAGAAGTCATAACATCTTCTCTTATGATATGCTTCTAGAGAAGATTCAAACAGATCATGAACTACGCCAAGATCTCATCAATCGCCTCACGACCAATGAGACTTTCTTTTACCGTGAGTTTTCACAAATAGAACAACTTGTCTCTTTGGTCAAACAAGAAAGACAAAAAATACGTATCCTCTGTGCACCTAGTGCTACAGGTGAAGAGAGTTACTCTATAGCTATTGCACTCCTTGAAGCAGGGGTTAGTAGCTCTGATTTTGAGATTGTAGGGATAGATATAAACTCCCTGGCGATCAAACGCGCAAAAGAAGGACTCTATCGCGAACGTAACCTCAAAAACCTGAGCTATGAGCTTCGTACACGCTATTTTGACCAACAAGAGGATATGTATGCCCTCCATCAAAATATCAAAAATCTTGTAAGTTTTTATGTCTGTAATATCTTTGAAGCAGAATTTCAAAATTTAGGAAAATTTGATTATATCTTTTCGCGTAATATGCTGATCTATTTTGATACTCCTACGAAAAAAAGAGCCATTGAGATCTTAGAATCGATGCGAAAAGATCCGGAAAAAGCTATATTCTTTGGACATGCAGATCTCTTCTAAAATCTGCTACGCCAAAAGGTAGGAAAACTTTCTCACCCACGCTTCAAACACTTTGGAGTGTTCCATACTCACACCATTTCTTTGTAAGTCTTGTACTATCATCACAGCAAATTCACTTTGAAGTTCGAGTGTGTAGGAGAGAAGATTATCGACTCTTTGCTCACTTGTATTGGCTAAAAGCGCACTCACAAGCCCAGTACTCAGAGCATACAAGACATCAATCTCCTCGCTATATTCTCCCTTGCCATTCTCAAGGATCTCAGAGATATCAGGCAAACGCTCCATCACCTTTGCATAACTCAAAAATCCAACGGCTACATCCCTTCCAATAGCTCCACTAAGTGTCTGAAGCAGAAGGGTATCTTGGATTTTGCTTTTTAAAATACTATCTACATACTCCCAGCTTCTAGGGGTTGCAAAGCTTTTTGTATCACTTTTTGGATCAAATGTGAACAGGTGTTCTCTTTTGTATGCGATATAAGAGATGATACGTGTGTCCAAAGCACTTTTGTATGCCCAATCGCGCCAGTCTTCTAAACTCACCTCCATCTCAAAATGGACAAAGCGATTGGCAAGGGGTGCAGGCATACGGTACGTCACTCCCCTATCTCCCTCACGATTTCCAGCAGCAACGATCGCCCAACCATCTGGTAGCGTGTACTCCCCAACACAGCGATCAAGAATAAGCTGATAAGCAGAGGCTTGTACTGATGGTGGAGCAGAATTGAGTTCATCTAAAAATAAGATACCCTCTCCCTCTCGTGGCAAAAATGCGGGGGGTGCCCAAAGTGCACTGTGGGATTCTTTGTCATAAAAGGGGATCCCTTTTAGATCCGTTGGATCCATTAAAGCAAGACGCAGATCAATAAAACCTATATTTTTTTCTCGCGCTATCTGCTTGACAATAGAAGACTTCCCAATCCCTGGTGCCCCCCACAAAAATGTAGGTACTTTTTGTGTGCATAATGCACTAAGAACAGTTGTTAACTCTGATGCTTTCATAGATATCCTTATATCATCCAGCCAATATTTTGACTTTGGATGTGCGCCCCAAAACTTGGGTTTTCTTTGACATATTTTTGCAGATGGCTATCGAGTTGGAGCTGATAGAGTGTCTCAATGGGTGTGTTTATATTTTGTGCAAGAGCGACCAGTATCTCTTTGTTTTGACTTTGTGCAAGGGATGAGAGTAGTTCTTTGGATGTAGCAGGATTAGACGCCAAAGAGAGGTGAAATATCATATCTTCATAGGCTTGATCCAAAAGCTCTTGAGGTGCCGATGGGTTTGCGAAAAGTGCCATCTTCACCTCGGACTCTCCCTCTTGCAAAAGTTTCTCAAAGAGTTCTTGCTCAAGTGCTGGGTTTGCAGCCAAAGCACACCATAGCTCTTGCTTCTTGCCTGTAAAGAGTCTCTTTTGCATCTCACCATCCAAAGAGCTATTATGTGCTAAAGCCTCTTTATATTCTTGCAACATCCCAAAAAGAGTCTGGGTGAGTTGGATGTTTTTTGCAATATTTACAAGATATTTCGCTACCCTATTCTCTAAAAAGGACTCGATGATCTTCGTATCAAGCCTACTGTTAAGACTCAAAGCCTCATTGATCTTCTCATCTTCTTTACTCCAAAGTGCCTCTTGCATCGAAGTATCACAATCTTCGCGCAGAGCTACGGAAACCAAGAGAGATACTGGAGCTTTTTTGATGAGGCTTTCTAAAACACTCTTGGGCGTCGCGAGATTTCGTACCATCGCTTCGAGGATACTAAACTTCGAATCGACCTCTTTTTTTTCAAGCTCTTTTTGCAAAGGCTCAAGCTTGAAGATAGCCTCGATAAGCTCACTGTTATTTGTTTGAGAGATAAGGTGCATCAGTCCGAGTGTCGCGTATTCGACATTGTGATTGCGCTCTATGTTGTGATAAAACCTACGGATAAGAGCTGCGGACACATCTCTGTTGCTGTCATTTTCAAAAAAATCTTCCCCGCCCCACGCATACATCCCAAGGAGTTTTAAAAACAGAGTATCTGAGATGATGGTGTTTTTTAAAAAACTCAGCAGTCGCCCTTTATCACGGCTAAGCTTCAAACTCATTATCAGCGTATCCTCTTTGATCTGCTCTACAAGCGCTTTTTCTAAAGCGTCAATAGAGTCGAAAGGTGCCACTTTTTTCTCATAGAGTGCATCGCTCTCATTTTGCTCATACGGGCTCATCATACGCCCCTCAATGATCAAGACGACATCCTCTTCATAGCTATCGACTCGCTCTATTTTATGGTGCAAAAGCTGTGTGTGAAACTCCTCTTCATCAAAGGCGCGAGAACGCCCAAAAAGAAGAATTTTTTTATCTTTAAGTTCTTGTAAATTCATAAGAAAAATTATACTTCTTTTTTTTTAAGCCCTACTTCTTGGATATAATACATCAATTATTTCAAGGATATTTTATGTCAACAATCATAGATGAAGCATACCAGCTCTACAACGATAGAAAATTCAAAGAGGTTTTTGATCTTATTTTTGATGAAGCCGCTTATAAAAATGATGGCGAGGCACAGTATCTCTTAGGCAAACTCTACTACGACGGTGATGGGGTAGAACAAAGCGAGGATAATGCTATCAAATGGTGGACAAGAGCACGCCGCAATGGACAAAGAGATGCAGCCTATCAGATGGCACAACTGCGCGTCTCTACCAAGAATATATTTTAGGAGAAAAGATGAGAATTTACGCCCCATGGGAAAAGACATTTAACAAGATAGCGACCCCTTTTGAGCACTTTTTACATGCACAGACCACAACGGGTCTGATCTTGATGTTTACCACTATTCTTGCTCTTATTCTCGCAAACACAGCATTTGCAGATGAATATGCACACCTTTTTCATACCTACATCAATGTAGAGGTTGGCTCTTGGAAGCTTTCTCATACGGTACACCACTGGATCAACGATGGGCTCATGGCAATTTTCTTTTTTATCATCGGGCTTGAGATCAAGCGAGAGATTCTCGCAGGAGAGCTCTCAGACCTTCGTGTAGCAATTTTGCCTATTCTCGCAGCAATTGGAGGGATGGTGATTCCAGCCCTTATCTATCTCTTTATCAATCAAGGAACAGATGCAGCCCATGGTTGGGGTATCCCTATGGCAACCGATATCGCTTTTGCAATTAGTGCTTTAGTACTTTTAGGCAAAAGAGTCTCCACCGCACTTGTAACTTTTTTAGTTGCCCTTGCTATTGTAGATGATTTGGGTGCTGTTCTTGTTATTGCTTTATTTTATACCGAAACCATTCAAGCCAACTTCTTATTTTTAGCCCTTGGGATGTTCTTGGTGATGGTTGCATTTAATCGCTTTGGGATCCACAACACAATCGCATACTTTATCGTCGGTGTCATTATGTGGTACTTTATGCTCGAATCGGGCGTTCATGCGACCATCGCGGGTGTCATAGCAGCTCTTAGTATCCCATCCAAGCCAAAACGAACCCAAGATACATTTACCAAACACACCAAAAATTTACTCAAAGAGTATGACAACTACCCACCCAATGAGACCCATACGCTTCATGAAGATCAAAAAGCGATCTTACAAAATATCAAAGATAAAATAGATTCAGTAAATCCACCTGCAGCACGTCTAGAACACTCCTTGCATCTTCCTGTGAGTTTACTCGTGATTCCTCTTTTTGCTCTTGCAAATGCAGGAATATCCATTGATTTTTCCTCTTTGTCTACAACAATTGTAGAGCCTATCTCACTAGGTATCATTTCTGGTTTGCTTCTTGGAAAAGTACTTGGGATCGCTGGCATAGCATACCTCGCTATTCAATTAAAGATTGCAAAGCTTCCAGAGGGGAGTAGTATGAGCCAGATCTTTGGTGTAGCTTTTTTGGGTGGTATCGGCTTTACGATGTCCATATTTGTAGCAGAACTCGCATTTTTAGGGGATCCTTCAATGCTTTTTCAAGCAAAAGTTGGAATACTTAGTGCTTCGCTTTTTGCAGGACTATTTGGATATATTTGGTTGCGTTTTATTGCCAAGAGACCAGAAAAAATTGAAGTGTAAAGGAAATTAATGAAAATAACTCCAAATAATAACGAAAAAACATTTCCACAAGACCAACTCCTCGTTACAAAGACGACAACAAAGGGGATCATCACTTATGCGAATAAGGGATTTATGGAGATTGTTGGGATGGATGAAGACAACCTTGTTGGAAAACCACACAATATTATACGCCATCCAGATATGCCAAAAATCATTTTTAAATATCTATGGACCTATCTTCAAAGAGGTGAAGAGATCCATGCGTATGTAAAAAACCTTTGCGCAGATGGCTCGTACTATTGGGTGATGGCAAATGTTACACCCTCATATTTTAATGATAAGGTTGTGGGATATCACTCAGCACGTAGAAACCCGAGTAAAAAAGCACTTGAGGTGATTATCCCACTTTATAAAAAGCTTTTAGATGCTGAAAAGCGGGGTGGCATAGCCGCAAGTGAGAAGATGATGGATGAACTACTTAAAGAAAAAGGAGTGCAATATGATGAATTTATCCTCTCTTTCTAAATTACACTATGCAAACTATGCCCACATCGGAGTTGTTGGACTAGGTCTGGCTATATCTGCAATATTTTTTGAGTTTCATTTAGCGACTTTTGTTTTTAATATGCTCAACTTTGCAATTGCAATCTATGTATATAGACAGATCCATATTACACGTGATAGTATTTCCAAATCTTCTAATATTATCAGAGAAGCTAAAAATGGGAACTTTGAAAACCGCCAACATCATATCGCTGGCGGTGGAGAACTCGCCGATCTCGCTTGGAATCTAAACGATCTTTTTGATCAGATGGAGAGTCTTGTGCGTGAGGTCAATACTTCTATCGAATATGCAAGTAAAAACAAGTATTTCAGACGTATCAACACCACAGGTCTTAATAGTTCCTTTGTCAAAACAGGAGAGCTGATCAACCGTAGTATCGATGCGATGCAAGAGGAATATATTGCCCAAGAGAAGGAGAACTTTATCAATGAACTCCTTAAAACAGGAAAAGGCTCTATTGAAAATTTTGAGATCATCCAGTCTCAAATCAGCGAAAATAATGATGCTCTTACACAACTTGCGCACGAAGCCCTTGAAAGTGCAGAGCTTTCTAATGAAAATAACCGTGTTATTGAAGCGATGAGCCAAAATTTTGACAAACTCACACAGATCATCGTTGAAAATGATCATTCGGTCGAAGCAGTGACGAGCCGCACAAACGAGATTACATCAGTGATTGACCTTATCAAAGATATCGCAGATCAAACGAATCTTCTTGCACTCAATGCTGCTATTGAAGCAGCACGTGCAGGAGCACACGGACGTGGATTTGCAGTCGTTGCTGATGAAGTGCGCAAACTAGCAGAGCGCACAAGCAAAGCGACCAATGAGATATCTATCTCTATCTCTACACTTCAGCAAGAGTCCAACGGGATGCTTGAAAATTCTCAGGCACTCACGAAGATCGCCGATGAATCAACACAAAATGTAATGACGCTCAATGATTCAATGGAGAAATTTAGCAATGTTTCAAATGCTGTACTTAAATCAAGTAGCTACATGAAGAACAAAAACTTCATCATCCTTGCAAAGATGGATCATATCCTCTTTAAATCCGATGCGATGAGCCATTTTGAACGCGAAACCTATAAAGAATTTACCGATCATCATGGATGTAGATTTGGAAAATGGTACGAGAGTGAAGGAGCAGAGATCTTTAAAGATGCAAAAAGCTTTAAAGATCTTGATGCTCCACACGCAGTAGTACATTCATCAGTCAGAGAAGTTTTTGAACTGATGCAAAAAGAAAACGTCTACAACAACAAAGAGTTTGTGAAAAACAACTTCATCCAAATGGAAGAAGCTTCAGAAAAACTCTTTGAGATCATGGATAGAGTTCTCGAAGAGCAAAGAGCAAACGAACACTAATTTTGAAATCTATCTCGAATCTCGAGGAACTGCTCGAGATTCTCTAAAAAAATATCGATGAGCTGAGGATCAAAATGTTTTCCTCTCTCCTCTTTAAAAAGCTCAAGAATACGTTCTAGATCCCACGCTTTTTTATACACTCTATCACTTCCAAGAGCATCAAAGACATCTGCGAGAGCCGTAATTCTTCCATAAATACTTATATTCTCACCTACAAGCTTATTAGGATATCCCGTGCCATCCCACTTTTCATGATGCTCATAAGCGATGGTCGCTGCCATTTTCAGAAGTGGTCTTGAGGAGTGTTTGAGCATCTCATAGCCAAGCTGAGCGTGTGTATCCATGATCTCTCTTTCTTCATTATTAAAACGTCCAGGCTTATTTAAAATAGCATCAGGGATCGCCACTTTTCCTATATCATGCATCGGTGAAGCTTGTTTAAGCAACTCGGCATCCTCAGGGTCCAATCCATAATGAAGTGCTAGGAGCTTAGAGTATTCCGCGACTCTTTTGACATGATTTCCCGTCTCTTTGCTACGACTCTCGCCGATTGCACCCATGGTAAAGACGACCTCTCTTTGTGTCTCTTGTATCTCATCACTCAGAGCTATGACCTCTTGGGTTCTCTCTTGCACCTCAGCTTCGAGATGTTTATTGAACTCTTCGAGCTCAGCTTTGAGTGTCTCTACCTCTTTTTTGGATGTGATATCTTCACGCACAGCGTAATAACCTAGTGGATTACCAAAATCATCATAATCGCGTTCTATCTTAGAATAGACCCAATAAGAGCTACCATCTTTTCTTTTGTTTTTGACCTCGCCTGTCCATTTTCCCTCTTTTTGCAAGGAATTCCACATCTGTTCAAAAACCTCTTTTGGCATATCTTCATGGCGTACGACATTGTGAGGCTTTCCTAAAAGCTCCTCCTCTGTATAGCCACTGATCTCACAAAAAGCCTCACTCACATGGGTGATCACACCGCGCATATCTGTACGAGAATAGATCACATTCTTATCAAATGACTGAAGTATCTTTTCTATCTTACGTCTCTTTTTCTCGATCATTTTTGTCTTTTGCATAACATCTTGCTTAAGAGACTCTCGTTGTTTGATAATATAAAAAAGAGTAAGCGCTAAAAATGCAAGAATAAGGAATAAACTTGCATTAATAAGGTAGTAGCCTTGACGAACAGTATAGAGATCTTTATTTGGAACATAAGAAACGATATATGCCATCACCTCTGTGTTTTTATACCCTCGTATAGGCTTAAAGGCAAGGATATAGCTTGCTTCATCTTTATCCACTGAGAGGGCAAAGCTCCTCTGCGCATCCATATTTTCTTTGATCTGTGTTTTTAAAAGCTCGCTGAGTTGTGTATAAAGATCGTTTGATCTTTCCGCACTATCCGAAGCTGTTTTTGTATAGAGGTACTCTTCATGTTCACTGCTTTGGATGTAGCTCACACTACGCACCGACTTCCATAGCCGTGTATCAAAAAGGGATTTTTTGACTAAAAAATGGGTATATACACCATTTATATTAGAGATGTAGTTTTGCATACTCTCTGAAGAAAAAGAGATATCGACGCATCCTAAATACTCATTTTTATAGTAGATCGGATAAACATTACGAAAAGCATGAGAGACCTTACCTTGTTCGAATCCTCGAATGATCTTTTTATTTGCATTTACATCTACAATTATCTTTCGTACAGAAGAGATATCATCATTATATTTTGATAGTTTATGCACACGCAAAAAGACGCTATTGTCTTCAAAGGCAAACAAAACAATATTTAAACCTTTCTTTTGCAAACTTTTATAGTGTGGCTCAAGCAAATGATAAAGTTGTTGACGCAACTCTGTTTTCTTCTGTGCATCTTGCGCATTTTTTGCTTGGCTTACAAGACTTAAAATGTTTTCTTGATTGATCAAAGAATGATAAAAGCCATCTGCCATAACTTGATAAAGATTAATACTTGCTTTATAATTTCCCTCAAGAATATCGATGTTTTTTGCATACGATGAAGCGGTATAAGAGCGAAGTGTGGCTGTCGTCGTTTGATACACAAAGAGCACAAGTACTAAAAATATAAAAAGAATAGTGAACTTCACTTTTGTAAGATAACTCATGCGACGCCTTAAGTCAAAATTTTCTAACCATTATAGCAAAAGTGTCTCTATATTATTCCAATACAATTCCCTTTATAGATAAAATCTTGGGGCATATTTTCGTGACTCTGTTTATAAAGCATCGGCGAATCGAGATCCACAAAAGTGATCACATCCCGATAAGCAAAGCTCAAATGGATTGCTGCACGTATCGAGTTTGGCCCCTCAAGCATCGAACCCATCATACACTTTATCTTGTTTGAGCGTGCATATTCGAGCATCTCCCTTGCTTTGCGTATTCCCCCACATTTCATCAACTTGATATTGATCATATCGGCACACCTATGTTCTACGACATAACGCATATCTTCGAGTGTAAATACAGACTCATCTGCAAGAATTGGTACCGATGAATATCGCGTAAGCTCAGCCATCTCCTCTCGCTCTTTTGCACCAAGAGGTTGTTCAATTAGTGCTACATCCAAAGACCTTATTGCATCGATAAACTTCCTTGATCCCTCTACATCCCAAGCCTGATTGGCATCAATAAGCAAAACTGCTTTTGGAACTTCTTTTGCAATACGATGCACCACTTTTGTTGCATGGGAAATATCCGCTCCTAGCTTGATCTTGAGAATATCCATCCCCTCTTCATACGCTTTTTTTGCATCACAAAGCATCTCTTGAGAACTATTCAAACTAATAGTGATCGCACTTTTGAGAGCTTCTTTATTTTGTGTGCCAAAATATTCAAAAAGAGTCTGTTTTTTTTGTAGGGCATCCAAAAGAACAAAGGCGATATCTAGAGCTGCGATCGTACTGCTTCCAATATCGCTGAGGGTATCAAGGAGCACAAACGCCTCCCCAATACTTTTGCCTATAAAAAGCCCAGCAACCTTTTCAAGAGATGCCACGATCTCTTCAAGACCCTCCCCCGTGATCGCTTTTGTAGCTGGAGCTTCACCATAAGCAAATACCCCACCCTCACAACGCACACACACCCGAACAAACTCTACATCCCAAGCGGTTCGTAGAGCTGTTTTAAACGGAGTTTTAAGAGCGATCTTTTCTATACTATGCTCGATAGATATGATCTTCATTGTGCCAAACCTCGTAAAATATTCCCCACAAGTAAACCTCCAAATGTTCCGATAATATAGCCCATCACCGCCATAAGCACGCCCACTCCAACAAGTGATTTATCATACGCTGCCGCCAAAAGGGGTGCTGAGGCTACACCTCCGATATTAGCGAGTGAAGCTACAGCAATACTAAAGAGATCAAGCTTTAAAAGCTTTGCACCGAGCACCATTATGAGTGCATGAAAAACTAAGATAAGAAAACCTGCAAACACATAAACACCAAGAGTTTCAAAACTCTCAAAAAATGCTTGTGAGCCAATGAGTGCGATGAGCAGATAGAGCATCGTCGTAGCGATCTTAGAGGAACCGCCCATCTCTCTTAACTTTGTAAAGGAGCCTAAAATTCCCAAAAATGTCGCAAATACAACTACTCCTGTTGTCTTTTCTACCCAAGGAAGGAACTCTACAAAGATTTGCACGAACAAAGAGACACCAAGTGCTAAAAGAAGTAAAAACCAATAGCGCTTTGGACCTAAAGTGCAGCTACATCCCACTTCAAGCTCTTGGAATTTTGTGCTCTTGGATCTGCTCCAGCGATTAAAAAGGGGCGCAAAAGGGACAAAAAACAACAAGAGTATCACCCATAAAGTATAGTTGACACTATCGACAATAAGTGCGTATCCATACGCTTCATTACTAATGCCAAGAGCAGATCCTACAGCAATCATATTAGCAGTGCCACCCATCCAACTTCCTGCCAAAGCTCCAAAAGCAGAGGCCTCGACACTGTCAAAATGAAAGAGTATGCTTATAAGCACAAAAGCAATTGCTAGGGAAAAAACTGCTAAAAGATACGCAAAGATCAAAGACTTTCCAAGCCGAATGAAATGTCTTAGATCTACTTGCAAGAGCATCAAAAAAAGCATCGCAGGCAAAAGGTTGTTCTTTGCTGAGCTATAGACGTCCCTGATCGCTTCATTTTTTTCAAAAAGTCCAAAACTCGCCATTATCATGCTCAAAGCATAGATCATCACCACAGCAGGGATAAAAGAGAAAAACTTAATACGAAATTTTATCTCCACAAGATGAAAAGAACTTGCAATAAGAGCTAGAATAAAAAGATACAATGGTGCAGAACTAATCAAAGAATACCCTCTTTTTTATCGCGTAGTGTAGCATTTATAAGCTTTTAATCACAAAAAGAATATATTACATCCATGAATACTGAGAATAAAAAACAAACACTTTTATCAGAGCCACTTAGCCAAGATGCCATGAGACTCGCACGTGCTCTTTATAACACCTACAAAGAGAATGATGATGGTGATTTGGATATGTATATCAAAATTGAGGCTATTTTACGACTCCTCAAGCTTGAAGATACACAAGAATCTCTCCTCTATATTCGTAAGCTCCTAGAAGAGCTCAATGAACCACTCGGTGTAAAGGATTTCAACTTTGATGGAAAAATATATCCACTTCATTTTGTGATCTTTTGCAAGTACTCTTTTGATGAGAGAACACTTCATATTCAACTCTCCCAAGAGTATTTGGATGTACAACAAAATTATATGCAAGACGCATTTTTATAAAGGTTTATTTTGGCTATACAATATGTGATATTAGATACAGAAACAACAGGTGCAGCAGAGATTGACAGAGTAATTCAGCTGGGATATATGGTGCTTGGTGCCAAAGAGATCGAGGTACATAACGAGCTTTGTAGCACCTCAGTTCCTATTAGCTTTGGCGCGATGGAGGTACATGGGATCGTCCCTGCTATGCTTGAGGGCAAACCTGAGTGTACACAAACACACGCGTATCAAAGACTCTTAGAGCTTAATACTCCCAATAACTATATGATTATTCACAATGCCCCTTTTGACCTTGGGATGTTAGCAAAAGAGGGATTTATTACACAAATGAAAGTGATAGATACCCTGCGTGTTGCAAAGCACCTTTTTCCAGAGGAAGAAGCGCATAGACTCCAATACTTTCGCTACAAGATGGAGCTTTACAAAGAGGAACAAAAAGAGGCAGATGCTCTAGGTATTGAGGTCAAAGCCCACGATGCCATAGGGGATGTACTTGTGCTCAAACTCCTCCTCTCGCGCTTGCGTGAAGCGGTACAAAAACAATTTCCAGGAGAAAATCCTGTAGAGAAGATGGTAGATCTCACCAACACCCCTATTTTGATCCAAACATTTCGTTTTGGAAAATACAAAGGCAAAACACTCCAAGAAGTAGCCTCAAGTGATGCTGGATATCTACGCTGGATGCTTACAAGTATGGAAAATCTCGATGAAGATCTACGCTACAGCATCAATCACTTTTTAGAAAATTGAAAAAACAAAGAAAAGAATCATACTGATAAACGCACTGATAAGAACATAAGGAAGCTGTGTTCTTACATGCTCTACCAAACCACACTCACTCGCCATAGCAGCAACGATCGTAGTATCTGAGATAGGGGAGCAGTGATCTCCAAGTACACCCCCTGAGATCGCCGCACCAATACACAGCGCGATATTTGCATCCATCCCCACCGCCATAGGAACAGCCACAGGGATCATAATACTAAAAGTTCCCCAACTCGTTCCCGTAGAAAAAGCGATAAGAGAGCTGAGCAAAAAGATCACCACTGCCAAAAACTCTATACGGATCACCCCTTGTGCAAGTGAAGCAAGATAGAGCCCAGTTTTAAGTTCAACTGTGATCTGGGCAAGAGCAAAAGCAAAAAGTAAAATTGCTGCAATAGGAATGAGCTTGATAGCACCCTGTACTGAAGTTACACTCCATTCTTTGAAGCTCATATTTTTTGTTCCTACATAATATACAAGCATAAAGAGCCAAGTAAAAAGCATTGTATAAAAAATACTACTCGAACCACTTCCCTGCAAAATATCCCCATCACCCGTGATATACAAAAACACAAAGACCAACACGACCATCAGCACAATAGGCAAAAGCATTAAAAACATACTTGCCTGCTTTACAGAGATACGATGGCTTTGAATAAGTGCAGGCTTTGCACGTTTCATCTCACCAAGATCGATATTAAACCAGATCGCTAAAAAAGTAACAAGCAGTGCACTCATCGCATAAAAGTTATACAAAATAGAATCGATGAGAATATCCATACTATTGCCACTTATCTGCCCTAAAGATATCTGCGTAGCAATAAGTCCTAAAAGCAAGGCACCCCAGCCATTAAGAATGATCAAAGCACTCACAGGTGCAGCGGTGCTGTCACATACAAAAGCGAGCTTTTCTCTTGATATACCGTGCTTATCACATAGAGGTTTTCCTATAGCACCTGCTACAAGGGATGTAATCGTAGATTCGACAAAGATAACGATCCCCACAACATAGCTGAGCATCAAAGAGGAGCGTGGTGAGTTGATAAAAGATTTTTCATGCTGTACAATCGTTACAAAGCCCTCTATACCACCCGATTTTTCAATAAGCGCCATGATACTTCCCACGAGTATCGCAAAACCAAGTGTAAAAAGTATCCATCCTTGTGAGAGTAAAGAGGCAAAAAGTGTGATAAAAGCTTCAAGAGAGCCAAAGGGTGAAAAATCGTGTAAAAGCAAAATTCCTAAGATAATGCCACTTAAAAGTGAAAGAAGTACATTTTTAAAATAGAGGGCTAAAAAAATAGCCAAAAGAGAGGGAAATAGAGAAAGGGCTGAGAGTTCTATAGCCTCTCCTTAAAAATCAATACTCAGAAGGATCAGACCCGATCTTCCAAACTTCTCTTTGTAAAGTTCACACTCTTTTTCCCTCACCTCTTTAAAGCCTAGTTTCTTATAATCAAGTAATATCTCTAAAGAGCCCTTTTCTACAATAGTTTGCGCAATTCGGTAGCCTTTGAGACGTGCTGTGAGTAAACTTTTTTGCATCAATGCTTTTAAGATACCTACATCCTCAAAGCCATTGATCTCTTCCATAAAATCAAACATAAGAGTTCTGTTGTTAAGTCCAAAATCACACTCTCTTAGGATATCAAGATCATCCAAAGAAGCATGTTCACATCCCGTTTCATCGAGTGCTGCCATAAAAGCTTCTTGATTGGAGATACGAGGCTCATAGCTACAGAGTGTACCCACTGATTTACCATCGACCTCTGCGATTAAAAAGTTGGTGTAATGACAATGATTTTTTGCACTCGATATTGTAAGTTGCTCTATGCAATGTTTTACTTTCGCATCATCTTTACTAGGAAAAACCAAATCGAAGATACCATACTTCTTGCCTGCTCGAGTGCTTTGTAGTATCATTTCAGCCAAGAAAGAAGCATCTTTTTCTTCAGCTTTTCTTATATTTATATTCATCATACATCCCGTAACTTTTAATCTTATTCATAGATGGGTAATAGTACCATACATTATGATAAAAAACATCTTAATCGCTCTAGTTTTCCCTTTATTGTTGCACCCATCTGAGCAAATCATCCTTATTGTGAGTGAAGATATGCAAAGTTACCACGCCAAGATGGAGTGTTTTGAAGATGGAAAAAAACTCTTTGACACAATCGATGTTACTCTCGGTGCCAACGGGCTTGGCTGGGGTCTTGGAGTTCGTAATCTCAGCCAAAAAGATGGAGACCCGATCAAGCATGAAGGGGACAAAAAAGCACCCGCTGGAATCTTTGAACTCACTGCACTTTTTGGTTATAAAAAAGAGAATAATTTCAAACTACCCTACCATCATGCGACCAAAGATCTTCTTTGCGTGGATGATTCTACATCCAAACATTACAATACTATTGTGCGCAATCCAAGTGATGCACCAAAAAGTTATGAGGTGATGCAAAGAGAGGATCATCAATATGAGCTAGGTGTTGTTGTCGCGCACAATAGCGAAGCGATCAAACAAAGAGGATCATGTATTTTTATGCATGTCTACAAAAGAAAAGATGCACCAACAGCAGGATGTAGCGCTATGAGTCTTGAAGATATAAAGAGAGTAGTATCGTGGCTTGATGCAGAAAAAAAACCACTGTTGATACAGATACCAAAGAGTTCTGCAAAAGAGATCTTAGAGCTTTATCCCCAGCTCAAAGAATCCCATCTGCTTCAAAAGTAGGAGAAGGTTTAGTCCTCATCCTCTTTTGTCATATAGTCTTTCGCCTCGATTCCCATTAAAGAGAGTCCAGTTTTTAAAGAGAGTGCTACAACCATAAAAAGTTTTAAAAGTTTCGCCTCATCTTCTGTTCCGATAATGCGATAATCATAATAGAACTTATGAAGTGCACCAGCGAGTGATCTCAGATATTCACTAAGCTTTTGTACTTGACGTGAATGGAAGGCATCATCGACCACTTCAGGAAGTAAGAGTGCATCAAAAAGTAAGCTATCTGCACTCTCCCCAAGATTTTTCAAAGAAGCCGCCAAAATCTCCTCTTTACTCAGATCACTTTTGGAGAGGATCGTCTGAATACGTGCATGAGCGTATTGGATGTAAAAAATCGGGTTTGAACTATCTTGCTTTTTAAACTCTGCGAGATCGAACTCTAGAGATGTATCGCTCTTTTTAGATGCAAAAATAAAACGAAGTGCATCGGATCCAATCTCTTCGACGATGTCGCTCATAAGTATTACATTCCCCGCACGTTTACTCATCTTATACGGCTCGCCATCTTTTAACAGACTCACCATTTGAGATAAAAGCACTTCAAGTTTTTCGCTCTCATAGCCTAAAAACTCAACTGCCGCTTTGACCCTTGGGATGTAGCCATGGTGGTCTGCACCCCAAATATTGATGTAGTGATCATATTCACGTTCGAATTTTTGGTTATGGTAAACGATATCACCTGCTAGGTAAGTAGGACGCCCATCTTCACGTACAACTACTCTATCTTTTTCATCTCCACGAGACTCAGAAGCGATCCACATCTTGCCATCTTTTTCATACACACCCTCGCCCATTTTTGCCATCACTCTTTCCCAGTCAGAGTAAAGTGAAGATTCATTCACAAAGGTGTCAAAAAAGATATTGGTATCGCCTAGATCTTTGGTGATGATCTCCATCACGATCTCTTTTGCCCAAAGTGCAAGCTCTTTTTGGCGACTCTCATCGCTGAGGATCTCTTTGCCAAAATGCTCTACAGCCTGAAGTGCAAGATCACTAAGATACTCTCCACGATAATAGCTCTCAGGATATTCTACCTCTTGATGCAAGATATTAGAGCGCCCCTCAAGCTGAATAGAAAGCCCAAGGAGATCGATCTGATTTCCAGCATCATTGACATAGTATTCTGCTGTGATATCGTAGCCTAGATGGCGCCCTAAACGTAAAAGCGTATCCCCATAGACCGCACCACGAGCATGTCCTATATGAAGAGGTCCTGTAGGGTTTGCACTGACAAACTCTAAGAGGATCTTTTGGCTTTTTTCTTGTTTTGCAAACTCACTTGAATGTTCAAGCGCCCATGAAGCATACTCACTCAAAAAGTTCTCACTCAGGCGAAAGTTAAGATATCCTTTGACCGATTCCACACTTGAAAACTCTTCATGACCATCAAATGAAGAAGCAAGCTCATCCGAGATAGCCATAGGTGATTTTCTAAGTTCTTTTGCAAGGGAGAAAGCAATAGGAGTAGCGAAGTGACCAAAAGATCGGTCACGTGGCTTTTCTAAAACAACTTCACGACCAAACTTTTCGCGCAAAAGCGCCGATACTCGTTGCTTCAAGGTTTACGCTTGTGTTGTAGTATTTTTTGGAGCTTCAGTAGATGCAACTTCTTCTGTTTTTTCTACTTTTTTCGGCTCCTCTTTTGATGCGACTTCTACATCTTCATCTTTCATTTCACTTTTGAAGTTTTTGATACCTTTACCGATCCCTTTTGCAAGATCAGGAATTTTCTTCGCACCAAAAAGTAATACGATAATTCCAAAGATTATTAATAGTTCTGTTCCACTAGGCATGCCCATGTAAAATCCTTTTATAATTTAAGTCGAAAAGTATAACTACACTTTGCTGTAACTATACTTATCGCCCCTTTTTCTTCATTACTTTTTTAAATATCTTCCCATTTTTGCACAAATGCATTTACATCTTCATTTGCTACTTTCATTTTGGCAGCTTTCGCAATCAAGGTCAAAGCTTCTGCAGCTTCGTCTAGATCATCATTAATGATAAGATAATCATATTCTGAAATTCTTTGCACTTCCCGTTTTGCCATTTTAATACGCTTATCAATAACCTCTTTTGCATCTGTAGAGCGATTGTGAAGTCTTTTTTCTAACTCCGAGAGCGAAGGGGTCGTGATAAAAACAGAGGTGGTTATATCGCCTAAACGATTATTTACAGCCGTATTTCCCTGCACATCTATGTCAAAAAGGACAAGTTTTCCTGCATGAAGTGCTTGTTTAACTGGTTTGATCGATGTCCCATAGTAGTTTCCATGTACAACAGCATATTCTAAAAAGTAATCAGATTCGATATCTTTTTTGAACTCCTCTTCACTTACAAAGTGATAATGTACACCCTCGACTTCACCTTCTCGCATTGGTCGTGTCGTCGTAGAGATAGAAAAATAATAATCCCCGATATCACCTGCTATTTTATTGATCAGAGAACTTTTTCCAGCACCACTCGGCCCAGAAAGAACTAAAACTGCGCCACTTTTACTATTGAGCCTCATTATTTGTCACCTAATGTTATATTAATATTGATCTTCATCCCCTTGAGTGAAGCGGCTACTTCTTCATTAGAGAGTGCTTTAAGGAGTTTTTTAAGGGCTTCTACGTTCTGATCTGCTCCCTCCTCCTCTTCACTCTCTTGAGTAACTTCTAAGGCACTCTCTTCATCTGCCTTCGTTTCCTCTCCAAGATCTTCATTCTCATCGTTCACCTCTTCACCTATCGCAAGTTTAAGATCTTTGGATGTAAGGCTATCAAGATCATCTAAGCCATCAAATTCACTCTCCATCATACCAAGGAGCTCTTCATCATCGATCTCACTTTGTAGATCCTCATCTGAGAGCTCATCTACAGCACTTTGGATCGTCGCTTCGAGATCTTCTTCATCTTCATCTTCTGCTTCTAAATCATCCAAATTTTCATTGTCAAAATCTATACCATCAAGAGCATCTTCAAGATCTTGAGAGCTTTCTTCACCGTCCTCTATCTCTGTCTCTATTTCTGCTTCTTCTTTTGTCTCCTCTTCTACTTCTTGCTCATCATCTTCAAAAGAAAAATCTTCATCTAGATCTTCTGATACATCAGAAGTCACTGCTTCTTCCGCTTCTTCTGGTTCTTCTGTTTTCTCTTGTTTAAGTTCTTCATCATCTTCAAATGAGAAATCATCCTCTAGATCAGAATCTTCTAAGTTCTCCTGTTCGTCTGCATCTTCATCCATATCTTCTTCAAGAATAAAATCATCCTCTATCTCTTCATCATCTAAAGAATCTTCTTCATCTTCAGAGCTTACTCCATGGTCTAAGGAGAGATCACCTAATCCACTTTCCTCTTTATCTATCGTATCATCCTCTAGGAGTAACTCATCGTCAAAATCATCTTCCTCAGTCTCTTCCTCTTGAGCTTTCTCATCTTCTAGATCATTCTCTTCAAATTCATCGCCTAGGAGCTCTTCATCCTCAAGATCCTCTTCATCAGTTTCCCCTAGTAAGCTTTGTACCTCTTGAACATCATCTTCATCAAGCACACTTTTTGCATCTGCTTGCACTTCATCATCGTCAGAAACATCATCTAAAGAGAACTCACCCTCTTCCTCGAGTTCTTCTGCATCATCCAATTCTTCAGTCTCTTCTGGCAGGTCATCTATCTCGTCAATCTCATCGAGCTCTTCTAGATCATCATCAAGGTCATGTAAAGATTCTTCTTCCTGTTCTAATGGAGTATCAAGAGCTTCAAGATCTTCGAGTTCATCAATATCTTCTGTAACCTCCTCAGTAGAGCTGTTATTCTCTTCACCTAAAGACGCAAAAAGTTCTACAAGGTCAGTTGGAAGGAATGGTTTGTGAAGGACGGAGTCAAAGGAAGTTGTATCGATTTCAGAATTTTTAGCGCAAATAAAAAGTGTCGTACCAAAACTTATTTTACTTTCCAAATCCTCAAGTGTCGTCTCAGTGTATTTTGCATCATCAAGAACAAGTAAGTCATATTTATCAGACTCTATTTCATCTATATCTGCAACTATCTCCACTTCATCTGAAGTTTTTTGTGCACTTAGTTTGACAAGTTTACTTACGACAGGATTTTCATTTAAAAGTAATATTTTCACGCTATTTCCTTTGAGGGTATTGTTGTTATTGTAGCAAAAAAAACTAAAAAAACATCTCTAAAGTATTAAAAGCTTCTATCATTTCTCCCTTGAGTATAAGCATTGTTGCACTCAAAGTAGCTATAAGTACAACAAATGAAACCATAATCTTTATAGGAAAGCCGATCACCAAGATATTAAATTGGGGCATAGTCTTCATCAACATCCCAAAGATGATATCCGCTAATAAGGCTAAAGCGGTAATAGGAAAAGCGATCATAAACCCAACTACAAACATGTTCCCCGCTGCAGTGATGATATAATTGAAAAGATCTTCGGTCATTAAAAAGCCACCCAATGGGATTGCGCGTAAAGAGTCGTCTATAAAAAGAAGGAGCCAGTGATGCAGATCAAGCGCCAAGAGCACCATAAGACCTATCAAAGATAAAAATTGGGAAATGATTGGCATCGATACACCCGTTTGAGGATCGATCGCACTTGCCATAGAAAAACCCATCATAAACGATATCTGTCCCCCTGCAAAGGTGATAACATTATAAGCAAGTAGAAGTACAATTCCCACAACAAGTCCGAGCATAAACTCGCTGAGTATTGCCAAAATAAGAGATGTGATCGTGATCTCCATCGCAAGTGGAGGCATAGAGGAGTAAAAAACGACAGAGAAGAAAAAAGCCATACTTGCTTTGATATTCATTGGGATATTTTGGTGTGAAAAGATGGGTGCCGCCATAAATAACGCTGCAAAACGAAAGAATAGAAGTACAAAGCCAACCATGTAGGTGTCAGTAAATACCTCTGTCCAACCCATCTATTGTACCTTTACTAGCTCTTTATTCTCGAGTCTATAGACTTTCTTGCACATATAAGCGAGTTTTTCATCATGTGTCACCAATAACATCCCAGCTTTATGCTCTTGGCAATATTCAAAGAAAAGGTTCATCACCTCTTTGGCTGTTGCTTTGTCAAGGTTGCCAGTTGGTTCATCTGCAAATATTATGCGAGGTTTTTTGGTAAGTACTCTTGCTATCGAGACCCTTTGTTGCTGTCCACCTGAGAGTTCAGTTACTTTTTGCGCCATGTTCTTGGTGATAGAGAGTCTCTCCAATAGTTCCTCTTGGATCTCTTGATTAGAGAGGATTGCTGCAACTTCTAGATTTTCTTGAGCAGAAAAACCTTTAAAAAGATAATGGGATTGAAACACAAGTCCAAGGGAATCTCTTTTGATCTGAGAGAGTTTCTTTTTGCTCATCATGGCTACATTTTCGCCAAAGAGCTCTACATCCCCACTATCAGCTTTTAAAAGTGTTGAGAGAATATGTAAAAGAGTTGATTTTCCACTTCCACTGATCCCTATAATAGCGATCGAATCTTGTTCTTCTAAGTCAAGTGAAACATTGTGAAAAAGTTCGTAGTCAAACGTGTGTGATATATTTTTTGCGGATAATAAATTCATGCTATGATTATAGCAAAGTTGGGTAAGGAAAAATCCTTAACCCATTTGCGCTGCAACTTCAGAAGCGAAGTCGTCAACTTTTTTCTCGATACCTTCACCCACTTCAAGACGGATAAAGTCTACGATCTCAGCAGTTCCGCCAAGCTCTTTTGCAGCAGCCTCAACAGCTTGTGCTACAGTCTTTTTGTCATCAAGAACATATGTTTGATCGAGTAATGCTTGCTCTTTATCAAGAGTAGTATTATCATCGATGAAACGAGCTAATGAACCAGGAACGATTTTGTCCCAAATTTGCTCAGGTTTACCTTGCTCTTTGAGCATTGCTTTGATATCTGCTTCAGCTTGCGCTAAAACATCTTCTGTAAGCTGTGCCATAGAGATAAATTGAGGTACGTTTTTAAGAGGTTTTTTAAGACGCGCTAGCTCTTCATTCTCTTTTTTGATCGCTTCAATTCTTCCCTTTGTTTCACTCTCAATATACTCAGCATCAAAATCTTTGTATGAAAGTGTCGTAGGTTTCATTGCAGATGCGTGCATTGCAACTTGCTTGAGGACATCTCTCATCCCTGCTGCAGTTTTTGCGCTGTCACATTTTGCTTTGATAATTACCGCGATACGGTTGTTTGAGTGAACATATCCGTTCATTGCAACAGTATCATCTTCAGCTTCAAGTGTACCAAAACGGCGAAGTTCGATCTTCTCACCAATTTTTGCAACAGTCTCAGTGAAATAGCTACCAAATTCGCTAGACATAACACCCTCTACATCCGAAGGGTTTTTCTCATAAACCTCTTCAGTTGTTTTAAGTACTAAGTTTTGGAAACCTTCATTTTTTGCAACAAAGTCTGTCTCAGAGTTGATCTCTACGACAGTCGCTTTACTAAAGTCATCGGCAATTTTAAATCCTACAAGACCTTCTGCTGCAACTCTGTCAGATTTTTTCGCTGCTTTAGAGATACCACGCTCTTTAAGCCACTCAGTAGCTTTTGCCATATCTCCATCATTTTCAACTAAAGCTTTTTTACAATCCATCATTGGTGCATCAGTTGCTGTACGCAACTCTTTTACCATTGCTGCTGTTACTTCTGCCATAATTATGCCTCCTTAGTTTCTGCTGGAGCTTCTTCACTCGCTTCTACTGGAGCTGCTTCTGTTTGCTCTTCCTCTTGAGTTTGTTCTACTGAACCACCCTCAGCAAGTGCTTTACCTTCATTGATCGCTGCAGTCATCTCACGGCAGAATAGTTGGATAGAGCGGATAGCATCATCGTTTCCTGGGATTGGGTACGTGATAAGGTCTGGATCACAGTTCGTATCAAGTGGAGCTACAACTGGGATATTTAAACATCTCGCTTCTAAAACTGCGATGTGCTCTTTTGCAGCATCAACAACGAACATCATATCAGGAAGTTTTTTCATATTACGGATACCACCAAAATATGACTCAAGCTTCTCTTTTTGACGTGTAAGCATAAGTGCTTCTTTTTTCGTTAAAAGGTTGATCTGACCGTTTTCTTGCATCTCATTGATAAGGTCAAGTTTACGGATAGATTTTTGGATAGTTGGGAAGTTTGTAAGCATACCACCTAACCATCTGTTATCAACATATGGCATACCACAAGCGATTGCGGCTTCTTTTACAGAGTTACGTGCTTGTTTTTTTGTACCAACAAATAATACAGTTTTACCTTCAGCAGCAGCATCTACTACGATTTGGTATGTGTTACGGAAGTAACGAAGTGTTTTTTGAAGATCTATAATATAGATATTTTTACGAACACCGAAGATATATTTTTTCATTTTCGGGTTCCAACGACGAGTTTGGTGTCCGAAGTGTACACCACATTCTAAAAGGTCTTTCATAGTTACCATAGGTAATCCTTAAGGGCTAATTTTTCAAGCCAGAAATTTGTTAGTTAATCTTTGAGAATGTCGGACGGATCTATCCTATAAGAGGAAGTCGCACTAACTTTTGACATAATCTGTTAATATTTTCCACACCCCAAGAGTACTTACTCGCTACGCTCACAGCACATGCCAACAAGTAATAGAGTATAAGAAAAATCGCGAAATTATACCGAAGTTTTGTTTAACTTATGCTTGAAGTAATTCTAATTCAGCTTGAACTTTTGCCACATGCTCTTTAACGCGAACCTTTTCAAATACTGCTTTTACTATCCCTTCAGGGTTAATTATAAAAGTTGTACGAACTATCCCCATATATTCTTTTCCATAGTTTTTCTTTAATTGCCAAACACCATACTCTTGCATCATCTCTGTTGATTCATCACTCAAAAGTGTAATACCAATCTCTTTTTTTTCTATAAAATTTCTATGTTTTTTTGTAC
>JAGGTH010000068.1 GCA_021163845.1 Helicobacteraceae bacterium | reverse complement strand
CCTTTAATCTTTCCGGTGAAAGCATCATAATCTTTTTTGAATGTAAAAGTTTGATTTTCATCTTTTTTGTAAAGATTGAGAATATTTTTTTCTTTATTGCAGGTAAGTACAGAGTTGTAAGACTCTATATAACCAAAGGTAGTGTCTTTATCTTGCAAATACTTTGTCCAGTATTCTTTACTAGCGAGTTCTTTATCTAGTTCTTTCTGGATGTTGTCAATTCCATAAAGTCTATATTGTGTTACGATATCAGCTGCATGAAGCGATGTCGTGAGAAAAAGAGCAACAAAAAGTAGTTTGCTTATCCATTGTTTTGTATTACGCATTTGTGTATCCAATCTCCTCTAAAAAAGTTTTGTCTTTGCTCCAACCTTTTTTTACACTCACTTGAAGGTTAAGATACGCTTTTCTTCCGCTAAGGGTTTCGATCTTTTCTCTTGCATATTTTCCAATTCTCTTGATCGATTCTCCACCCTTACCGATTATGATCCCTTTTTGGGACTCTTTTTCAAGGATAATAGTGGCATAGATCTTATCAATATTCTCTTCCTCTTCAATCTTGTCAATAAGCACATCTGACTCGTAAGGGATCTCATCACTGATATTTTCAAAGATCCCCTCACGGATAAATCCAGCATAAATATTTCTTACAAGCTCACTTGTAAGATCCTCTGGATCATAAAGAAAAGGTGATTCTGGTAATTGTTTTGCTATGGTGTCTAAGAGATCTTTATGACCAACTTTCCGAGGGATTGCAACAGGAATAAGTGCTTCAAAATGATCTGAAAACTTATTATAAGCATCTATTTTTTTAAAGAGTTTTTCTTGAGAAACTTGATCGATTTTACTAAGTACAATAATATGCTTTACTCTATTGTTGTTGAGTTTTAAAAATTTTTCATAATTTTCTACACTATCTGTCACAGGTGCGAGATAAACGATAAGGTCACAATCACCCATCGCTTTGAGGGCTTCATCGAGCATAAATTGATTAAGGATCTTCTCTTTTTCATGTAAGCCAGGAGTATCAACAAAGATAATTTGATTATTCTCGTGCATTACTATTGCGTTGGAGCGCTTACGTGTTGCATTTGCTTTTTGGCTTACCATAGCGATATTCTCACCTAACAGTGAGTTCATAAGTGTACTTTTCCCCGCATTTGGTCGACCAATCAGAGCGACAAAGCCTGCTTTTGTTGTATTATCTTGACTCATCTTTTATCCTGTTTATAATATATATCTTGATAAGTCGTCATCTTCTACAACTAGATCAAGCTTTTCATGTACGAGCTCTTTGGTGATTCGAAATTCTTTTCCCTGATACTCATCTGCATTAAAGCTTACATCCTCAAGGACTCTCTCTAAAACCGTATGTAAACGTCGTGCTCCAATATCTTCGGTGATCTCATTGGCGCGATGAGAGAGTTGTGCGATCGCTCTAATAGCATCATCTTCAAAAATAAGCTCCATCCCCTCAACACTAAGCAGTGCTTGGTATTGTTTGAGAAGTGAATTTTGTGTTTGAGTGAGGATCTGATAGAGTGTTTCTTCTGTTAAAGATTCTAGCTCAACACGCAATGGAAACCTTCCTTGAAGTTCAGGGATAAGATCACTTGGTTTGCTCACATGAAAGGCTCCCGCTGCAATAAAAAGTATGTGGTCTGTATTGATCACACCATATTTTGTTGTGACACTACTTCCCTCAACAATTGGTAAGAGATCTCTTTGCACACCTTCTTTACTTGGGTCGTTACGTCCCTGTGTATTGGAACTAAGCGCAATCTTATCTATCTCATCGAGAAAGATAATTCCACCTTGTTCTGCACGTTTGAGTGCAAGGGTGTTGATATTGGTCATATCAAGAAGTTTATTGCTCGCTTCAAGCTTGAGGATCTCTTTTGCATCAGCGACCGTGAGCTCTTTTTTACTATCTTCTTTACTCATGGTAGAAAAGATCTTTGAAAAACTCTCTTGTACTTTTGCCATTTCAGGAGGAAGGTTCGTATCGTTAAACTCTACATGCATCTTGTCGAGCTCTAATTCGATGATCTTCTCATCCATCTCACCACTGAGAACTCTTTTCTCCATCGCTTCGAGAAGTCTTTGATAATCATCTTTTTTGCTCTCACTCGCTCCTGCTGGAAGAGGAGGGAGAAGTTTTTCTACTATTTTATTGAGAACATAGTTTTCTATTTTTTCTTTATTCTCTTCTTGTTTTTCAGATTTGACGATCTCAATAGAAGCAACAACAAGGTCGCGTATCATAGACTCCACATCCCGACCTACAAATCCAACTTCTGTATATTTACTCGCTTCGACTTTGATAAAAGGAACCCCCATCATCTTTGCAAGTCTACGAGAGATCTCTGTCTTTCCCACACCTGTAGATCCTATCATCAGAATGTTTTTAGGCTTGATCTCTTCTTGGAGTTCTGCTGAGAGTTGCATTCTTCTATAGCGTGTACGTAGGGCAAGCGCGATTGTTTTTTTTGCATCTTTTTGAGAAATAACATAATCATCAAGATAAGCTACGATCTCTTTAGGTGTCATGTTCATTCGTTATCATCCCCTAAAATGAGAGTTTTAATATTATTGTTTGTATAGATACATAGATCTGCTGCAATGTGAAGCGATTCGCGTACAAGCTCTTCTTCGTTAAGTGAAGCATGTTTTTTGAGTGCTCTAGCCGCTGAGATAGCGTAATTTCCACCACTTCCAATAGATGCGATCTCCCCATCTTCAGGTTCTACAACATCGCCATTTCCTGTCAAAATAAAGATATGTTCATTGTTAAGAACAATCATCATCGCTTCAAGGCGGCGCAGAACTTTATCTTTACGCCATGCTTTGGAAAATTCGATCACTGATTTTAAAAGATCACCTTTTTTTTCCTCTAAAAATCCCTCAAACATCTCAAAAAGGTTAAAAGCATCCGCTGTGCTTCCTGCAAAGCCAGCGAGAATTTTTCCTTTATATAGTGTACGGATCTTCGTAGCATTTCCTTTGAGTACAGAGTCACCAAATGTGACTTGACCATCTCCACCAATGACAGCTTTATTTTTCCCTTTATAAGCGAGTATCGTAGTTGCGTCAAACATTATTCGCCCACTACATCCACATGTAAAGTTGCATGAAGTCCGTGACCAAGTTTAAAATCAAGATCATGTTCCCCTACAGTTTTGATAAAGAGTTTTTCATTGATATGTTTTTTATCGATCTCGATATTGTGTTGTTCTAAAAGAGCGTGAGCTACTTCATCTTTAGTAATTGAACCAAAAAGATGACCATTTTCACCCATTTTTTTAGTGATTACGATTTCACATTTATCAAGTTTTGCTGCAAGATCTTTGAGTGTAGCGATCTCTTTTGCAAGATTTTCAGCTTCTTGCTTTTTCTCTTGGGCGTGTTGTTCTAATACTTCAGCAGTAGCAGGTTTTGCAAAGCCTTTACCGATAAGGAAGTTTTTTCCATATCCGTCTTTGACCTCTTTGATCTCACCAGCTTTTCCTAAAGTTTTTACATCTTTTATTAGTAATACTTTCACTTTTTTAATCCTTTGATTTATCTTTGTTTTTCGCCACCATAAGAAACGATACCATGTGTAAGATTTCCTATTTTTGTATATCCCATGTCTGTTAAGATTCTTGCACAGTGAGCACTTCTACTTCCTACATGGCAGTAGAGAATAATATTTTCATTTTTATCGAGCTGTGCTTCATCGAGTGTTTGGAAGAAACTACTTGTTGGCACAAGTTTATCAGTTCCTTTGATGTGACCCATTTGCCACTCCATATGCTCTCTCACATCCACAAGTTTAAACGTGATCATACCAAGTTCCCTTGCCTCTATAAGTGCTTCTAACTCATCCCCATCGAGTTCACTTTGAGCAATTAAAACTTCACACTCCTCTTTACTCAATCCGCGAGAATGTTGGTGTACAGCCTCTTCCATCCCGAGTTCTACACGTTTTTTTGCTGCAAACTCTGGGGTACAAAAGATCTGACAGTGACAGACACCATCATTTGGAATCTCCTCTTCAAGAGCAGGTTTACAAGGGCAGATTCTATCCTCTACACTACGAGGCTTCTCATCCACTACTTCTACCATAAAACATGGGCAAAAGCGCTTGTTATACATAAGTTTATTACGAGCTAGTCCGAGTTGTACCCCCTCGTTGATCTCCTCTTGAGGATTGTACTCCCAGTTAAACTGTTTGATAACCTTGTCTGTAAACTTGACTGTTTTTTCCAATTCTGCTTGGAACTCATCCGAGTTCATATCGATTTTAATTATACTCATACTATTTTTTCCCTTTTTTTAGTATTGAACTATTTTTTTGCTCTTGCTTTTCCCTCAATGATAAAACGAAGTGCGTTGAGTTTGATAAACCCTGCCGCATCTTTTTGATCATACACTTCATCCTCTTCGAACGTACAATATTCAGGATTAAAAAGTGACATTTCAGATTCACGTCCTACGACATAAACTGCACCTTTGTAAAGCTTAAGGCGCACAGTTCCTTCAACATTTTCTTGTGTTTTGTCGATTGCAGCTTGAAGCATCTCACGCTCAGGAGCAAACCAAAAACCGTTATAAATAAGTTTTGCATACTTTGGCATCAGCTCATCTTTGAGGTGTGCTTCTTCACGATCCAATGTGATAGACTCTATTGCGCGGTGTGCTTTGAGCATAATCGTTCCACCTGGAGTCTCATAGCATCCGCGGCTTTTCATTCCTACAAAACGGTTTTCTACAATATCAACGCGCCCGATACCATGTTTTCCACCGAGTTTGTTGAGTGTTTCAAGCATTGTCGCAGGACTTAGCTCTTCGCCGTTGAGTGCTATAGGATCCCCATTTTTATAGGTGATAGTGATATATTCTGGAGTATCAGGAGCATCTTCAGGTTTTACGCTCCAAAGCCACATGCTATCTTCTGGCTCTGCATTTGGATCTTCTAAGATCCCCCCTTCATAAGAGATGTGAAGTAAGTTCGCATCCATTGAGTAAGGAGATTTTTTCCCTTTTTTCTCAATCTCAATTCCATGTTCTGCTGCATACGCTAAAAGTTTTTCACGTGAATTAAGATCCCACTCTCTCCACGGCGCAATAATTGTAAGCGTTGAATCCTGACCAAGATATCCCATCTCAAAACGTACTTGATCGTTTCCTTTTCCTGTTGCACCGTGGCTCACTGCATCTGCACCTGTTTGTTTTGCTATGGCAGCTTGTCTTTTTGCGATAAGTGGTCTTGCGATTGACGTTCCAAGCAGGTATTCTCCCTCATAGATCGCATTTGCACGAAACATAGGGAAAACGTAATCTTTTACAAACTCTTCTCGTAAGTCTTCGATAAAAATATTTTCTGGTTTAATGCCAAGTGAAAGTGCCTTTACACGTGCAGGTTCTACCTCTTCACCTTGACCTAAATCCGCCGTGAATGTAACTACCTCACATTTGTATTCATCTTGAAGCCATTTTAAAATAACACTTGTATCCAAACCGCCTGAATAGGCTAGTACTACTTTTTTAACATCTTTTTTCATGGAAAAACCTTTTGTATGCAAAATAATGAGCGCGATTTTACTATAAAAGAGATTAAAAGTTGGTTAGTAAAGAATATTATGTAAGAGTGTCAAGAGCTTTGAGGGGTAGAGGGATTTCAAAAGGATAAAGACTTACCCTTTTGAGTCGAATAAAATACCCGTTACCTCTTGCATTTTTGGTAAAAAATCAGCTGCCTGTTCTGCTGGAAATCTACGAAGCATTTTATTAGTTTGTTCTTCAATGACAGATACATAAAAAACGTCCTGAGAATCTACTCCAAATTTAATATTTGTGTTCATAGGTTCGATTGCTTTATTGAGTTGCTCTACCAACTTTTGCACCTCTTCTTTAGAACCTATTTTCTGCGCTTGTGTATTCTCTTGCTGCATCTGCTTTACCACATCAGCTTTTTGAGATTGTGCCACACGTTCACTATTTTCTGCTACACTCATTTGAGACTGTTGTTGCCGTGCAACGTTCGCTATGCCATCCATGACCTACTCCTTGTATGAGAAATATATAAGTTAACACTAACATCGACAAGAGAAAAAATAACTTTAATCCTAATGTGATTTTTTTTTATTTTGGAGAAAAACGCAAAATTTTATGCTACTCTTGCATTTATGAATCAGTACATCCATCTTCTAAAATCAGAGCCTATTTTACGAAGGCTTTCTCTTATACAACTTATTGCTTATTTTGGTGCGTGGTTTAGTAATGTAGCTATCTATACACTCCTTTTACAGCTTGATGTTAGCCCAGCCATTATTGCTATAACTGCTGCAATGCATTTCATCGCCGGGATCATTCAAGCTCCTTTTTCAGGAACCATCGTCGATAGAGTGCAACCTAAAAAACTGATGTTAGCCTTGCTTGCTGTGGAGATAATTGCAACACTTTTACTTCTTAGTATCGCTACCCTTGAAGATGTGTGGTTTTTATTTGTTTTGATCTTTGTACGTATGTCGGCTGCGAGTTTTTATTTCACCGCTGAGATGTCCTTATTACCAAAAATATTAAAGGGCTCAAAGCTCCAAAAAGCAAATGAGATCCATTCTATTATTTGGTCGATCTCTTACACGCTTGGGATGGCATTGAGCGGTTTTGTAGTGTATGCAGTGGGTGTAAAAGTCGCTTTTATCCTTGATGCACTTTTATTTGTTTTGAGCTTCTTTCTGCTTTACACACTCCCTTTAGCTGTCACTACCTACTCAGCTCATGAGAGTGTTTTAGGGATGATGCGAGATACTTTCGTGTATCTCAAAAAATATCCCACAGCATTTCATCTCATGCTTTTGCATGCCTTTGTTGGTTTGACCACTTTTGATGCTCTTATCGCTTTGATGGTCAATCAATACTATGCTTCTATCATCGCGATCTCTTTAGCGCTTGGATTTTTAAATGCTTCAAGAGCGCTTGGTCTTGTAATCGGTCCTATGGTTTTGGGTAACTGGATCACAAATACTAGGCTGATCTATATTTTTATTGCTCAGGCTATAGCGATTTGGATCTGGGCGTATGTGATGGAGAACTTTTATCTCTCCTTAATTGCGAGTGTGCTTGTAGGTTTTTTCACAACGACACTTTGGTCGTATACTTATACACTTTTGCAAAAAAATATAGAGGAGAAATACTATGGAAGAATCGTGGCATACAATGATATGTTCTTTCTCTCCTCTGCGACGATTACATCCCTAGCTATTGGTTTTTTAGCAAGCCATGGCTTCTCTTTAGAGTTCATCACCACAGCCTTGGGATGTGGCTTTATTTTGGGTGCTTTGTATTTTGCATGGATCATAAAAACAAAAATGCTTAAGGAAGTTCTATGATCTCCTTTGCAGTTCTTGGTGGAATCCTCTTAAATATCGGTGCGTTTTTAACCTTTCGAGGAAAGATCTATGAAGCGGTGATCGTGTATCTTTTTGCGGATGTGTGTTGGATCATTATGGCGTATGAGCGTGATGATTTTTGGGGTGTTGTATCGATCGTCTTTGGAGTCACTTTTGGCTTTTTAGCTTTTATCAAGATGCAAAAAGGGCAGATGAATAAAAGCTTGAATACACAAAAAAAGGATCTAGATGAAAACTAAGATATACCCAACAATACACGGTGATCTTGATCTCTCTCGCATTGTGAGACTCTATCCCGCTGTTGAGGTAGATATGCACGGCGAGAGAGCTGAGATGAGCTTAGAATGGGTGGAACTTTATGGAGAGAAGGTAAAGCTTCTCTCTTATATCCTCGTGTTTGATTTTACCGCTCCAAAAGAGGAGAAAAAAGATCGTGTCGTTTTAGAGTTTGCTTCCAAAGAAGATCTCTTAGCTGAGATGCAAAAGGTGTCACAATTTTTCCACGATTAATCTCTCGCGATACCAAAACAGTTTTTGCTCTCGCACTTCCTGCAGCCCTCAAGCACCTCGTAGATATCTTACAGATCCTCATCGATATGATCATGGTGGGGATGATCAGTGTGTATGCCCTTGCTGCGGTTGGGATCAGTTTACAGTTTATGATGGTGGTCAATGTCTTTATAACCCTTTATGTGGTGGGTGGGAATGCTCTGATCTCTCGGTTTATTGGGCAAAGGCGTAAAAAAAGAGCCTCTTCGCTTCTTTTTGCCTTAGCACTTTTTGCTCTTTTTCTCTCTGTTTTTGTCTCACTCTTTGGATATACACTTAGCGATACACTTTATGCACTCATGGGTGCCCAAGCTGAGGTGATAGAGGAGGGGAGTACCTATTTTGGGATTCTCTCTCTTGGAATGAGCGTGATTTTTCTTGATGCGCTTTTATATAATGCCCTCTCTGCAGCAGGAGACACGAAAAGTTCCTTGTATATCAAGCTATTCTCTTCCGCACTCAATGCTCTTTTGAACTATGTTTTTATCTTTGGACATTTTGGTTTTGAAGCTATGGGGATTGCTGGAGCCGCCTATGCAACCGTGATAGCATATGCTTTTAATGTCATTGCTTATTATCTTTTACTTAAAAAAACAAGTGCAAAGCTTCATTTTATCCCTATTGTGCACTTGCCAGATCTTAAGCGTGCTTGGCTTGTGGGTTGGAGTGCTGCTTTAGAACGTGCTATATCAAGTCTCTCTTTTCTTGTTTTTGTAGCGATTATTACAATGTATGGTACGAGTGAACTCGCAGGCTATCAGGTGGGACTTCGTATTGAGGGGATCGCTTTTATGCCAGGCTTTGGCTTTGCTATTGCAGCCATGGCTCTTGTTGGACAAAATATCGGTGCAAATAGATTTGAAAGAGCTTATGCGATGGGTATTATTAGCGGACGAATGGCATATATATTCATGGGATGTGTGGGTATCTTCTTGATATTTTATCCTGAGTTTTTGGTCCATTTTTTCACTGATGATATTGATACGATTCGTGTCGCCTCTTATTATCTCATCTTAGTAGGGCTTGCTCAAATTCCACTTGCACTCAACTTTGTCTACTCTGCGGCCCTGCGTGGTGCAGGAGCGACAAAAATGACACTTTATATCAATGTTGCTTCCCTATGGTTTCTTCGAGTAATTCCATCATATGTTGCTTATGAAGTTGGTTTTAGTGTGATTTGGGTCTTTATTATTATGAATATAGAGACATTGTTAAAAGGTATTATTTACTGGTATGTTTATCAAGGTAAATCGTGGTTATACACGAAAATTTAGTAGGTTTTATATTACTTTGTATGATATAATCGAAACAAAAAAAGTTGTCTATGATAGAGCCAAAAAATAGTAAATATGTAGATTCGATTATCACACTTTTAGAAGAGAATGAAGCACTTATAGATTTTACACATCACGGTAAAGAAGACCAGATCGCGATCAGCAAAGAGCTTAAAGAAAAAGTGCACAATTTTGCTGTAAGTATTCAAGATGAAAAAATAGATACAAAAGAGTTGATTCGCTATTGTGTTCGTGAAGCTTTGGAACTTGAAAAGAGTGATATTGTCATTATAAAGCAAGATTCTATCTTTATCAAAATCTTTGATCATACGAAAAAACGTCAGATTGCACCGAATGAAGTGGGTACGGTTGCAAGTAGATACAATGGGATAGATGAAGGGGAATTACTTAGCTTTTATAAAGAGTACTTTGTTCAAGATACTCCAAAAGAATTTTTTGTTTTGATCTCTAAACTTTTTGTACAAAAACATCTTATCGATGAGCAAATAGATAATTATTATTACGAAAAGTATGTTTTTTCTTATATACAAAAAATTATTGTGGGACAACTCGAAGAGATATACGATCATAATCAAGAATTTTTCATAGGTTTTGCAGGGTTCATTTTTCGAAAACATTTTAAAGAGGTCTTTTCTAATATTGCAGATTTGATCCTTTCTGAGATCGTTATCGGAAACAAATATATGGTAGAGTTTTTAAAATACTACTCTTTAGATATCGTTATTATCAATGGACAAAAATATAAAGTTCCTCCTCTCCAAACAGAAGATGGACTCAAGTGGAATGTTGTATCACTTCATAGTGTGGTAAAGGTTTATATCAACACACTTCAAAATATTGAGGAACTCAATAAAGGGATGGAGAATCTAGAAGAGGATATCTTAGCCTTATATATTGGTGAGCTTTCTCCCCTTGAATATCATGAGGTTTTCTTAAGAGAAAAAAAGAAACTCAATGATATGATAGAGATCAATCAAAAAAAACTCAATAGAATATATGATTCCTATGAGATTGAGCAAAATGAAGAGAAGCTTTTTAAAATGAAATCTGAGATCGATCGTTTGAAGCGTACTATTGATATCCTTCGAGACAAAAAAATAAAACTTGCATCCAAAGCTGTTAAAAAGGAAGTTCTCAAAAATTATATGGAACTCGAAAAAGAGTTTGAGAAGATGCAAAGAGAGTTTAAGCGCGAACAAAAGATTCTGGTTCAAAACAAAGATGCCTATCTCTCGATTAAAGGTGCGCTCACAAAGGTACTTGTTTCGAAAAAGAAACGTGTCTAAGCACTACACTTGGATTTAATATATTTGAGATAAAATTAGGGTTTTAAACTCTTTGGATGTGGAAAATAGATGGATTACAATCAATATTTACAAGCTGTAGAACAACTCAACCTTTATGCCTATCACTATTATGTGCTCGATGATCCCTTAACGACAGATGAGGTCTATGACAGACTTTATCATGAAGTCCTTCAATACGAACAAAACAATCAAGACAAAATCGCTCAAAACTCTCCTACACAAAGGGTTGGAGATAGTGTGAGTGAAGGTTTTTTTAAAGCCCCCCATTTGACTCGGATGTGGAGTCTTGAAGATATCTTTGATGCAGAGGGCTTGGAGAAATGGCTTGCAAAAACTTATAAGCTCGATAGCAATATCACTTTTTATTGCGAGCCAAAATTTGATGGAGCTTCACTCAATCTTATCTATCAAAACGGCGAACTCACTCAGGGGATCACGCGTGGAGATGGGACGATTGGAGAGCTTATTACTCAAAATGTCAAGACGATTCGCTCTATCCCTTTGCGTATTGCTCACACTGATACTTTAGAGATCCGTGGTGAAGTGGTGATCTTTAAAGAGGAGTTTGAGCGTATCAATCAAGAGCGCTTAAAAAATGGCGAAGCACTCTTTGCTAATCCTCGCAATGCAGCTGCAGGGAGCCTGCGTCAGCTTGATTCTTCTATCACCGCTGCGCGAAACTTGGTCTTTTTACCTTATGGGGTGGGGGAAAATAGCCTGCCTCAAAAACTACTCAGCCAAAAGATGGAATATATCTATTCACTTGGATTTAAAAAGCCTCCTTTACACGCAACATGTCAAGGTTTTGAAGAGATCGAGAGTATTTATGAGAAGATGAAAGAGGATCGTGATAGCTATGCGATGATGCTCGATGGGATGGTGATCAAGGTCAATGAGATCGCCGCTCAGATCGATATGGGATACACGGTCAAAGTTCCCCGCTTCTCAGTGGCGTATAAATTTCCCGCAGTTGAGAAGATCACGACCATTAAAGATATCCTTTTGCAAGTGGGGAGAAGTGGTGCAGTGACACCCGTGGCACTTGTAGAGCCTACAGATATTGATGGGGTTGTCGTCGAGCGCGCGACCTTGCATAACTTTGATGAGATAGAGCGTAAAGATATTCGCCTTGGTGATCGGGTGATCATCTTGCGAAGTGGGGATGTGATCCCTAAGATCATCAAAGTGCTTGAACATGAGCGAGATGGAGAGCAACACCCTTATATGCGCCCTACATCCTGTCCTGTATGCGGGAGTGAGCTTTTAGATGAGGGAGCGCTCCTGAAGTGTCAAAACCTCGAGTGTAACGCTCGAGTGGTCAACTCGATCATCTATTTTGCCTCTAAGCCATGTCTCAATATTGACGGGCTAGGGGAGAAGATCGTCGAAGCACTCTATCAAGCGGGGCTCGTGCATACTGTGATCGATCTCTTTTCACTCACCAAAGAGCAACTTTTAAGGCTTGAGGGCTTTAAAGAGAAAAAAGCACAAAACCTTTTAGAGTCACTTGAAAAGGCTAAAGGGTGTGATTATTGGCGCTTTATCAACTCTCTTGGGATCGAGCATATTGGTGAGGTCGCTTCAAAGACCTTGAGTGAGACCTTTGGTGCGGGCTTTGTAGACGCAAACAAAGAACAACTCTTGGGATGTGATGGGATCGGCGAAGAGATGGCAGAATCAGTACTCGAATTTGTCCGTGTCAATAAAGAGACGATCGCAAAGTTAGAGAGTATCTTAGAGCCCAAAGAGCCACTGATGCGCGAAGAAGCCAAAGAGAACCCTTTTAAAGCAAAGACGGTGGTGCTTACAGGGACGATGAGTGAGTCTCGTGGTGCGATCAAAGAGCTTTTAGAATCACTCGGAGCCAAAGTCTCAGGGAGTGTGAGTAAAAAGACAAACTTCTTGATCTATGGCGAAGATGCTGGAAGTAAGTATGACAAAGCGATGGGGCTTGGTGTGGTATGTTTACAAGAAAGTGAGATGAGAAAAATGATAGAGGAACTTGCATAATGAAATTTTTGTTTGTGTTGTTGGTGACACTCAGTTTACTTTATGCAGATAGAGATGGGGGACCTTATCTTGGTCTAGGCTATGCAAGTTCAACCTATGAAGATGATAGTCTTTATAGTGAGCTAAAAGAGGAAAGAGAAGAAGCTCCTCTCTTTTACGCGGGTGCTTATATCAATAAACACCTCTCAGTAGAGTTCACCTACGCCGATCTTGGAACGTATGAGATCGCTGACACACAAGAAGAAGATATTAGTGCCTATCATATCTCTATCCTTGCACACTATCCTTTATGGGATGATAAGATAGATCTTTATGCAAAGTTTGGGGTGGGAGAGCTGAGTCTCAAAAGTGCTTCAAAGAGTGGATTTACCTATGTATATGGAGTGGGAACGGCATATAGATTCAACCATTATCTTGCACTTCGCGTTGCCTATGAGAGATACAATTTTTCTTATGAACTTAGCAATGAAGAAGCTCTCAATACACAAATCTACGATATGATTGTAGATACGCTTTATGGGGCATTTGAGGTGCAGTTTTGATGCGACTTGATAACTACCTTGTCGAAAATAATTTGGCTCGAAGTCGAAATAAAGCTCAAGAGTTTATCAAGCAAGGGCTTGTATTTGTCAATGACAAAGAGATGCGCAAAAGCTCCTATCAAGTGCTTGCTGAAGATAAAGTGAGTATGGAGTCGCATAAGAATTATCTCTCCCGCGCAGCATATAAACTCAGCCATTTTCTTGATGAACTTTCTTTGGATGTAAGTGGAATGAGCGCTTTGGATGTAGGTGCTTCTACAGGAGGCTTTACCCAAGTGCTTTTAGAATATGGAGTACAAAGTGTAAGTGCTGTGGATGTAGGAAAAGCGCAGTTACATCCAAGCCTCAAAGAAGATACCCGTGTAACATCTTTTGAGAGCTGTGACATTCGTGATTTTAAGAGCGAAGAGGCTTTTGAACTTGTGGTGAGTGATGTCTCTTTTATCTCTTTACACCATATTTTAGAGGATGTTGATCGTCTCAGCTGCGCACATATTATCCTTTTGTTCAAACCTCAGTTTGAAGTAGGTAAAGAGGTAAAGCGTGATAAAAATGGTGTCGTACTCGATCAACGAGCGATCGAGCGAGCGATGGTTCATTTTGAGGATGCTTGCACACTCAAAGGGTGGAGACAAGTGCGTAAATCCGCTTCAAAAATAACAGGAAAGGAGGGCAATCTTGAATACTGCTATTACTTTAAAAAAGACTAAATCTATTGCGATAGGTGGATTTGATGGGATGCATATAGGGCATCAACATCTTTTTGCCGAGTTAGGAGAAGCAGGGTGTATCGTAGTGATCGAGACAGGGTATGCTAACCTCACTCCAAAGCAAGAGCGTGAACACTACACGCACTATCCTGTGATCTACCTCGACCTCGAAGAGATCCGTCATCTCGATGGCAAGGGTTTTATCTCTTTTTTACAAGAGCAATTCCCTTTGCTACAAAAGATTGTCGTGGGCTATGATTTTCATTTTGGGAAAAATAGAAAATACTCCCACAAAGATCTGCAAACCCTCTTTAGTGGAGAGGTTCATGTGGTCGATGAGGTACAATACCATGGGGATTCTGTACATTCACACAAGATCCGCACAAAGCTTCAGATCGGAGATATCAAAGGAGCGAATGCCTTTTTAGGGCATAACTACTCTATCAAAGGTAATGTTGTCGCAGGGCAAGGGATTGGCAAAAAAGAGCTCGTCGCAACGATCAATATCGAATCAAGCGGTTATCTCATCCCAAAAGAGGGAGTATATACCACTCTTACTCGCATCGATGGTGAGGAGCATTTTCATCCATCGGTCTCTTTTGTAGGGCATCGGGTGAGTACTGATGGAAGCTTCGCTGTTGAGAGTCATATCTTAGATGGACAGGTCGTATGTAATAAAGAAGCGATGATCAGCTTTGTGAATTTTATACGAAACAACCAAAAATATGATACCCTCGAAGCACTCAAAGCGCAGATCAAAAAAGATATAGCCATAGCAAGCCAAGAACTCAAACTCTTGCAACTTTAATAAAAGAGAATTATGAAAAGAGATTATTTACAAAAAACACACAAGATAGATTTTGATTTTTACCAAAATCAAAAAGACTTTATCGTCGATGAGATAGCACTTGGCCCTTGGGCTCAAAAGGGAAACTTTTTGATCTTACAGGTACAAAAGATAGAACTCACTACATGGGACATGATAGCCGCATTTGCTGAGTTTTTAAAGCTCGATGCTCAAAAGATAGGTTATGCTGGGCTCAAAGACAAACACGCTACAACAACGCAATATATATCTATAGAGCGTAAATATGAAAAAGAGCTCAAGAAGTTTCGCCATCCTCAGATCAAGATACTTCAGAGTTTTTTACACAATAAATCGATTCAGATGGGGGATCTCAAAGGCAATAGATTTGAGATCAATCTTTATGATATTGATGATATCAAAGCTGGACGTATCGAAAAACTCACAGGAAAAATATCCAAGCATGGACTTCCTAACTATTTTGGATTTCAACGTTTTGGCCGTGATGGAGATTCTATAGAACAAGCCAAAGAGATGATAAAAGGGGAGTTGCATGTCCATGATGCAAAACTCAAAAAGTTTTTGATCTCTGTGTATCAGAGCTATTATTTCAATGAATGGCTCAAAGAGCGGGTGAATATGAGTGAAGATGAGAAGTGGAAGTGTTTGGAAGGAGATGTCTATCTTACATCCCAAGGGAAGCTTGTGACACCCAAGGCAAATGCACAAAAAGATTACGAGGCAAAAAAACTGACCCCCACAGGACTCTTATGTGGACGCGGTGTTTTTCGTGCAGTGGGTGAAGCTCGAGAGATCGAGAAAAAATATGATGATGAGTTCTTGGTCGAAAAAGGGCTTAGACGTGAGGCTTTGATCTATCCTGAGAATATCGGAATTGTGTATAAAAGAGATTTTGGACTTGTAACTTTGAGCTTTGAACTTCCACGCGGTTCTTATGCAACCATCTTTTTAGAAAACATTGCCAATAAGAACTTTTCTGCAAAAGATGTAAAAAGGGACTAGCAAAGCAAAAAAATCGACAAATCATGCTGATATTATAATAATTTAATGCAACTTAGATTATAATCACGCAATTTTTATGAGACAGGGAGTGCACCTATGGGTGAATTATTTACTTTTTTCGGTCTAATATCTCACGATAAGACTTTTATCTACGTAACACATATGTTACTAGCAGCTGGTATCGCTTTGGTGATTGTTCGCATGGCAATGTCAAACTTACAGCTTGTTCCAAAAGGGACGCAAAATCTTATGGAAGCGTATCTTTCAGGTGTTTTGAAAATGGGAACAGACGTTATGGGTCAAGAGAATGCTCGTCGTTATTTTCCACTTGTAGCTACGATTGGTTTATTTGTTGGTTTAGCAAATATTATTGGAATCATTCCAGGTTTTGAAGCGCCTACTGCGTTTTTAGAGTTTGCTTTAACACTTGCAGTTTGTGTATTTGTATACTACAACTTTGAGGGGATTCGTCGTCAAGGTTTCTTCAAATATTTCAAACACTTCTTTGGACCAGTTTGGTGGTTAGCATGGTTGATGTTCCCGATCGAGATAGTGTCTCACTTTTCTCGTCTTATCTCTCTTAGTTTTCGTCTTTTTGGAAATGTAAAGGGTGATGATATGTTCTTGATGGTAATCTTGATGTTAGCACCTTGGTTATTGCCAATGATCCCATTCGCACTTCTTACTTTTATGGCATTCCTGCAAGCGTTTATCTTTATGATGCTTACGTATGTTTACCTTGGTGGTGCGATCGCTGTTGACGAGCACTAACAACACCTATGCAAAAAGATATGTATGAGCGCATCATAAACTTTTTGCTTGGAGCATCTTGGGGAGTTATCATCCTCGGTGCTCTTATCACTTTCAAACTTTTCTTATTCCTCGGCTTTGCCTTTGCTTTTTTTGTCACCGTCTTTTTTATTATCATCTCCCTTTTTATGGTACTAGCACTCGATGCCTTTTTGATCAATAAACAAAGATTAGATGAAGCGAAAAAACAAACAAAACTTTTAGAAAAAATCTACTCTAAACACACAAAATAAGACTTCACACCAACACTTTTAGAAGATTTAAAAGATAATTTAGCTATTATCAAATCCTACTTTTATCATCTAAGGAAAACTATGTTTGAAGTCGTTATCGGGCTAGAGGTCCACGTCCAACTTAATACAAAAACGAAACTTTTTTGCTCATGCCCTACGAGCTTTAATCACAAACAAAATACAAATACATGTCCAACCTGTTTAGCACTTCCTGGTGCGCTTCCTGTTTTAAACAAAGAAGTACTCCACAAATCAATTATGTTAGGTAAAGCAATTGAAGCAACGGTCAACAGAGTCTCTTATTTTGACAGAAAGAGCTACTTTTATCCAGATAGCCCCTCAGCGTATCAGATCACACAACTCTATACGCCTATCGTAGAACATGGAAAGCTTCAGATAGATTTTGAAGATGGTACGAATAAAACAATTAGGATCAACCGCGCACATATCGAGGCAGATGCAGGAAAGAATATTCATGATGGAGAGATCTCTAAGGTAGACCTTAACCGTGCAGGAACACCTCTTTTAGAGATCGTATCTGAGCCTGATATGAGAAGTGCTGAAGAAGCGATCTTGTACCTAAAAAAACTCCATGCGATCATCCGTTATTTAGATATAGGCGATGCAAATATGCAAGAGGGATCGTTTCGTGTGGATGTAAACGTCTCCATCCGCCCAAAAGGGGATGAAAAGCTCTATACGCGTGTAGAGATCAAAAATATCAACTCTTTTAAATTTATCCAAAAAGCGATCGAGATTGAAGTAGCACGCCAAAGTGAAGCGTGGGAAGATGGTCTGTACGAAGATGAGATCGTTCAAGAGACGCGTCTTTTTGACCAAGTAAAACAAGAAACACGTTCGATGCGTGGCAAAGAGGAAGCGGCTGATTATCGCTATTTTCCAGAGCCAGATCTGCTCAAAGCTGTGGTCACTGATGAGATGATGGAGGTTTATAGTAAGATCCCAGAGCTTCCAGATGAAAAACGTGATCGTTTTGTCAAAGAGTACGGCATGAATGAATACAACGCAGCGGTTATCACATCGAGTGTTGAGATGGCGCAGTTCTTTGAGACGATGATGCAAGAGGGGATCAGTGCAAAAAACGCAACTACTTGGCTCACTGTAGAGCTTCAAGGACGGCTCAAAGGGGAGGTAAATATTACAAACTCTCCAGTAGATGCAAAAAAACTTGGACACCTTGTCAAACGTATAGAAGATAACACGATCAGTGGAAAAGCTGCCAAAGAAGTGCTTGATAGACTGATGGAGGAGAACCTTGAAGTGGATGGTGTGATCGATGCACTTGGACTTAAACAGGTCACAGATACAGGAGCTATCGAAGCTATTTGTGACACTATTATCGCTGCAAATACGGACAAAGTAGAGCAATATAAAAGTGGAAAAGATAAACTCTTTGGTTTTTTCGTCGGACAAGTGATGAAAGAATCCAAAGGGAGTGCAAACCCACAGGTTGTCAACGAAATCCTTAAATCTAAGCTAGGATAACTCTTTTGTTTAAGCGTCTTATCGTAGATTTTTTTTACTTTTTGCAAACATCCAGATCGTATCAAAAAACAAGACGCTTTTTTTATAATTTTTTAGAAAACGATTCTTATCCGCACAAAAAATATTTTGACGCTTTTATGATGATGCTTATCTTCATAAGTGTTGCGACTCTTATTCGAGAAGTGAAACACGATATCGATGCGAGACTTCTCTTTTTTAACTACTATATTATCTCTTTGATATTTTTTACCGAATACATCCTAAGACTCTGGGTAACAAGTTCTGTCTCTGAGATCGTGATACGTCATTATGAAAATGACAGTATGCTTGGCAAAAAGCTCAATCTCCTTGCAACTTTTTACGAGGTGTTACGTGTAAAACTTCGTTATATACTCTCCATCAAAGCGATCATTGATCTTTTAGCTATTCTGCCTTTTTTCCATCAATTAAGACTTTTAAGAATATTTATCCTCTTTCGTGTATTTAAGCTCTTTCGTTATGCGCGAAGTTTTCAGATACTTACCTCTGTTTTTTCTGCAAAAAAGTTTGAGTTTATTACCCTTTTTATTTTTGCAAGTATCGTTATTATCATCTCCTCCATCTTAGTTTATGTGATGGAGGCGATGAATCCAGCTTCTCCTATCAATACTCTTTTTGAAGCTTTTTATTGGTCGATCGTGACCATTGCTACAGTTGGCTATGGTGATATTGTTCCAGTTACCGATGGGGGACGCATTGTAGCGATCATCGTCATCACAGCAGGAATCGCGGTACTAGCGTTTACTACATCGCTTGTGGTCTCAGCTTTTAACGAGAAGCTCGATGAGATTCGAGAAACAAAAATAGTCAATAATATTTCAAGCACAAAAAAGTATTACATCGTATGTGGATACGAAAGTATTGCACAAGAGGTAGTGAAAAAACTTCTCAATAGTAAGATGGAAGTGCTTATCTTGGATGAGGATGAAGAGCGGATCAATCAAGCAAAAAAGGCGGGATATGCTGCTTTGAATTTTGATCCTGGGAGTGTAGAGAGCTATAAAAAACTCCAGCTTGACCTGAACACTCAAGTAAAAGCTATCCTATGCTTACGAGAGAATGATGTAGAAAATGTTTACACAGCACTTACAATACGCTCGCTAAGTAAAGAGGTTTATATTCTTTCTTTAGTGATGCAGGAGATAAATAAAAAGAAGCTTACTTATGCGGGTGTCAATGAGATCCTCTATTCAAAAGAGCTTATTGGAATGGTGACACGCGAGTTTGTAGGACAACCTGTCGCATTTGAGGTGATTCATGCGCTTCGCTCAGAATTTACAAACATTAACATCGAAGAGATCTTTATTAGTAACCATGTTCTTGAGAACTTCGTATATGTAAAAGATCTTATGAGTAGTATGTATCGTGTTGTTCTTTTGGGTGTGTATAAAAAGAAGCTTGAGAGGTTTTTTTTCAATCCAATAGATAGTACAATCTTAGAAGAGGGAGATTACCTACTTGTGATCGGAAACTCCTATTTTATTCAAGAATTTACAAAATATCTCAATAAAAGATAGGCTATGAAAGAGAAGATCGCTTTAATATTTGGTAATAACGCATACGCTTCGGAGATAAAGAAAAACCTCTTTGAGGAGTATGAAACAATTCGTATTTTTACCCTTAAACAGGAGAGGAAGACCCAGGAGGAAAAGGGTGATGGAGAGTACTTTGATCTGAGTGATGATTGGAGCGAGCTCACAGAGCGCTATGATATGCAGAATTCTATCGCCTTTTGCGCCCTTGAAGATGATGCAAACAATATCTTTTTGTGTATCTCTTTGCGAGCCTCTTTTGAACATCTCAAAATCATTGCTCTTTCTAGTGATAAAGAGAGTGCTCACAAAATGGAGATGGCAGGCGCAACTAAGGTGATCCCTCTTGTGCAAACCACTGCAGATATTATTGTCGATATGCTTGAAAAGCCTATTACGACACATGTATTGCATAATATCCTTTATGGAAAAGGTAATCTTAAAATTGCACAGATCAAAGTTGAAGATAATAATTATTTTGAAGGAAAATATCCTTCAGATATAGAGTGGAGCAGAGATCATGGTGTGCTAGTGCTCTCCATCATGGATGAGGAGATGAACAGTGAGTTTATTTACTCTTCTCAAGCAAAGCATCATCCGATCAAAAATGGAGATATCTTTGTTGTGGTAGGTTATGAACGAGATATTGAAGATTTTGACAAGTTAATAAGGAGTATAGAATAATGCAAATAGGAGTGATAGGAGCAGGTAAATGGGGAAGTGCCCTTGCTTTTGCTTTGAGTGAAAAAAATGAGGTTTTTATCAGTTCTCGAACACCACGAGATATTAAGAACTTTATCACAATGGAGGAGATATTAAAATTTGAATATCTCGTTATTGCGATTCCTGCACAAGAGATCTCACAATGGCTTAAAGAGCATTTTATCTTTTCGCATCAAAAGATCCTTGTAGCTTCTAAGGGGATCGAGGCGAGCAGTGGACGATTTCTCAATGAGATCTATGAAGAGTACATCCCAGATACCAATATCGCTTTTTTATCGGGTCCCTCTTTTGCTGTAGAGGTGCAAAAATCACTTCCTACAGCTTTAGTCGTCAACTCTAAAAATGAAGAGCTGAGTGCAAAATTTGCCTCTTTTTTCCCCTCTTTTGTCAAAACATATACATCTACGGATGTAGTGGGTGCAGAGGTGAGTGGAGCGTATAAAAACGTGATCGCTATTGCAGCGGGAATCTGCGAGGGACTCTCTTTGGGGAAAAATGCAGCGGCAGCCTTGATCTCACGAGGGCTTGTGGAGATGCAAAGATTTGGACTTGCTTATGGAGCGACTGAGGAGAGTTTTGTAGGGCTGAGTGGTGCAGGAGATCTCTTTTTAACAGCCTCTTCAACTATGAGTCGTAACTTTCGTGTGGGTCTTGGACTTGCAGCGGGTAAATCGCAAGAGGAGATATTAGAAGAGTTAGGAGAGGTAGCTGAGGGGATAGGAACCGCCTATGCTCTCTATGAGATCGCAAAACAAAAAGATCTTTATCTCCCTATAGCACGTGAGGTACACGCAACACTAGAGGGCAAAGATCCAAAAGCGAGCCTTCGCGACTTGTTGACGTAAAATAAACAAAGGGGATGGGATGAATGAAGAAAAAGTTCAGTATAAAAAAATAGCTCTTGGGGGGATCATAGCCCTTGTGGTGTTTGCTCTGAGTATCTTAGTGTTTACATCCCAACAAGCTGCACTCTTAGCGCTTATCGCTTTTATGGTGACTCTTTGGACGAACGAGGGATTACATCTAGGTGTAGTCTCTTTGTTGCCTATTGTGCTATTTCCCGCTTTTGGGGTGCTTGATACCAAAGCCACGGCGCTGAATTATTCTAACCCTATCATCTATCTCTTTTTGGGTGGGTTCTTACTTGCTATAGCGGTGGAAAAAACCAATCTGCATAAATGGATCGCCGATAAGATCCTCTCGCTCTTTCCCAATACACCACGGGGGATGATCTTCTCTCTTGCGATGACAGCAGGGCTTTTGAGCGCGATTCTTTCCAATACTACCACTTCGCTTTTACTGATGGGGATAGCGCTTTTTATCACGGATGATATCAAGCTCAAGATGCGTTTTGCTTTAGCGATCGCTTATGGGGCGAGTGTTGGAGGGATCATCACTCCCATAGGAACTCCACCGAACCTGATACTTATGGGGATAATGTCCAATAAAGGGATGGAAACGATCCCATTTTTTCAATGGATGTGGATGGTCGCACCACTGGCACTTATGATGTTTGTGATCGTGAGCTATCTACTGAGTTTGGGTGTGCCAAATGTCGCAATAAAGCGTGATAGTAAGAAAAAAAGTTTAGATATATCTCAAAAAAAGGTGCTTTATCTTTTGGGCTCTTTAGTCTTTTTACTTTTTATCAACTCTCCTATCGAGCCCTTTTGGGGTGGTCTTGGGATCAATGAAAATGGGATGTTACTCTTTTTTGGTCTTTTGCTTTTTATGCCCCCTCTGAATATCTTAGAGTGGATGGATGATAAGGTAAAGATCCCTTTTCGTATTATGTTTTTATTTGGTGCTGGTTTTGCGATTGCAAAGGCATTTGGAGCTACGGGGCTTGCTGATGAGATCGCTTCATATCTTGTGGCACTTACAGAACTGCCACCCATATTGCTTTTGTTTGCTATTGCGATGCTTGTGACCTTTACCACAGAGATCACATCCAATACAGCACTTATCTCTATTATGCTTCCAGTGATCTATGCTGTGGCAGAGCAGACGGGGATAGATAAAACCTTATTTATGATGGTGGCAACTATCTGTGCGAGTTATGCTTTTATGCTTCCTATTGCTACTCCTCCCAATGCGATTGCGATGAGTAGTGGAGCTGTGGATGTAAAGAGTATGATACGTTATGGTGTGGTGCTTAATTTTGCGGGGATCTTCTTGATTGTGATGGTCGCACAGTTTTTTTGGTCCAATATATTATAAAAAAAGGAAAAGAAAATGATAGTACATATTGTTATGTTTCAGTTTAAAGAAGAGAATAAAGAGCGTAATATCGCGATGGTCAAAGAGAGACTAGAAGCTTTAGTAGACCTGATTCCAGAGCTTGAGAAAATGGAAGTGGGTGTGAATTTTAATGATTCAGAACGCGCTTTTGATCTAAGTATCTACAGCACATTTACATCCCAAGAAGATCTTGATGCATATGCCGTACATCCAGAGCATATGAAGGTTGTAGCCCTTATCAAAGAGCTCACTGAGACCTCTAAAGTGGTAGACTATATCCTCTAGTTGACGCTAAAATAAAGTAAAAAATAGACTTAAATCGTCAAGTTAGATTGAGCTTCCTTGTATCTGTATTAGAGAAACTCTGCTATGATTTGAGAATATAAATCTAAAGGAGATCTTATGAGTGAGCCAAGATTAGAAGATATCGGCGATTACGATACGCTTAAAGGTGAGAAGAAAAAAGTTGTTTGGACTGTGATTGTAGGTGCACTTTTAGTGGGTGTGCTTTATGTTGTAGCGTATAGTTACTACGATCAAGAGGATGACTCTATCAAAGTAGAAGAGACGATCAACACCATTCCAGTTAAATAAAAAATAATACCAAGGTCAAATATGTTAGCAACACTTGTAGCGATCTATACGCTCTATCTTATCGTATCTCTGTACACTTCAGTGATGCAGATAGGATTTATCAACCAAGCAAAAAGAAAAGCAGCACTTCTTTTAAGCCCCTCTGAATATCTCAAAGCTGGCAACTATGCTGTAGAGAAAGAGAAACTCTCCATTGTTAATAGCTTTGTGGACTATCTCTTGTTTATCGCATGGATAAGTTTTGGGATCGCTTATTTAGAGAAGTCTTTTTTTATGGAGAACGAAGCGATGATGGGTGTAGCTATTGTGATGGGTTTTGTCCTTATCAATGCGTTCATCTCATTGCCTTTTAGTTACTATGAAAAGTTTGTGCTCGATGAAAAATATGGCTTTAACAAATCAAGCGTAAAGCTTTTTATCAAAGATACCCTTATCACATTTATTATGACCATTTTATCGGGTTCATTGGTGGTGTGGGGGATCTATGAGATCATGACAAGTTTTGAACTTTGGTGGTTGTGGAGTTTTGCATTTCTCTTTGGTGTTGTGCTGCTTATCAATATGTTGTTTCCAACAGTGCGTGCACTCTTTTTTGATAAGGTAACACCGCTTGAAAATGAGGAGCTCAAAGAAGAGATTAAAATACTTATGGAAAAAACTGGCTTTGTAAGCTCAGGTGTTTTTGTAAGCGATGCGAGTAAGCGTGATGCAAGGCTCAATGCTTACTTTGGCGGACTGGGAAAAAGTAAGCGTGTGATCCTTTTTGATACCCTTATTGAAAAGCTTACAACGCGTGAGCTTTTAGCAGTTTTAGGGCATGAATTAGGACATTTCGCTCATGGGGATATATATAAAAATATCGCGATGGTTGGTGTGATGCTCTTTGGGATGTTCGCGCTTTTTGGGAACTTGCCTGAGTCACTTTATATGGAACTAGGGCTTAGTGAATCACCTCATATCGTGATGATACTCCTTTTACTTTTTATGCCAGTGTTGGGCTTTATTATGATGCCTATCATGGGTATTGTGAGCCGTCACAATGAATACGAAGCAGATAAGATGGGGAGTGAACTCGCAGGGGCTGCAGGAGAGATAGAGCTTGCAAATGCTTTGCAAAAGCTTGTGACTGAGAACAAAAGCTTTCCGCTCTCACACCCTTTGTATATCTTTTTTCATTATACACATCCTCCTGTATTAGAGCGCCTTAAAGCTTTGGGCGTAGATCTCAAAGATGCAGATAGATCTTCTCTCGAGGCTCCATGCCAAGCACAGCTTTAGTCAAAAATATTCTGCAAGAGATCACACAAAAGCTAGAGGGGAAAATCCCTCGCGCTGCTAGAGAAGCGCAGCTTTTGTTGATGCACCACTTGGGATGTGATGAACTTTGGCTCATCACCAACCAAGAGAGCCCGATCGCTGACCTTGACACGCTTTATGCACTTGTAGAGAGACGCGCGCAAAATGAACCCTTTGAATACATCACAAATAGTGTCAGCTTTTATAGTGAGCATTTTTATATCGCGCCTGGTGCTTTGATCCCACGCCCTGAGACAGAACTTCTTATCGATGAAGTGCTTCGTACATTGAGTGATAAAACAGCTGAGATCACTTTTGCTGAGGTGGGAGTGGGCAGTGGGATCATCTCTATCATGCTTGCTTTATTTTACCCAAATGCAAAGTTTATCGCAGTAGATATCTCAGAGAATGCCTTGGCTATTGCGAGAGAAAATATCCAGAGATTTGGGCTTGAGAATCGTATAGAGCTACGACTTGGTTCTTTTTTAGAGCCTGTGAGTGAGAAGATAGACTATCTGGTTTCTAACCCCCCATATATAGCCAATGACGCACCTCTGGAGTCCAATCTTGACTATGAGCCACAGAATGCTCTTTTTGGTGGAGAAGTGGGTGATGAGATGATTCAAGTGCTACTTAACGAAGTATTAAAGCGGGAGATTAACTTCTTTAGCTGTGAGATAGGTTATGACCAAAAAGATAGAATTACACACTATTTAAGTCAAGAGAATTATAAGAGTTTGCAATTTTACAAAGACTTGAGTGGATTTGATCGTGGCTTTACTTTAAGGATAAAGAGTGAAAAATAATATATATTTAGATTTTGGTTATTTGGTGATCTTAGCAGCAAGTTTTGGGGCAGTGATGACACTTGGTATGCTCGTAGCCCCTGTGGTTTTTAACCCAAACACACTCCTTGTGGATGTAACTCTTGATCGTTACAACTCAGGGATGATCATGAGTGAGATCTTTCATAGATTTAGCAACTGGCTCTATGGTGTGGCGGCACTTGTAGTGATCTATGAAGCGATGTGGTACAAAAAAGGGCAAAGAGATGCTATCGCCTTTGCAAGTGCTTTTGTCGTGGTCGCTACATCCCTTCTCTTTTCCGCCGTATATGTTCCAAAGATCCTCTCTATGCAAGCCCTCGGCGCCGAAGCGACACTGAGTGATACCTTTGCCAATATCCATACAGCAAGCGAGCTAGACTTCAAGCTCCTCGCACTCTCTTTGATCGTTCTTTTTGTCCGTCGCTTGATGCTTTTGCGTAGAGCGTAGAATTTAAACTGAACTTTTACGGGCTAAAGCCCGTGTTACGAAAAGCCCTCCATCCTAATCCCGTAACACAGGCTTTAGCCTGTACAAAAATAAGCGAAAACTTTTTAAATGTGCTACAATGTAGAAAAAATTTGGAGGATATAATGAAAGATTATTCTCGTTTTATTACACTAGATCCAAATATTCGCTCTGGAAAACCAACAATAAGAGGGATGCGTATTAGTGTCTATGATATTTTAGAGATGCTCTCTGAGGGTATGAAAATAGAAGAGATTATTGATGATTTTCCTGAACTTACTGCAGAAGATATCTACGCTACCCTAGCATATGCAGCCGATAAAGAACATAAAATTTCAATATGTGCGTAAAGCTTCTTTTTGATCAAAATCTTTCTCATTGAAAATGCTTAGGATTTAAACGACTGAATTATACGGGCTAAAGCCCTCGCAAGTTTCTACAACTTGATCGCTGTATACTATGAAAAAGTAGAGATTCAATCTCAGGGGTCTTGGTCGAATAAAGAGTTATACATACACACAGGAGACAAAGATATGAATAATAGTGACCTTACCCAATTAATTGAACAATCTCGCTCTTTCTCATTACCATCAAGTGCAACAAATCCAGCAAAATGGACTTATGAAAGATTAGTTGATTACATAAATGATTTTGAAAAAGAATTAGATGATGAACATGAAATAGGTGCAAGACTGGTTTCATTTGGTTCTACAATTACTTTTCATATTCAAGATATAGGATATTGGGGACCAGATATCATTAGCTTTACTGGTGTTGATGATAATTCTCAGAAAGTAAAATTGATTCAACATACTAGCCAACTAAGTGTTTTACTTATTGCTGTAACAAAAACAGAAGAAAAAGCACGTAGGATCGGATTTGACTTAAAAGAAAAAATGGAAGATGACTAAATAAATGTATAACAAAACATTGGAGAGAAATAAGTTACCCTGCGGGCAAACTTATTTCTCAAGACAGTCGTTATACCACGGAGAAAATGAATGAATAAAATATCAATAGATATAAGTGGAAATAGTAGTAAAGAAATAAAAAATACGCATTTAATAATAAGCGTGAAAACTATTAGGGATAACAGTTCAATGATTGTTGTAGGTTATCCCGGTATGAAAAATACTATAAAAAATATGGAGATAGGTGATACATTATTATTTGAGACACCTGAAGATGGTATATATGAAGTCAGAGTTATGACAATTTTATACAATAGTGTTACATTATTAATAAGTCAAATTTCTCCGAAAATTGGACTTATGGGTGGATATGTAACCGATGACCCTTTAAATTCTAATTTTACCAATGATGAAAAGTCAAAGATTAAAGAAAGTATACAAAATACAAAAAATAATTTATCAAAGAACCAAAATAT
>JAGGTH010000057.1 GCA_021163845.1 Helicobacteraceae bacterium | reverse complement strand
TTTGGATAGTTTTTTTGTAAAAGTTTCAAAAGTGGAATATGAACAATTTGAGCACCAAAAAAGTCTCTATTTTGCATAAAAATAACAATTTTTTTCATTACAAAAACTCTTTGTATAAAACGGTATATTTGTTGCACATTGCAGTTTTTGAAAAGTTCTCTATAACTTGAGAGGCATTTTGTGTAAACTTTATAGCTTTTTGTTTATCCTTATACAAATCTTCTATTGCTTGAACAATTGCATTTATGTCTTTGGGTGGTGTTAATAAGCCATTGAAGTTGTCTTGAATAATATCAGGAATACCTCCAACATTAGAAGCTATAATGGGTACTTTTTGTTGCATAACATCAAAGAGAATAGATCCTAAGCCCTCATTAAGTGAGGGAAAGACAAAGAGGTCCATACAAGCAATATAGTCACCTACATTATGAACAAAGCCTTCAAAGCTTATATTATTCATTCCCTGTGCTTGCATTTTATAGTTTGCAAGGTCTTTGCCCTTGCCTAAAAAGAGAAAATGCATATTTGGATATTTAGTTTCTAATATTTTTGCGGCTTCAATAAGGTAATATTGACCTTTATGAGAGTTGTCAAGCTCACCTATGTTACCAATGAGATACTTATTTTGAAATCTTTCATTGATCTGTTGAACATTTTGTTTGTTAATAGTAAATGAACTATACGCACTGGGAATAATGGTAGTATTGATGTTTGGACTGATTTTATGTATTTCATTTTCTATCGCTTTTGAAAGAGCTACTGTTGTAAAGGAATTTTCATACATTTTTTTGTTAAAAAAATTGTCTTTAATAGGATTATCAACTCGTCTTGTAATGATATAGGGTAATTTATAGACAAGATTTGCAAAAAATGCAAATTGTGCGGCTTTTGTCTCATGCGCATGGAGTAAAAGAGAGTCCCGAACCATTGTAAGATGGAAAATATAGGGTTTGTTTATCTCAATGATTGTTAAGTTTTTAACCCCTAGACACCTTTTACCTAGTTCAGATTTTTTTCTTACAAGTAATTTTTGAAAATAGCCTTGTTCGCTGAGTTCTTCAATGAGGAGTTGCGTTTGTCTTTCTCCCCCTCTAAAGCCTTTAGCAAAGTTTAGGTGAGTTATTGTTTTGTGCAATTTATATACCTTTTTGTGTATCGAAAAAACTTACTATATGCATTTGTAAAAGCTATAAAAAAGCCTCTCCATCCATCAAGAAAGCCAAATTGTATTATATATGTTTTTAAAAAAGCCCATTTTGCATTTAATAGCACGAGAAAAAAAGAACAAGTTTTTTTATTTTGGGAAGCCAAGTCTGAGTATTTCGCTATTTTAAATATAAATTCATTAAGATCTAATACAGCATTGTGTTTGAAACTATTTTTGAGTTCTCGAACCTTTGTCTTAGGGTTTAACTCGACAAACTCATGAACTTGATGATCGTTGAAGTGATGAGCTGTTTTGTTGAAAAAACGAACCAAGTAGTCATTACCCCAACCAGAATATTTGACTCTTTTTCCTAAAAAATAGTTGTCTCGTCTGATCTGAAAAACTTCATCAATATTCTCTAATTTGAGTGATTTGATTTCATGTAATAGTTCAGGAGAAAGGACTTCATCACTATCTAAAGAAAAAATCCAATCATTTGTGGCAAGAGCACATGCTGTATTTTTTGTTGGACCAAAACCGATAAACTCACCTTCGATTATTTTTACATTGGGAAAGTTTTGAGCTATTTCTTTTGTCCGATCAGTAGAGTTATTGAGATAAAGGAGCACCTCTTCAAACTGTTTGAGACTCTCGAGTGTTTCAAAAATGGTTTTTTCTGCGTCTTTTGCAATGATAACGCAAGATATAGCTTCAATTTTAGTCATTAACTGCCTTTCCTTTGAGTCTTTTTTTGAGGTTTTTTTGCCTTTTATGTTTATGAGAGTAGTGTACAAGGAGTTCAAAAAACTTTTTATCCTGTTTGTAGTATTTGAGGTATTCATCAGAAATAATTCTTAAATCATCATCAGTTGCCCATAGTTGTGCAAAATTACGTGCCCTATCTTTGGATGTAAGTGTAAAAAACTTCATTCGATTAACATCCACAACTTGAAAGATATAGCTTGTTCCATTTTTTTTGATGAGGATATTTCCTGGAGAGTAGTCATTATGAAAAATATTTTTTTCGTGCATCTTATAGCTGAATTGTGCAAATTGTTGCAAGATCCTTACTCTATCGTTAAAATTTTGATCTAGCAAAGGTTCACGTATTGTAAAGTCATATGCAAAATACTCGCTGACAAAATAACTCTCATTGAGTAGAGCAAATTTCTTATATTCTATATAGCCGATAGCCTTAGGAGCAAAAGGCTCTATTCTTAGCGTATTATCATATGATTTTTTAGCTTTTGAATCACGAAAAAAAGTGTAAATAAAACTATTGAAAAGATGGGGCTTTTGAAAGGATTTTACAACAAGCTTGTTTTCTTTATAATCTATGATCTTTATCTCATTTCTTGCTTTTTGAAGAGAATCCTGTGCTTGATAAAAATAATCTTGGATGTGTTCTAAAAGATCTTCATAATATGATGAAATTGTTTTATAGATGTATTGCAAATCGTTCCTTCTCTTCTATGGAGTATTATACAGTTTTATTGTTCTGGCTAGCAATCATTAAACCTGAAAAGACCAAAAAGAGCATTAAAGTAAATTGTCTTATCCATAGTGGTTCTGCTATAAATGCTGTAAGCATAACACTTAAAAAGATTATATTTATTTCTTTGAGTTCTTGATTTTTAATATTAAGTTTAAAAAGCTTGTAAAAAAGATAAAACATACTTAATAGGCCTAAAAGACCTGTTTGAATTAAAACCATCAAATATTGATTGTGGAAATGAGACTTTGAGCAAAATGCCACTACTTCAGGGGCAAAATTATAATTGTTTTGTGCAAGAACCTCTTTGGCACTTGTTTTATAGTCTCCTACACCGACACCAATCAAGGGATGTTCTTTAACGATTTCGTAGCTAATGATCCAGAATGCTGCTCGCACACCCCAGGAGGAGTTGAAATCTCCATCAAGTATTTTTATTATGTCTGTTTTAGCTGCTTGCAAGCGAGTTTCTACTTGAGGCAAAGTTTTATAGGCAGAGTAAAAAATCGTTGTGCTAAGAAGCAAGGAGATAATGAGTGTTTTGAGTGATATTCTAAAGTGCAATAAAGTACTGATAAATATAGCAACAAAAAATGCCAGTTGACCTGTTCTCCCAGTGGAGATAAAGAGATTAATAGTTATTGTTATAAAAAAGAGTGCTATAAAAGCCTTTTCTTTGGATGTATATCTGTTACTCAAAAGTCTATTAAGGAGCAAAGCTGCACTTAGTGCTAAAAAGACACTGTAAAGAATATGATGCATAAAAGGATTAGGGTAGTCACTACTCTTGCCATTAATAGGATAGATGTCAAAATAGATAATATAAGCACAGATCTCACTTAGAAGCATCCCATATAAAAAGGCTGTGATTATAGAAGGTACCTGTTCTTGCTTAATGCTGGTTGCAATAACAAAAAGCACGATCCAGTAGCTATACAGTCGCAAGATGTTCCATCCAGTGTCTTGATCTTGTGTGTAGAGGATACTAAGAGTTTGTAAGCAGAGAAAAAAGCTTATAGCAATAAGTATAGATGAGTCTTTGATCTGTAGAAGCTTCTGTTTTATATTTTGATCAAAAAGCCAAACAAAAGGAATAACAAGAGCAAAAAAGCTTAAACTAGCACGCGAAAGAGGGAGTGAAAAAGCAAGTAGGAGCGTAAGGTAATAGATACGCTGATCTGTAGAGCTAGAAAGCCACTGGAATTTACTTGGCATAAGCACCTGTAAAAAGCCAAGAGCTAAGTTTCTTGTTGAGCTTAAAGATCATGAGTGAGTCTTTGTATGAATGTGTCATAGATATCAGAATTATCAGGGATAAGATAATCATCATAAAGGTACTGTAGAAATTTATCAACTAATGCAAAATCAATTGATTTTGAATCTAGATTTTTTATCAGTTCTAAGAGTTCTTCTTCGCTTGAAGCCCGCAATGATATATTGTTGATGTTGTAAAAAGCATTACCAAGCGTTATCACTTTTTTATGAAATAGTAGTGCTTCAATTCCTACGGTAGAGTTAACGGTAATAACTGCAGAACTCTTTTCAATGAGTTCTTGAGTTGTGTATCCATTTGCAAATTGTATGCTTTGAATATTTTTTGTACGATCATGCAGGTCAGGGTAGTTCTTTCCACTAGATGGGTGTTCTTTGAGTACAAAATTCCATGATGTTTGTTTTGCGATCGATTCAATAAGCGTAAAAAGCTCTCTCATAGTGTGTACCCATTGAGAGTGGGTTATAATTTGAGTGTCGTAATCAACTTGAAATGGAACAAAAATATACTGACTCGGAAGTGGATCTTTGAGAACTTGAAACTTTTCTTCTCTTTTCCCACGTCTTTGAATAATAGTGCGTGGAAGTTCTATAGTGCTCGTGTAAGATTCATAAAAAGCTTGATCACGAGGTACACTATTATCAAAATTGATTCCTCGCTTATCAAAAACAATTCTATTTGGCAGAAAGCCATTTTCATAAAAACAGACCTGTGTATTAAATAGTTTCTGTGCTATTTCTATGGCAATTCTTTGTCTAAATTTTCCACCGTTCCATAGAAGTACTGTTTGATAACCCTTACGTAGTATTTTATAGTAACGCATATAGTTGTAGATAGAGAGAAGGGTAAAGAAAAATTTTAAAACTACTTCTGGTATATTTATATCTGTTTTTGCATAGAACTCTTTGACTGCAAACTCTATCGCAGGTTCCAGGTCAACTTTATGGATCTCTCTTAACGCTGAAATACTTGGAAAAAGGATACTTTTTGTGGAAACAATCTCAAAAAGATTCTCTTTTGTAGATCTCTTTTGCAATTTTTGAAAGAACTTTCTCTGACTTGTTCGAAATGCAAGTAGTAGTATTTTTGTGCTCACAGTATCTATTTCCTTGTGTTGGTCTTAACTGCTAGTTAATGTTTTTGCTAAATTTATGATTTTTTCAGGAGCAATTGTTGCTATTGAAAAATCATTTTTATTTAGTTTATAGTGGTTTACTTCACTTTTGGATTTGAGTGCCTTATTGATAGGTGTTAAATAGATTCGATTAAGAGGAGTGGGTCCAAAAATGGTAATAGATGGAACATTGCAACCCCATGCCATATGCGTTGGTCCTGTGTCATTTCCAATCACTAGGGAGGCTTTGGAAACTACATACTTAAGTGCATCTAAGCTACCACGATCAAGTATTTTTATAAAACGTGACTGCTTTTGCATCCAAAGCGCTTTTTGTTTTTCTTGTTCACTTCCCCAGACAACTAAAGTCTCCACTTTTAGGGCCTCTGCTATTTTTATAAATTTTTCTTTTGGATAATTACGACTTTCCCAAGTTGAACCAATAACAAAGAGGTGGAAATATTCAGGGAGCTCAACATTGGATTTTGAAAATAAAAAAGGCTCTTTGTTCAAGATATCTTCGCTTGTTACACTTACATCCAAAGGTTCACACAACACTTTTACATTTCTATCTATTGTGTTGGCATCATAGGCTATCGAGATTTTTTTATCATAAAAATAAGAAGCGATCCCTTCGCGGATCGAATCTTTATCAAAGCCTGCAATCATCTTTGCGCCGATGAGTTTGGAAACGATGCCAGATTTTAAAAGACCTTGGGCATCGATGAGGATGTCATAATTATTTTGACCATATTTTTTTAAAAGTTTGTATTGTTGGACTATCTTACTCTTTTGTTTTTTGATCGCCTTGAGATTGACGGGCAGAATTGTGTCTATATGAGGATTATTCTCAAGCACGCCTGCAAAAGCACTCTCTACGACCCAATCGATGCGTGCATCGGGGTGCGCTTTTTTGATAAATTGCAGAGCGACCATCGCGTGGATGATATCTCCCATAGCAGATAATTTAACGATACATATTTTCATAGATGCAATTCTACACAAAGCTTAATGAAAGTAAACTAATTTAGGAGTTCTTTTCGTTTTTTTGCTAAAATGGCGCTTATGAAAAAAACATTTAAACGCTATCTGCCATACATAAAAGAGTATAAACTTCAATATCTCCTTGTTTTTATCGGGATCATTCTCACCGTAAGTGCCACAACTGCTACGGCACATATCATGAAACCTTTGATGGATGAGATGTTTATCGAAAAAAAAGAGGAGATGCTCTATCTTATCCCTTTTGGACTTATCGCTATCTATTTTATCAAAGCGATCGGGCGCTACATCCAATCGGTTTTTATGAACTATATCGGATTGCACGTCGTTTCACGTTTTCGAGAGATTCTTTTAGAGAAGATCATCAATCTTGATATGACCTTTTTATATCTCAATCGTAGTGGTGAGCTTATCTCCCGTGTGACCAACGATATTAACCGTATTCAGTACTTTGTTTCCAATATGCTTCCTGAACTTTTTCGTGAATCGCTCACTGTGATCACCCTTATCGGTTATGTGATCTATCTCAATGCTACACTTGCGTTTTACTCCCTTATCGTCGTGCCACTCGTGATCTATCCACTGATCGCTATTGCCAAAAAACTCAAAAAATATTCTCATCGCTCTCAGGCAAAAAATGCGGATGTTGTGACACGTCTTACCGAGGTATTTAATAACTCCGAGATCATCAAGGCAAATGCAACAGAAAATTATGAGATGGACCGTTTTAGTATTCAAAACTGGCAATTTTTTAAGATCAATATGAAAGCGGTCTATGTGGGGGAGACTGTTTCTCCTCTTATGGAGATCGTAGGAGCTGCTGGGCTTGCAGCCGTGATCTTCGTAGGTGGAAAAGAGGTCTATGATGGGAGTATGAGTGTGGGAGAATTTACCGCATTTCTTACCGCTGTAGGTCTTGTGTTTCAGCCCATTAGACGCATAGGGACGATCTACTCCAAGATTCAAGATGCGATCGCTGCGAGTGAACGTGTTTTTGAGATCCTTGATACTCAAAGCCGTATAGTAGATGGCGTTAAAAAACTAGAACAAGATATTCAAACAATCCGCTTTGAGAATGTAACTTTGCGCTATTTAGACTCTTATGCACTTGATAATGTAAATGTAGAGATCAAGCGAGGAGACAATATCGCTCTTGTAGGTGATAGTGGTGGTGGAAAATCGACTTTTATTAATATGCTCTTACGTTTTTATGATCCAGATGGAGGTTCAGTTTTTATCAATGGAACAAATATCAAAGAGTACGAACTCGCTTCACTTAAACACCATATTTCTTTGGTTTCACAGCGTATCTATATCTTCCAAGATACCCTCGCTGCCAATGTTGCATATGGACAAGAGATCGATGAGGCTCGCGTGCATGAGGCACTCGCATTAGCTGATGCATCCTCGTTCGTGGCATCCCTTGATCATGGCATAGAGACGATGATGGATGAGTTTGGAAGTAATCTCTCAGGAGGGCAAAGACAGCGTATCGCAATAGCCCGAGCGATCTATAAACACTCCTCTTTGCTTCTTTTTGATGAGGCGACCTCCGCACTTGATAATGAGAGTGAAAAAAGGATACAAGAAGCTTTGGATGTGTATACTAGAGACAAGATCACAATCACGATCGCTCACAGACTCTCCACGATAAAGCATGCAGATAAGATATTGGTGATGCAGCGTGGACGTATTGTTGCAAGTGGAACGCATGAAGAGTTACTCAACACTTCGGATGTATACCAAAAACTTGCAGGAAAGTTTGAGAGCTAAGAGGGGATAATGGCAAAATTACGACGTATTCAGCTAAGTAAATCGTATAAACCTATCGATATCTCTTTTTTGAAGATTGGGGATCTCCTAGAGTTTGATTGCTATGTCCAAAGGTTTAAAGATTTTGTGATCATTATCTCAGCTGGAACAACTTTGAGTGAAAAGCATCTTAGACTTTTGTCCAACTCTGATAGACATTATGTCAAATATGACCAGCACGAACTCTATACAAAACTCCTTCCAAGTGATGAAGAACTTGTAGGCAAAAAAATCATCTCTTTGGAGGAGTTGGATGCCGAGGGATTAGACCTTTATGCAACGCTCGAAGAGAAACTCGAAGTACTTTACACATCGCTAGCACAAATGATGTATGACTATTTTGATCATAGTTTGGAGCTCAATCAGCGCTATCTTGATGCACTTTTGCAAGAATACGTGTTGATTGTTAAAAAAGACACGCTTGCATATAGAACGATCATGAATACGATGTGTAAAAAAGATAACCATGCCGTGCATTCTGTCAATGTAGCTCTTTTGTGTCTCGGCTTGGCAAATCATCTCAACTACTCCATCTCTCAGATGAAAACAATAGGCAAAGCGGCGCTTTTACATGATGTAGGAAAAAAAGAGATAGACAAAGCTATTTTTGAGAAAAATACCAAGCTTGATGCAGCGGAATTTGAACAAATGAAGACACATCCACTCCTCAGCTATCAGATAGTTCATGCGATGGGCATCCTAGATCGCTCCCTTTTAGATGCGATCCACCATCACCATGAATATTTGGATGGAAGTGGCTATCCTGATAAACTTAAAGGGCAGAGAATCTCTGACTTTACGCAGATGATCACGGTGTGTGATATTTTTGATGGGATGACGAGTTATCGAAGTTATCGTAACAAAAAAAGCGCGATAACTGCGCTCAAAGCGATCAAAACGGAGTACAAAGAGAGAATCAGACCAAAGTTTACAGAGGGGATGATCAAACTCTTTCACAGTGTCTATTCAAGTGAGTTAAAAAATTAATTCCTTCTTCAACACTTTTTAGAGATAATCACGGCAACTTACATGAATATGGACAGATATGCTTGATTTTGAAAAATTTACCAAATACTCCAAACCTGGACCACGCTACACAAGCTACCCAACAGCCCTTGAATTTAGCGATAGTTTCTCTTATGATTCTTATATACAAAAACTTGCTGTTCAGGACTCTGCACGTCCTTTAAGTCTTTACTTTCATCTCCCTTTTTGTCGCAATGCGTGTTACTTCTGTGGGTGTAATGTTGTCTTTACATCCAAAGAGGAGAAGATGGAGCGCTATATTGATTACCTTAAACGTGAATTAGAGATACTCTCACGCCATCTTGATTGTTCGCGTGAAGTGATCCAGATGCACTTTGGTGGAGGAACACCTACCTTTTTTACTGCTTCAATGCTTGATGAGGTGATCACTGAGATCAAAAAATATTTTCCAAACTTTATTGAAGGGGCTGAGATCAGTTGTGAGATCGATCCACGCCATATCAATGAAGAGCAGATGAAGGTACTTCACAAAGGCGGTTTTAACCGTGTGAGCTTTGGTATTCAAGATTTCAACGAAAAGGTACAAGTCGCAGTTCACCGTGTGCAACCTTATGACATGACCAAAGCCTCGATGGATCTCGCACGCAAATATAAGATGGATTCGGTCAATGTGGATCTTATCTATGGTTTGCCGTATCAGTCACTAGAAACCTTTAAAGAGACGCTTGATCTTTCACTCACACTCAATCCTGATAGATTTGCCGTGTTTAACTATGCGCATGTACCGTGGCTGAAAAAAACGATGCGTAAAATTGATGAGACGACTCTGCCACTTCCGGATGAGAAGCTCGCTATTATGCAATACACCATAGATTTTCTTACATCCAATGGGTACAAAATGATCGGGATGGATCATTTCGCAAAACCAGAAGATGAGCTGTTCAAAGCGATAGAAAAAGGGGAGTTGCATAGAAACTTTCAAGGTTACACTACTAAAGGTGGAGCAGACCTCATAGGTGTGGGGCTTACCTCCATTGGCGAGGGAGTTGATTATTACGCACAAAACTTCAAAGAGATGGGTGCGTACGAAGAGGCTATCGATGCAGGACGCCTGCCATTTGAACGTGGTGTGGTTCTAAGTGAAGATGATCAGATCCGTCAATTCGTGATTATGGAGCTGATGAGTAACTTCAAGCTCGATATCAAACGCTTTGAGAAGCTCTTTAACATAGAGTTTAAAAGCTATTTTGCCGATGCGATAGAAGCGCTTAAACCTTTTGCGCAAGAGGAGCTTTTGACTATGGATGAAGAGCATATCGTTTGTAGTGAAACAGGAACCCTTCTTATTCGTAATATTGCGATGCCATTTGATGCATATATGGTAAAACATGCCGCAAGTAGCAAAACATTTTCTAAAACGGTGTAGAGTATGGATAAAAAACTAGACGATATCTTTGATTTTACTGAGACGAGTGATGCTTGTGTCAAGTGTGGAAAGTGTATTCCTGTATGTACGATCCACAATGTCAATGCCGATGAGGTGACTTCTCCGCGTGGATTTATTGATCTTTTGGGTGCGTATAAGCGTGGGCACTTAGAGCTTGATAAAACAGCCAAAGATATCTTTGAGAGCTGTTTTTTATGTACTAACTGCGTGGATGTGTGCCCTAAATCACTGCCAACCGACATGGTGATCGAACAAGCGCGTGCAGATATAGCGCAAAAATTTGGGATCGCTTGGTACAAGCGACTCTTCTTTATGCTTTTGCGTCACCGCTGGCTCAATGACTTGGCATTTAAACTTGGCTGGAGTTTTCAGACTTGTGGATTTAAGATCCGCTCTGAGATCGACTCGATGACCTCACGTTTTAACCTGCCGATGATCAAGACAGATCGCCTTTTACCAAGCTTACGTAAAAAGTCGTTTTTAAATTCACACCAAGAGAATATCGACAACGGTGGCAAGCGAAAAGTGGCTGTATTCATCGGATGTTTGGCAAATTATAACTATGTCGATATTGGTGAGTCACTCTTAGAGATACTTAAAGCTTTAGAGATCGATGCATTTTTGGCAAAAGATCAAAAATGTTGTGGGGCACCTGCCTATTTTACGGGTGATTTTGCCACGGTAGATAGCAACGCAAAACACAATATTGAGTATTTTGAAAAGTTTGGGGATGATATTGAAGCGATCATCGTGCCTGAAGCGACTTGTAGCGCGATGCTCAAGATCGATTATGAACACTTTTTTCACGATCAGCCAGAGTGGCTAGAGCGTGCGAAAAAGATCAAAGGCAAGATCTTTATGGCGACAGAGTGGTTGCAAAACCATACCCATCTAGAGCATCTTTTGGCTTCAAAGAAGCAAGATACAAAAATAGTGACCTATCACGATCCATGCCACGCACGAAAGATGCAAGGGGTGTATCAAGAACCGCGTAACCTTGTAAGCCAAAACTATAAGATCGTAGAGATGTCTGATCCAAACGCATGTTGTGGATTTGGCGGGATCACGATGCAAACAGAAAAGTACCATTTTGCAAAAGCTGCAGGGGTGCCAAAAGCAGCGATGATTCAAAAAACAGGTGCGGATGTAGTGACTGCTGAGTGTAGTGCGTGTCGTATGCAGATTAACAACTCGATGCACAATGCAGGAGTAGAGACAGTATTTAAAAACCCTATAGAGCTGATAGCTGAGGCACTAAGAGACTAATGGAGAATGCAAATTGGTGGAATAATATCTACGATACTTTTGATCCAATAGCCTTTTCGATTTTTTCGCTCCCTGTACACTGGTATGGGCTGATGTATGTGCTCGCGCTTGTAAGTGCACTTTATATTGGAAAATATTTTTTAAAAAAAGATAAGCTTGACTTTAAAGAGGGGCAGCTTGATATCTTTTTTATCTATGTTGAGATTGGAGTGATACTTGGTGCACGTTTAGGTTACATCCTCTTTTATGATGATAACACCCTTTATTATCTCACCCAACCATGGCAGATCTTTAATCCTTTTGTCAATGGCGAATTTGTAGGGATCCGCGGGATGAGTTATCATGGAGCGGTGATCGGCTTTTTGATCGGCGCTTACCTCTTTTGTAAAAAACATAAAGTGGGCTTTGGCAAGATCATGGATCTTGTCTCGATCTCTGTGCCTCAGGCTTTTGTTTTTGGACGTATAGGAAATTTTCTCAATCAAGAGCTGATTGGGAGAGAAACGGATGTGTTTTGGGGAATTTATGTGGATGGCGTATTACGCCACCCTTCACAACTTTATGAAGCGATCTTAGAAGGCTTTGGGGTGTTTTTAGTGGTGTACCTCTACCGTAAGTACCAAAGATTTTCAGGGGAACTCGTCCTTGTTTATGGATTTAGTTACGGTATTTTTCGCGCACTTGCTGAGATCTATCGCGCACCTGATGAACATATAGGTTATGTGTGTTGTGATATGATCACTCAAGGACAGGTGATGAGCTTAGGGATGAGTGCGCTTGCACTTGGTCTATGGTTTTATTATGATGCAAAAGCAAAGAGAATGAAGGTTTAAACTCTATCTTTTCGATGGAGTTTTTTATCACGATGCACCGAGTTTTTCCAGACATAGTTGAGAAGCCAAAATGCACTGAGTGAAATGGTGATAGAGTAAAAAAATGCCCCCGCATAGAGTGGAACAAATATATTGTCAAAATTTTGGCTAAACCACTCAAGACTCATCTCTACAGGTTCGATAGAGCTTCCTAGCATATAGCTTCCCGTGAGATATTCGATGTAATAGATAGGTGGCATCGTAAAAGGATTGCTGATCCAGCACATGAGGAGCGCTATGGGTGTGTTAAAGCGAAAAATAGGCATAAAAGCGATCACAGCAAGCATCTGCATAGGCATCGGGATAAAAGCGATAAAAAGTCCAAGTAAAACCGCGCGTGAGACCATTTTTCTATTGGTTGAGAGATACTCAGGTGGTATCTTATACTTTTTGATAAAAGCTTTTATCCTCTCACTTTTGGATGTTTTTTTTAAGGTTTTTCGTATCATTTACAGAGCTCTTTTCTAAAAGTGGGTGAATTATAGCAAAGAGAACTTATTTTTTTAATAATATGCTAAAATTGCACATATTATTTTAAGGTTTTGTAACAATGTCATTTGAAAAACTCGGACTCATTAAGCCACTTCTTGGAGCGATTCAAGAGCTAGGCTACACGGAGCCCACAACGATCCAAAAAAGAGCGATCCCTCTTGTATTAGCTAAAGAGGATGTTTTTGCAACGGCACAAACAGGTACGGGTAAAACAGCCGCTTTTGCCTTACCGATGTTACAAAGACTTAGAAATACCACAGCAGATGAGAACCGTCCACTCCGTGGCGTTATCCTCTCTCCTACACGTGAGCTCTCCATCCAGATCCATGAAGATATTACAAACTATTCAAAACATATGCACGTAGAATGTGCCATCTTGGTGGGTGGAAAAGATATCGAGATGCAACAACGCGCACTCAAAAAAGGGGTCGATATCGTGATCGCTACCCCTGGGCGTTTTTTAGAACTCGCTGAGAAGGGCTTGGATCTCAGCCATATTGAGATATTGGTGCTTGATGAAGCGGATAGAATGCTGGATATGGGTTTTTCTAAAGAGATACGCCGCATACATCCCATGCTTCCAAAGCGTCATCAAACGCTTCTCTTTTCTGCGACCTACAGTGATAAGGTGCGTAAACTCTCCAAGCTCATTTTGACCAAACCTGCTTTTATCGAGAGCTCAAAGCGTAACTCAACGGTAGATACGATCAATCAGATCGCTTATATGGTCGATACTGACAGAAAAGCTGCACTTTTAGCCTATCTGATAGGTTCACGCAACTATCCACAAGTACTTGTCTTTACTCGTACTAAAGTGAGCGCGGATACTCTCTATGAAGAGCTACAAAAAGATGGACTCAAGTGTGGCATCATCCATGGGGATAAAACACAGGCAAACCGTCTCAAGACACTCTCTCAGTTTAAAGAGGGAAAGATTCGCGTTTTGGTGGCGACTGATATCGCTTCACGTGGACTTGATATTGAGGAACTTCCGTATGTAATCAACTACGAGCTTCCTTCTGTGCCTGAGGATTATGTCCACCGTGTTGGGCGTACTGGACGCGCAGGGCGTGAGGGTGAAGCGATCTCACTTTTGGATATCTATGAGAAATACGATATCAAAGATATTGAGCGCGTGATCGGGATGAAGATCCCAAAAGAGACAGTTGAGGGGTTTGAGCCAGATCCGACGATTCGCCGTAAAGATGTAGAAGAAACAAAACTCAAAAGTGAGCATAAAAAGCCACAGGTAAAAAAGCCGCCGAAAAAAGTGTTCAAATCACCTACAACAAGTAAAAAAAGAAAAACGACAAAAAGAGACAGTAAGTAATCTTTGGATGTGGGAGAATTACCTTTTAGAGATCCTCTATCAAGATGAATGTCTCGTAGCGATCAACAAGCCAAGCGGACTTTTGGTACATAAGTCTATGATCGATAAAGATGAGATCTATTTTGCGATGAAGATGTTGCGTGATCAGATCGGGCAATATGTTTATCCTATCCACAGACTTGATAAACCCACTTCGGGCGTTTTGCTCTTCGCACTTGATTCTGAGACAGCGCGACTTATGAGTGAGCAGTTTGCAAGCCATACGATCCAAAAAACCTACATTGCAATGGTGCGTGGCTATGTCGATGCACACGGTGTGATCGATCATGCGCTCAAAGAAAAACACGACAAGATGACGGATAAAAAAGTGGATAAAGATAAACCCGCACAAGAAGCGATCACAGAGTATTTCTCCCTTGGAGAGATCGAGCTAGATCATGCTGTAGGGCGCTATGAAAAAACACGCTACTCTTTGGTCAAACTCTTGCCAAAAACGGGAAGAAAACATCAACTCCGTCGCCATATGAAACATATCTCTCACCATATTTTAGGCGATACGAAGTATGGAAGAGGGGAGCATAATATCTTTATCCGCGAACACTTTGGATGCCATAGACTTCTGCTTCATGCCCAAAAACTCGAGATACGCCACCCTTATACACACCTGCCACTCATCTTGGATGCACCCTTGGATGTAATATTTGAGGAGATGGCAAAACTCTTTTCCTATTCTTTTGAGACTTAATTGAGATATTTTTTTTGTATAGTTTTTCATACCAACTCATAAAGGAAGAGATGATGAGTTTTGAATACCTTGAGTGGAGTGATGAATACAGCTGGAATATCATCAAGATCGATCGAGAACATCGCAAGCTCTTACGTGTTCTCAAAAATATTTTGAATTTTCAGACACATGAGTACACAAAAGAGGATATGAAAGAGGTCGCATATACACTGCATTCTTACATAGCTTTTTTAGCACATGAAGAGAAGATACTTGAGTCTATTGCCTTTCCTGATCTTCAAGCGCACCGTGATGAACATGCGAAAATAGCGCAACAGATCACACTCATCATCAAAAATGTTTCTAATCTGAAGTTAATGCAAAGTAAAACAAAAGCGATCACCAAGCAACTTTTAGTCAATCACCTTGCAAATGAAGACACGAAAGTAAAAAAGTTTCTCCTCCCTCATCATATTACCTTAGCAGATGAAGAGGTTTACGATCTCAATCCACATGCCTAGCTTGGGCGTTTGAGTGTCTTGAAAAACTCCATTTCATGACGACGTAAGAGTCTGATGATATTAGTAGATCCTGGTACGCCTGTTGGATCTCCCGCTGTAAGGATGTAACTTCGCTCCATAAAGATCACACCCCTTTGTTCCCCTTGTAATATTACCTCACGCATCATTTGAGAGAGGGAGTCTTCTTTGACATAAAATGCAGGAACCACGCCCCAGCAGATAGTCAAAAAGCGTGCAGTTTTTGGACTGTGAACAACCGCATAGATATCACGACGCGGTCTATATCTGGCGATTTTGCGTACCGATGTACCCGAAGATGTGACCGAGATAAGCCCCCAAGCATCGACATCTTTACACAGTTTTACCGCCGCTTCGTTGATGCTATCGGTGACATCATCTTTTCCAAAAATGTCAAATTTATCAAAAGGGTAGTTTCTCTCAGCCCCTTGGATCGTTTGGCTCATCGTCTTGACAACAAGCTTGGGATGTAGCCCTACAGCGCTCTCTTCTGAGAGCATCACTGCATCTGTACCATCGAGGACAGCATTGGCGATATCACTGATCTCAGCACGTGTGGCGCGCTCTTTATCCGTCATAGAAAGCAGCATCTGAGTCGCAGTGATGACAGGCTTGCTCGCTGCATTTGCTTTGGAGATCAGCATCTTTTGTAAAGAGGGCACATCATAAAATGGTACCTCTATTCCCAAATCACCACGCGCGACCATGATCCCATCACTCACTTTGAGGATCGCATCGATATTCTCCACCGCATCAAACTTTTCTATCTTGGCAAAAAGCTGAATATTCGCATCGTGTTTTTGTATGATCTCACGCGCTTCGATCATATCTTGGGCATTTTGCACAAAGGAGATCGCCATAAAGTCTATGTCGTTTTGTATCCCCCAGAGCATATCTTTTTTATCTTTGGATGTAAGGATATCTATCCCCAAGTAAGTATTAGGAAAATTGATCCCTTTTTTTGAAGAGAGGGTACCTCTGTTTTCAACAAGCACACTTATACTCGAGGGAGTTGTGGATGTAACCACAGTGCGGATCATTCCATCATAGAGATAGACGGCATCTCCTATTTTGAGCTGATCTAAAATAGTGGGCTGGTTAATAGAGACCCTATATTTATGTTTTGTGACTTGATAGCCTAGGATCTCTTTTTTCAAAAACTCTATCGTATCATTTTCCTCGAGTTCAAAAGAACTCTCTAGCTCTCCAACACGCACTTTTGGACCACTGATATCTTGTAAGACCCCCACCATGTAGCCAGTGTTTTGCTCTGCTTGGCGTATCTTTTGTAACACCGATGAATGGTACTCGTGTGAGCCATGAGAAAAGTTGAGACGAAAGACATTGACACCTTCGATGATGAGTGATTCTATCATCTCTAAAGAATCAGACGCAGGACCGATCGTAGCAACTATTTTTGTTCTTTTTTTCATCCTATCATTCCTCTTTAAACGAAATAAGTGTATGATGATATCATATGTCTTAGCAGATAAAATTACAAAGCATAAAGAGATGAAATGATCAAAATTATAGACACAAAAGAGTTTTCCCATTTTTTGCGTATACATAGAAATGAAGTGATCAAAAGATGGCTTGCTAAAAATGAAGTGCAGCATATCCTTCATAGACATTCTTTGCCGATTATTGATAAGAATACTCATATCTTGTATGAATTTTGCGATTGTTATATCAGTGTGATCCAGTGGGGTTCGACCATCTCTGAGTGTCAAGTAAAGCTCGAATTTTTAGAGCTTCTCAACAACTACAGCATCACAACGGCTGAACTTTTTACGATGATCACACGACTCAAAACCTCTATAGAAGAGATCATCTTTGAAAATGGAAACCTCTCTTTTAACCTCCAAATGGAGATCGAGACACTTACTATCGAGATGTCACGTGAACTTGCATCGACTTTTGAGAGTATGCACGGGGATAATTATGATTATAAAAGTGAAAACTCCAACCTTTTAAATGAATACAAAAGAGCGGTCGATCTAAGTAATATTGTCTCCAAAACAAATCCAAAAGGGATCATTACCTATGTCAATGATAAGTTTTGTGAGATCTCAGGATACACCAAAGATGAGCTGATAGGGAAACCGCACAATATTATCCGTCACCCTGATATGGATAGAGAAGCGTTTAAAGATCTGTGGGACACGATCAAAGCGAAAAAAAGTTGGCATGGGATCGTGACCAATATGAAAAAAGATGGTGGACAGTATATTGTAGATACTCATGTGATTCCGATCCTTGATGTGGATGGGGATGTGACAGAATATATCGCGATTCGTCACGATATTACAGAGCTCGAAGAGACAAAACAGCAGTTGCGTAATATCAACAAAGCTATGAAGAGTAAGGTCGATGAGCTCTACTCTATGACCCATACGCTTGAGGAAAAAGCGCATAAAGATAATCTTACGGGGATCCATAATAGAGATAGCTTTGAGGAGATATTCTCTCTTGAAATAGTTCATGCAAAAGAGAATGAGACCCCTTTGAGTTTAGTGCTCTTTGATCTTGATAATTTTAAAGAGGTCAACGATAGCTATGGACATCAAGCGGGAGATAATATTCTCATAGAGATTACGAGTCTCATATCTCAAAATATCAAAACAAGTGATATTTTTGCAAGATGGGGTGGAGAGGAGTTCGTCATACTCCTTCCGAGCACTACGTTAGAGGGAGCTTATAGTTTCTCCCAAAAGCTTCGTGAGATCATAGAAAAGCATACCTTTTCGTACAAAGAGAGCATTACTGCAAGTTTTGGTGTCGCTGAGCTAGATGGTGAAGATGATAAATCCACACTCTTTCAAAAGGCTGATAAAGCGCTTTATAAAGCAAAAGCAAACGGCCGCAATAGAGTTGAAAAAATAATGGTGCAGTGCGTTCAATAAACTCGATGCTTGATCGACTCATCTCAAAGATCCAAAACTTCTCTTTAGTAGTTGTTTTTTTGGCTCTAGTGTATCTTGTATATAGTTATTACGATACACAGCAGTTTAAAAACAATCCAATCCCAAGTTCTATGCAAGAGCAAATCGACCAAAAAGCCAAAGAGATCGAGGTAATTATTCAAAAAGTTTACAACATCGATTTTCAAGTTCCAATCTATGTGAGTGATAAACTCCCGAAGCAAGCTTTTGGAATAACTTTTATGAATAAGCAAAATAAAATAGCCATCTATCTTAATAAAAATGTGATGCGAGAGTCTTTTGATTATATGATCGAAGATGTCCTCCCTCATGAATATGCTCATGCACTTCTTTTTAGAGTGCAAAGAGGCTATGCGAGAGAGGGTGATGGTCATTCGTTAGAGTGGCAAGAGATCTGTCTTAAGCTTGGTGGAAGCCGATGTGATCGTTTTGTCAATCATGAGGATGTTATCAGAGAAAAGCTTCGGATGTAGAGGGGATGTACAGCTATTTATTAATTTGTAGCTTTTAGGTGTTATGCTACACTTTTTAATAAGGAGCTCAAATGAAAAAATTAACTTTACTCTCATCAGTGGCACTCGGAGCACTCTTGCTCTTATCGAGTGGATGTGCCCGTGTCGGAAACGATTTTAATACCAATAATGTTCAAGAGATCAAAATCGGTCAAACAAGCCAAGCAGATATCCGAGCGATGTTTGGAAAACCATGGCGTGTGGGAATAGAAAATGGTGTAACACAATGGACATACGGACGCTATACCTACCGTCTTATCGGTGATACGGATACAAAAGACTTGGTCGTGAAGTTTAAAGATGGCAAAGTGAGTGCGTATAACTTTAATACTACGGATGTAGATTAGAGATCTTAAATTTTAGTTTTTTGGATTTTTAGTTTGTAGTGGATGGTGTCAGAGGGGGGACTTGAACCCCCGACCCCCGGCTTATGAGACCAGTGCTCTAACCAGCTGAGCTACCCTGACACTTTATTTTGTAGGTCGGAATTATACATCTCTAAAACTTTAAGTTTCCTAAGATAGAGAAAAAAAGTACAAAAAGACCACAATTTCCCCCTTTTAAGCTCCTGTATCAAGGATACTTATCATTTCTACTAAATAAAGTTTAGTCGAAGCGACTAAGACTATTGACTTTATTCCATTTTTGATGTATATTTTCAATCCAAATATATTATTTTTCAAGGAGATATTTTATGAATTTTAAACCATTAGGAAAAAGGGTTCTCGTGAAGAGACTCGAAGAGGAAACTACAACGAGTTCAGGTATTATCATCCCAGATAATGCAAAAGAGAAACCCTCAAGTGGTGAAGTGATCGCGGTAAGTTCTGAAGTAACAGAGATCGCTTGTGGTGACACTGTCGTTTTTGGAAAGTATTCAGGCAACGAGATATCTTTAGAAGGTACAAAGTATCTTGTTATTGAGACGGATGATATCTTCGGAATCATCGGATAATTTTTAAAATCAACACAAATATAAAGGAATAAAATATGGCTAAAGAGATAATTTTTTCAGACAAAGCAAGAAACTCACTCGCACGTGGTATCGCACAGCTTACAGATGCAGTAAAAGTAACAATGGGACCACGCGGTCGTAATGTACTTATCAAAAAGAGCTACGGTTCTCCTGTGATCACAAAAGATGGTGTGAGTGTTGCAAGAGAGGTTGAACTTAAAGATACACTCGAAGATATGGGTGCACAACTTGTCAAAGAAGTAGCATCAAATACGGCTGATGAGGCTGGTGATGGTACGACAACAGCGACAGTTCTTGCAAACGCGATCTTTCAAGAAGGGCTTCGCAATATCACAGCTGGAGCAAACCCGATCGAAGTAAAACGCGGTATGGACAAAGCGTGTGCAGCTATTTTAGAGAACCTCAAAGCAGCATCAAAACCTATCAAAGATAAAAGCGAGATCGCACAAGTTGCTACTATCTCTGCAAACTCTGACAAAGAGATCGGTAATATGATCGCTGAAGCTATGGATAGAGTAGGGCAAGATGGTGTTATCACTGTTGAAGAAGCAAAAGGGATCGCTGATGAGCTTGACGTAGTTGAGGGGATGCAGTTTGACCGTGGTTATTTAAGCCCGTACTTCATCACAAATACTGAGAAGATGATCGCTGAGATCGAAAACCCATATATTTTACTTGTAGACAACAAGATCTCAAGTCTCAAAGATATGCTTCCAGTGCTTGAACAAGTACAAAAAACATCACGTCCACTTCTTATCATCGCTGAGGATGTAGAGGGTGAGGCACTTTCTACTTTAGTAGTGAACAAACTTCGTGGAATCCTCAATATCTCTGCGGTAAAAGCTCCAGGATTTGGTGATAGAAGAAAAGCGATGCTTCAAGATATCGCTATTTTAACAGGTGGTACTGTGATTGCTGAGGAGACAGGACATACACTCAGTGGCGCAACACTTGATATGTTAGGACAAGCTTCTCGCGTTGTGATCGATAAAGACAACACAGTACTCGTAGATGGCGCAGGAAATGAAGAGATGGTCAAAGCAAGAATCAACGAGATCAAAGTTCAGATCGATGCAACTTCTAGCGAGTATGACAAAGAGAAACTTCAAGAGCGTCTTGCAAAACTCAGTGGTGGTGTAGCAGTTATCAAAGTGGGTGCTGCAACTGAGACTGAGATGAAAGAGAAAAAAGACCGTGTGGATGATGCACTAAGCGCTACAAAAGCGGCAGTAGAAGAGGGGATCGTTATCGGTGGTGGAGCGGCACTCGTTCGCGCAGCTGCTAAAGTAAACCTTGAACTTGAAGGTGACCAAAAGATCGGATGTGAGATCATCTTACGTGCGGTAAAAGCTCCGATGAAACAGATCGCTGCAAATGCTGGTTATGATACAGGTGTTGTCGTAAATGCAGTAGAAAATGCAGAGAATGAAAACATCGGTTTCAATGCTGCAACGGGTGAATATGTAGATATGTTTGAAGCAGGGATCATCGATCCACTCAAAGTGGAGCGTGTCGCACTTACAAACGCTACATCCGTAGCAAGCTTACTCCTTACAACTGAAGCTGCTATTTATGAACTTCCAAAAGCTGATTCAGAAGATCTAACAGCTGGAATGCCACCACAAATGGGTATGCCAGGGATGATGTAAAATCATCTTTAGACTTTTTCAAGAGTCTCTCTTTTAAGAGAGAGCTCTTTTTTACGTAATGCAGGTTTTATCCCTTTTAAAACACTTCTAATTTTCCCTTTTATTATTAAATCATAAACTAAGATTATCTAAGCTACACTCTATGAAAATATTTAAGATCGTTTGGAGTTTCGTATGGAAAAAAATGCATGGCATAGTCTAGACTATCATGATGTATTGGAAAAGTTAGAGTCGTCCGAGCAAGGTCTTAGTGCAGAAGATGCACAAAAAAGACTTGAGAAGTATGGTCCAAATAAACTTCAAGAACAAAAGAAAAAAAGTGCTTTTGTTCGTTTTATGCTTCAGTTCCATAACCTTTTGATCTACGTTCTTCTTGTTGCGGCGCTTGTGACATTTTTACTCGATCATATGATCGATTCGGTTGTTATTTTGAGTGTTGTCATTATCAATGCAATCATTGGATTTATTCAAGAGAATCGTGCTGAGAATGCGATGGAATCGATCCGAAAAATGCTTGCATTTAGTGCTATTGTCATGCGCGATGGGAAAAAACAAAAGGTCAATAGTGAAGATCTTGTGATAGGGGATATTGTTCTACTCGAATCGGGTGATAGGGTCTTAGCAGATACTCGTCTCTTTCAGACACACGGATTTAGCGCGCAAGAAGCGCTTTTGACAGGAGAGTCGGCTCCTGTGGATAAAACTCCAAAAAGGGTAGAAGAAGATGCGACGATCGGGGATAGATACTCGATGGTATTTGCAGGAACAACCATCGCAAGTGGAAAAGCAAAAGGGGTGGTCGTAGCGACTGCCAACCAAACAGAGCTTGGTCTTATCAATGGGATGTTAGGAAGCGTTGAAGTTCTTACCACTCCACTTGTAGAGCAAATGGATAGATTTGCAAAATGGTTAACGCTCTTTATTCTCTCTTTTTCTGTTTTTATCTTTATGATCGGTTACTACCTCAAAGATATCCCTTTTACAGATGCTTTTATGGCGGTTGTAGGACTCTTTGTCGCTGCTATCCCTGAGGGACTTCCTGCAGTACTGACGATCACTTTAGCTATCGGAGTTCAGGCGATGGCAAAACGTAATGCTATTGTGAGACATCTCCCAGCGATTGAGACGATAGGTTCTGTCTCTGTGATCTGTTCTGACAAGACAGGAACGCTCACACAAAATGAGATGATGGTGCAAACACTTGTTACATCCAAAGAGAGATACTCTATCGGCGGATCAGGGTATGAACCAACGGGTGATATCTATAAAGATGAAGTGGAAGTGGAGGTAGAAAAGAATCCTCTCTTTAGACTTGCAGGGAAAAGCTCTATTTTGTGTAGTGATGCACAACTGGAAAATAAAAATGGTGTATGGAGTATCGATGGAAGCCCTACAGAAGGGGCGATCGTAGCTTTTGCACATAAGGTAGGTTTGGATGTAGAGGAGGTCAAAGCAAATTATTCACGTGATGATATGATCCCTTTTGACTCCAAGCATAAATTTATGGCGACGCTCAATCATAACCATCAAGGTGACTCTATGATCGTTGTCAAAGGTGCCGCGGAGATCATCTTGAAGATGTGTACGCAACAGTATGTAGATGAAGAGAATACGCAAAGTATCGATAGAGCGTACTGGGAGCAAGAATCCCAAGAGATAGCATCTAAAGGGCAACGTGTTCTCGCTCTTGCATACAAAAAGATCCCTCATGAAAAATCATCTTTGAGCTTTGAAGATCTCGAGGATGATCTTGTTCTTATCGCTTTTGTGGGACTTATAGACCCACCAAGACCAGAAGCGATCGAGGCGGTCAAAGAGTGTCATAGTGCTGGGATCGATGTGAAGATGATCACAGGAGATCATGCTATCACTGCAGCAGCGATCGGGCGCACAATTGGACTCAAAGCGTGTGACAATGTCCTCAGTGGAAGTGATATCGAAAAACTCAGTGATGAAGAACTTGGTGAAGCGGTGCTCAAAACTGATATCTTTGCACGTACGACGCCTGAACATAAACTCCGTCTTGTAACAGCCCTTCAAGCACACTCTAAAGTGGTCGCGATGACTGGGGATGGTGTCAATGATGCCCCAGCACTCAAGCGCTCCAACGTCGGGATCGCTATGGGGAAAAATGGTACAGAAGCTGCCAAAGAATCAAGTGAGTTTGTCCTTACAGATGATAACTTTGCATCGATTGTAAGTGCTGTAAGGGAGGGGCGACGTGTTTATGATAATATCAAAAAAGTTATCAGCTGGACGCTCCCAACAAATGCGTCTGAAGCTTCGGTCATCATCATAGCGATCCTTTTTGGAATGGCAATGCCAATCACTCCGATACAGATCCTTTGGGCAAATATGATTACTGCCGTAACGCTTGGTATCGCACTTGCTTTTGAGGGTGAAGATAAAAACATCATGAAGCGCGCGCCAAGAGCCTTGGATGAGCCTATACTTAGCTCAGCACTTGTGTGGCAGATCCTCTATGGAACTTTTCTTTTCCTTATAGCAATTTTTAGTTTTTATTATTATGCTTTTCAAGCGGATGCAGATATTGACCATGCACGCACACTTGCTTTTAACACGCTTGTCTTTATGGAGATATTCTATCTCTTTTATGTGCGAAATATGAATACTCTCACTACAAGTTTTTCAGAAGTGATAGGAAGTAAAGCAGTTTGGATCGCGGTGAGTGTAGTTTTCTTTGCACAGATGGCAGTGACGTATATTCCATTCTTTCAACATGTCTTTGCTACGACTCCACTCTCGCTCTTTGACTTTACTCTTATTATTGGTGCAGGTTTTGGGATGTATGCTCTCTTGGAACTTGAAAAATATATGCGTATCAAAAGAAGAGAGAAGAGATCAGTATAAAAACTGATGTATCTCTCTGAGTATCTCATTTTGTTTGCTTGTGAGATACTCCTCTATCTTCTTTTTACTATTTTGCGTTGTGTACATCGCAAAGATGATCTTAAGTATCTTTTCATCTTCATAGACCGTTTTAATATACTCTAGATCTATCTCAAGCATCTCATTATTGAGTAGAAGTGTCGTAGATCTTTGACGTTTGAGAAGTTTTTCCTCCTCTTGGCTTTGTAAAAAGATACTGATCCCTTTTGCAGAGATATCATATACCTCAAACTCATGCGCATCCACAAGCACAAAAAGAGCTCCATTTGTTTTGACTCGGATACCATCGCGCTGATGCATCCCCTCTTTGGCAAGATAGAAGTTTTGGATAGTAAAGCGTGTCCCCTTACTATCAACTATCTCCCCAGTGATGACCGAAGAGGACTTTTTTTCATTATAGATGATAGTGATCTCATTTTTTTCTTTCAAAGAGATAAGGTGTTTTTGATCGACATCAAGTTCTATAGATTCATTGCTTACACGGAGTATCTTTGCAAAGTTTTTGAGGGGAATCCCTTTATAAAATGTAAGGACTTGCACCCTCTCTAGTTTATTGATCTTGAAATACTCTGCTACCTTTTCATCAATATATTTACGAGGTGAAACTATCTTTTCTTTAATAATATTATGTGAAACAATAGGATCAAAGATGCGCGTAAATAAAAAAATATCGTACTTACCATCTCGGCTGTGGTTGATTTGGATCACTTTATTATTATTGGCAAAAAAATCATGCGTGCTAAAAAAGTCAAAGAGCTCATTTTCTTTGTCAACGCTCAAAGTTTTACAAAGAATATGAAGGGCATTTTTTTTACTAAGGTAGTTTAGGTTGAGAACATCCAAAATATGCTGGCTGATAAAAACGACCTTGGAATCTTTAAAAACGATCACTCCGCTTGGAAGAGAATCAAAAAGTGAAAAGTAACTCATATTAGATCCTTGTAGATACGGAAATTTTAGCATATTTTATGTAGAATAAAAAGATATTAAGAAATGGACATAAAGTATGCAAAACCCTTTTGAAACAGGTCAAATTAAGAGCTATCTTCTCTTTTATGTGGGGATTGTCGTGATTATGATCCTTTTTTTTATTGCAAGTACACTTTTTCATGAAGTGGAGCAAAAAGAGAAGAAGATATTTTCGATAGAAAAAGCTATAGAGCCTTTAAACGAGAGTGTGGAAGATGAAAAAGAGGAGCCAAAACAAAAGTTTGAGCTCCTAGAAAAAGGGTACTGATCACTCTTTTGTAACAATATAGAGTTGTTCGTGTTTAAGACGTTTGAGGATATCCATCACAGAGACAAAGTCTTGAAAGCGTGACTCTTTATCGCTTCGTAAAATGACCGTCTGGTCTTTAGAGATAGAGGAGAGTTTTTTCTCTAGCTCGTTAGCGCTCACTTTTTCCTCTTCATAAAACATCTCACCATTTGCTTTGACATAGATCGTGATCTCTTTTTTCGTATCCTCTTTTTGTGTTGCTTTTGCTTCGGGCAACTCAATAGGGATGATCCCTTGTTTGATAAAGGTCGCAGTGGTAAGGACCATTACTAAAAGTACAAGCATAATATCGATAAAAGGGATGACGTTGATATCATCAAATCTTTTACGCGTTTTTTTACACTTAGCCATGATTATTGCTCTTTGCTCTATCTTCGGCTACGTCATAAACAGTGAGGATCTTCTCTACCTTGCGCAGTAGGATCGTATAGCAAACAATAGCTGGCATCGCTACGATAAGACCCATTGCCGTTGCTTTGAGCGCGAGGGCTAGACCTACCATGATCTCTTTGGCATCGACAGCTCCTACATCACCCATAGAGTAAAACGTGAGCATAATCCCGATAACAGTTCCTAAAAGTCCTACATAAGGAGCATTTGAACCAATAGCACTGATAACACCGATATTATTTGTAAGATCCATCTCTAAGAGGTCTCTATGGTCATAATCCTCTATACGTACGCTTTTGTAAAACATCATTCTCTCTATAAAAAGCCAAAGGGTGACGATACTCATAAGGATGAGTAATCCTATCACGCCATAATCAAGTGTCTCTTCTGCGTATGCTAATAAGTTGTGTGCTTCCATTCATTATCCTTAAATTGTAATAGTACTGTTGTTCCAATATTTGGTTGTGATTTAAAATTGAGTGCGATGCCATGTGTATCGCAAAACCTTTTGACCATACTCAAGCCGATTCCAAAACCTTTGACACTTTGATCACTTTGGTAGTAAGTATCAAAAATTTTGAGGAGTTCCACTTCATCCATCCCACATCCATAGTCACGAATACGAAGCTGATTATTTTGGAGGTCTATCTCGAGTATATTGGAATTTTGTGAGTATTTTATCCCATTATCAAGGAGGTTGTCAATCACCTTACTCAGACCAATTTTGTCTTGAAAAAGCTCGCTTGCTTCGAGTGAGAGTCGAAACTCTACTTGAGGATAGAGGGCTCTAAAAAAAGCAACACGCTCCTCTATGAGTGTATGGAGTGCAAAATCCTCTCTTAGTTCTTGCATCGTTTGTGTCTTGATCATATAATCGAGCTCATTATAGCGCTCTTTGAGCATATTACATGCACTATCAATACGCGCTATCCTTTTGAGATCTTTTGGTTCTTGGATATTTTTTTTGAGCATATGAAGGTTGGTTTGGATCGTGCTGATAGGGAGATTAAGTTCATGGAGTGTCTCTTTAGAAAGGTTTTGGAGATTAGTAGTATGAAGCTCAAGGGGATCAATGGAGAGCTTGGAGATCATCACCCCTGAGAGAACGATCAAGGAGACGAGAACGACAGAGAGGAGCAAAATATTTTGCGTCTCTAAGACAATGAGAAAATAGTGTAGTATCCATAAAAAAAGTGAAGTGGTAATAAAATAGTAGGCAAAAATATTGATGCGAAGATTACGAAACAAGTTTGTACCCTATGCCACGAATGTTTTCGATACTCAGATCAGGAAGAAGCTGTTTGATGCGATTGATATACACACGGATCGCTCCATCACTACCCGATTCTGCGCTACTCCAGAGTTCATTAATGATAAGCTCTTTGGTGACAGGGGCATTGACGTGTTGCATCAAAAGCAAAAGAAGCTCATACTCTTTTTTGGAGAGTTCGAGTGGCTCCTCTTTGTAAAAGATACGTTTATGAATTGTGTCGTGAGAGAGATCGCCAACAGATTCTATTTTTTTTGAAGAGACACGTTTGAGGAGTGCGAATATACGCAAAAGAAGCTCATCTGTGTCAAATGGCTTGGTGATATAATCATCTGCACCATTGGCAAAACCTGCTTTGAGCATCTCTTTATCTTTATGGGATGTAAGAAATATTGCAGGGGTTTCATCATTTGCACTACGGAGCTCGCAAAGGAGCTTCATCCCATCGATAAGTGGTACATTCACATCCAAAAGATAGAGATCAAACTTGGCGTTGTAGGTTGCATCAAGGGCATCTTGCCCGTTGGTGCAGTGCTGTACACTATAATCATTTTCTTCTAAAAGATCGACAAGGGTCTCTGCAAAGAGTGTGTCATCTTCTAAAAGTAAGATCTTATTCGACATCCTGCAATGCCCATCCTATCGCTTTGCCTGCGTACATTGGCACGACGCCGTTGTAGTTGTCAGGAACGACAAAGGCTCTTTGTTCGAGAATCACTTCTTTAAACTCTGGACAGATTCCGTAAATATTTTGTGCATTGTCACTTACAAAAGCTTGGAGGTTCGAGAGTTTTCCGAACTGATCGAAGATCTCACAAAGAAGTTGCAGAGCAATCGGTGCGGTAAAGACACCTGCTGCACATCCGCAAGATTCTTTTTTATGCTGTGGATGTGGAGCAGAATCAGAACCAAACATCACCTTTGGATGTGCTTCAAGCGCTACACTTAAAAGTGCATCAAGATCTTCTGGACGTTTTGCGATCGGCTTACAAAAGAGGTGTGGTTGCATCATCCCACCTACTACATCATCAAGTGTAATAAGTAAATGGTGTACAGTGATGGTTGCGTAAAGATTTTCAAACTTATCAAGCATCGCTACAGCTTCTTTTGTCGTGATATGCTCCATAACGATCTTGAGTTCTGGAAAAGATGTCGCTAGAAGTTCATAGATATTCATAAACTCTGCTTCTCTATCCATTACAAAACCATCTGTCTCTCCATGAACACATAGAGGGATTCCTAAATCACTCATCGCTTGAAGAGTAGGGCGCATCTCCTCGATATCAAACGAAGAAACTCCCCCCTCTGAATTGGTCGTGATCCCAGCAGGGTAGAGTTTGATCGCAAGGATATCATCAGCCACACTCTCTAAAAAAGCTTTGTCATAGTTTTTGTAAAAAAGAGTCATATAAGGTTCAAAAAAATCATTGGGAGCAGCAGCAAGGATTCTCCCTTTATACGCACGCACATCGGCAAGTGTTTCTACCGGAGGAACAAGGTTTGGCATCACAAGCGCACCACTAAAAGTAAAAGTACTCAGAGGAGCAACATTTTCAAGCATCACGCCATCGCGAAGATGTAGATGCATATCAAGGGGCATTAAAAGAGTATGAGTTTTCATAAATATCCTTCGTTATTC
>JAGGTH010000086.1 GCA_021163845.1 Helicobacteraceae bacterium | reverse complement strand
GTATTATTCAAAACCTGAAATAGAATATTATCTTAAAACAGTAAGAGAAGAGCAAGAAAAAAAAGAACAATACTTATTTATTAATCAAGAAATTAGCGAGTATATGGCAGAAAAGGATATAAGATTGAAAAATATTGATTGAAGTAATTTTGCTTTACACTCCTGTGAGTGAATCTCCACTTTTATGATATGCTGTTGCATCTATAAAACGTGGATGGTAATCCTCTCAAAGTTTAAATTTTAAAATGAAACTACCAACAAAGGACAAGCAACCTGATTATATTGCAAAATGACATGCTTTTTAATGATATAAATTTTAAATGCGAGGTTAGTTCCATTTTGGAACATACCACTGCACACGGTGCAATAGAAGGTAAAACTCAAACCAAAGAGGTTAAATACTATAATCTTGATGCAATTTTATCTGTTGGCTATCGTGTAAACTCTTTACAAGCTACACAGTTGAGAATATGAACGAATGATGGGATGTGAAGCCCGTGTTACGAAAGGAGTATCATGCAGCGTCTAGCTGATACTCTCTAATATCTACTTCTACACCACTTTTTTGAATTTCATTTGCTTTTTTCAAAAGCTCTTTTGCAATCTCATCTTCAATATATTTTTCGCCACAATTTTCGCAAACTAAAGCGGGAACATGCTTAAATACAATAGTTGCTCCATCTTTTTCTAAAGTGACTGTAGTGGAGCCTTTTTGTGTTGCTCCATGTTTACAAATCATACATTGCATTGTTTTTTCCTTTTTGTTTGAAAGTCATCATTCCATATTTTAGGATCTGGCTCGTAGACTGTAATGATAACAAATATATCCTCTTCATCTTTGGCGAACACAACATGTAAAACTTTTGTTTCCAGATATTTTAAGGACAAAAAAGATGGATAAGGCTTATCATCTTTATATTCTTCAATGACTTTCCCATCTAAGATAGTTGCTTCTACTTCCTCTTCAGAGATATTTCGTTGAAACATTCTCTCAATAGCATGAAGTCTATAGATAACTTTCAAACTAAACCTTTTTTTATTGTGCTGTCATTATATCATAGCTCATTAAAGAGAGTTTGTATTTAGCTTCTTTTGAGTAGATAAAAACATATATCGAAAAAACTCTAAAATTTACACTAGCTTCTAAAATCTAAAAACTCCCTAAGCCTATAAGAGTCACCCAAAAATTTTTTGTCTTTTTCATACAAGTCTGTCTGTATCTGTGTCAGCTCTTCGTGGTTTTGATCTATTTTGTGGGTGATGAAGCTTTGCTGATCTGCTATGAGCTCTTTGGTGGTGTCTGTATTGTGGACGAGAGAAGCGAGACCCTCTTGTGGGAGGGGCATGTTACAATAGTAGTCTTTTTGAGAGTTAAGCCCCCAAAACACAAAACCAAGTGGGAGATAAAACGCCAAAGAGCTTGAGACACAGCTGAGGTGAAAACGAGACACACTTTTGGCTAAAGCGCGCTGAAACACTAAACGCAAGATCTCTCGTGCATAGCCTTGATTTCTGTATACTAGAGGTGTGAAGAGGGTGTGGATGTTGAGGTTCTGGCAGTATCTATCTATCTTGTAAAAGATATAGCTCAGATCAACACCTCTCACGTCGCGAAGTGCTACACAACCATGCGCACGCCAGCTAAAGTGAAGATTCCACCACTCTAGCGAGATCTGTGCAAAGTCGCGGGTGGCTTTGTCCTCTATGTTTGCGACGGAGGCAATGTACTCTTTTTTGCTTAATCCAACTAAAGTGTACTCCATCCTAACAACAATCAAATTCAGTGATATCGAGTGTGTCCAAACCCTTTTGAAACTCATACTTTTCAAAAAGCTCCTCAAAATAAAAAACGTTCGAGCACACCTGATAGAGGGTATCACGTCCACCCTCATCGATAGGGTTACACTTATAGTTTTCTGGAAGCTTTGTCAAAAAACGCTCCCAAAATTCATTTTTGGCTTCACGATGGAGAACAAAGAGCTCTTCCATCGCATCTAAAACCGCTTGGGCATTGTTGTAACAATCTATATTTTCAAAACTTACATATCTGTCTTTGGTACTCATAACACCCCTTTTGATTTTAGAACTGTGTATGCAATTCTTACTCTCGAATAAAACTTGCAATACTCTCTCATAATAACTCCAAAGGGGTCGCAAATGGTCAATCGTGCAAAGATAAAAGAGCTTATGAATGAGAGTGCGTGTTCTCACTCTAAAAACAAGGCAAAAGGGGATGGCTGTGATAAGGTCAAACCTGGTCTTGCAGCGGGTGGGTGTGCTTTTGATGGGGCGCAGATATCGCTTTTTCCTTACGCGGATGCGGTGCATTTGGTACATGGTCCACAAACCTGTTTGGGAGCTTCGTGGGAGACGCGCGAAACGCTGAGCTCGTATAGCGGATGCAACCACACTGCTATGGGCTTTACGACGGGTATCACTATGAACGATGTGATCTTTGGGGGTGATAAGCGCCTTGGGGACTCGCTTGATTATATAGTAGAGCATTATGCGCCTGAAGCGATTTTTGTTTACTCTACCTGTGTCACGGCGATGGTGGGGGATGATATCGATATGACCACCTCTCTTGCGAGTAAAAAGCACGATATTCCTATTATCCCAGTCCATGCTCCTGGTTTTGTAGGGGGTAAAAATCTCGGTTCACGCCTAGCTGGTGAAGCGGTTTTAGAGCATCTCATAGGCACAAAAGAGCCAAGCTACAGCACCCCTTATGATATCAACCTCATAGGCGACTACAACGTCACGGGCGATATGTGGCAGTATCTACCTATCTTTGAAGAGATAGGGATCCGTGTACTGAGTTCACTCAGCGGTGATGGGCGTGTGAGTCGCATACGCACCGCACACCGTGCAAAGCTCAACGTGATCGTGTGTGCAAAGTCACTCATCACGCTGTGTCGCAAGATGCAAGAGCAATACGATATCCCTTGGATCTCTGTTTCATTTTATGGCAAACGTGATACATCCAATGCAATTATGGAGATCGTCAAAGCCCTAGGGGATGAAACGCTTATCGCCAAAGCGCGTGAGGTCTTAGCGCGTCAAGAGGAGGCGCTAGAGGCAAGATTGCTCCCTTATAAAAAACTCTTTGCAGGGAAAAAAGCGGTGCTCAATACGGGTGGAAATAAAGCGTGGTCGATAGCTTCGAGCTTGCAAGATCTCGGCATTGAAGTGGTGGCAACATCGATTAGAAAATCAACGGCAGATGATATAGAAAAAGCAAAAGAGTATCTGGGCGAGGGTGGGGTACTCATGAAAGCCCCTGCGAGTGAACAAGCCAAGATCATAGATGAGACGGGAGCGGATATCTTGCTCGCGGGTGGGCGAAGCCTCTATACGGCGATCAAGAAAAAGATCTCTTTTATCGATGTCAATCAAGAGAAAAAAATCAGCTATGGCGGGTATGAGGGACTGCTCAATCTTGCCCAAGATCTCAAATACGCTTTTGCTAATCCTGTCTTTAAAAATGTCTCGGCAAAAGCTCCGTGGGAGGTGGCGTAATGGAGGCTATCAAACTCAGCAAACATGAACACAAACCACTGCAGATCAACCCTATCAAACTCTCTCAACCTATGGGTGCGGCACTCGCTTTTATGGGGGTACAAAACTGTCTACCTCTTATGCATGGCTCCCAAGGGTGTGCCTCGTATACCAAGGTGTTTTATACCCGCCATTTTAATGAACCTATAGCGATGTACAACACTTCGGTAAGTGATATCACAGCGGTTTTAGATGGTGGAGATTACTCTATTTTGATGGCGATAGAAAATATCACACAAAAAAATCCAACCCTAAATCCTGAACTCATAGGGCTTTGCTCTACGGGGCTGACTGAGACCAAAGGGGATGATATCAAAAGCATGGCAAAGGATGTTGAGCTGCCTTATTGTTTTGTGCATACGTCTGATTATGAGGGTGGCTTAGAGAGTGGCTGGGCACTTACTGCTAAAGCACTTATCGAACAACACACAAAAGAGGTAACAGAGTGTAGGGCAAACAAGATAGTCCTTTTGCCCCATGTGAGTATGCAACCCATAGAGGTAGAGAAGATCAAAGATCTGTGCGCGGGCTTTGGATGTGAGGTGCTTGCACTGCCAGATCTCTCTACATCCCTTGATGGCTATCTCTCTCAAGGACAGGGCAAACTAGGAGCGGGTGCTATTGGTATCACTGATATTGAGAATTTGGCAACGAGTGCGTGTGTGGTGAGTATTGGTGCTTCGATGCAAATAGCGGCCAAAGCACTTTTAGCGAAAAATGAGAAGATAGAGCATCTTCATTTTGATCATCTAATGGGGCTTGATACAAATGACAAATTTGTCAGTTTTTTGATGCAGATGAGACAAATTGACCCGCCACCATTTATAAAAAGATGGCGCGGACGTCTGCAAGATGCGATGCTTGATACCCACTTTTTGATAGGTTCGAGCCACTTTATGGTGATGGGTGAGCCTGATATGTGTGTAGGGATCTGCGCGCTTTTACAAAGTGTGGGAGGATCTGTGGATGTAGTGATCTCTACGGTATATAGTCCTGTATTAGAGTCTTTGGATGTAGCAAATAAATTTGTCGGAGATCTCGAAGACGCGCAAAAATATTTTAAAGATGTAGATCTTGTGATTGGTAATTTTCATGTAGAGCGATTACTCCATCAAGAGGAAAAAGAGATCGCTTTGGTATTACGTGGATTTCCAAACTATGAAGAGCTAGGCAATGCTCTGAAAAATGACCAGCTTTATGAGGGAAGCACCTATGTTCTTTTTGAGGTGGCGAATAAGTTAAGAGAGATAAGGCATCATAGCTGACTTTAGTCCGTAATAGTGGGATGATGATAGTTTTTCAGAGTAACAATTTTGTCATTTTTTATCTCTTCTTTCTCTAGAGCGATTCTTGCAACAGAGAGAGAAATACGTATATCTATTTTTTACAAGTGAGGGAAAAACCATGAGTGAGAGTGTAAAAATTAAAGTAGAAGGATCTAGCCCTATGAAAAATGCAATGAAAGTCGCTTTTGCAACAAAAGATATGGAAAATATAAATGCTCACTTTGGTGGGGCAAAAGAGTTTGTGATCTATAGCGTGAGCAAAGATGGGTTTGAGATGAACGAAGTACTCCAAACCGATACAAGCAAGCTTGAGGGTGATGATAAGACCGATTTTAAAGTCAAAGCACTCTCTGGGGTCAATATAATGTATTGTGAATCGATCGGTGGAACGGCTGCTGCGAAGGTGATCCGCGGTGGGATCAACCCTATGAAAGTGCAAGAAGCACGTCCGATTGAAGATGTACTCCAAGAGCTTATGCAGATGCTAAATACAAACCCTCCACCTTGGATCAAAAAAATAATCAGTAGTGAAAAATAAAGGATAAAGCAATGAGTGAAGAATCAAATTTAAATCCGTTTACACAAGAGCTTGTACGCCAGTTGCGTGCGACAGATCAGTTTGGTAACTGGTCAAAACTCAGTGATGAGGAGCTTTTGGTCAAAAAGTTTGTCAAAACAAAAGAGGATCTCAAAAAGATCCCAATCATCGCAGATATCGATGAGATGCTCATCGGTGAGATCAAGATGATATTCAAAGCGGTTGCCCTGCAGTTTGAGAGACAAACAGGGGTGATGTGTAATGTTGTAATGGAGATGAGCCATGAGGGATTTGGTCGCTGTATCGTCATAGCTGATAGAGTCGTTTTGGTAGATAAATATTTTAAAGATGCACACCGTTTTGGGTTTCGTACTCTTGATAAGCTCTATGAAGAAGGGCAAAAGTATCTGGATAAATCTTTAGAGATCTATGAGCAATACAAACCATGTAGAGAACAACAAAGTTAGGAGAAGACAATGGCAAATGTTGGAATTTTTGTAGGAAGTAGTAGTGGTGTTACCCTAGAGGCAGCCGAAAAACTCCAAGAGCTTTTTGAAGGCTCTGAGCTTATCAATATGGAAGAGGATTTTGATGATCTAGAGCAATTCAATGACTTTGATGTGCTCCTTATCGGTAGCTCGACATGGGGGCAGGGAGATCCACAAAGAGACTGGGTCGATCCACTCTATGAGATGGAAAATGATATGCCAGATCTCAGTGGCAAGAAGGTGGCTTTTTTTGGAGCGGGAGATCAAGATACACACGGAGAACATTTTGTAAGTGCTCTCTTTAAACTCAAAAAAATATTTGAGAGCTGTAATGCGCTCACAAGTTATGGCTATACAAGTGTAGATGGCTACGACTTTGAATTTTCACTTGCCCAAGAGGGCGATCAGTTTTGTGGGCTAGCCATTGATAATATCAACCAAGAGGATCTCACAGAGGTGCGTGTAGAGGCGTGGGCAAAACAGATCAAAGAGGAGATGGGCTTATGAAAAGTTTAGCAGAATTTAAAACACTCACCGATACTGAGGATTTTTTTGATTTTTTTGATCTTGAATATGATGAGAGACTTGTCTATGTCAAGCGCTTTCACATCATGAAAAAGTATGGTGAGATGCTTGAAAAAGCAGAAGAAGCAGATTTTGAGAATGAGCAAAAAAAGCTTGATTATTACAAGTTTGCTCTTATCACTGTATATAAAAACTTTGAAAATGGCTACGCGCCAAGTGCTGCGGATGTATGGGCGATGTTTGACAAACCAAGTGCTTGTGGGAGTTGTTCGACTGCAAGTAGCTGTAATGATGTAGAGGAGGTTAGTAATGGAGTTCACGCATGCACAAGTGGATCAAATCTCAGCTTCAACTAAAGATGAGATACTGCCCGTCTTTCGTCTTGGGCAGAGAGTTCGCATGACAAAACCGATCAAAAATGACGGGTCTAATCCATTTCATGAGAGAGATGCTACCTTGGTTCCTGCTGGGGCTGAGGGCTATGTCAAACATATTGGAGACTGGCTACAGGTGATACGTATTTATGAGGTACATTTTATCGAAGAGGGGCATACCTACGGATGTAGAGAAGCGGAACTCGAAGCGATAGATGATCTTGATGGTTACGATGAGGTAGCCGAAGAGCTTCGTTGGCTCAAAGAGCATCGAGCGAAAAAAGAGGCGCAAAAAGCTCAAGCGCAATCTCAAAAAGAAGGAGAGTAACGACTTTTTGTGTATTGACAATTTATAAAGGAGAGATAATGGTAAATGTAATCTTTTGCGGCTTTGGTGAGGGGATGGATAAGCGTATTATTGCTCGCACCGGAGATCTGTTGCTTCGTGTAGCAGAGAGCAATGGTGTGAAGATCCCTACAGAGTGTAAAGACGGTACATGTGGGAGCTGTGCTGTTCGGATCGAAGATCTGAGTGTGACAGAGACACTTGAATCTACTACAGAGGATTATGATGCGAATGCGCAGTCCGTGTATATGGATGACAAGGAGCTTAACACTCTTGTAGAGATGGCAGCTATCACAAAAAAAGAAGCTGAGATAGCACAGCAATACAATCGTCAAACACCTGTACGCCTTGCGTGCCAGTGTACTATTAAAAATGATATTTTAGTCAAACCATTTGAATAAGGAAGAAAAATGACAACACGTGTAGAGATCGTAAATGATTTTTTAGCAATCAATGTAAAACCTGGAAAAACGATTCAAGATATCGTTGAAGCATCGGGAAGTGCACTTCCTTTTGGATGTCGTGATGGTGAGTGTGGAACTTGTATCGTGATGATCGAATCAGGTATGGAGTTCTTAAGTGATGTAACAGATAAAGAAAAAGCTGTTATGAAAATGCTTAATGAGTCAAATCCAAAAGCACGCCTTTCGTGCCAAATGAAGATCGTACAACCAAACGGTCTTATCCGTTTAAAATACTAGCAAACTACATGTGGATGTAAGCAAAAGCTTCTCCACATGTTAGCTCTTAATATATTCCTTTATAGAGCGATTTAACATCTCTATCTTCTCATAAAATGTTTTTGTATACCCATCAAGCATATCAAATTTTTTGAAAATAAGTTGTTGATGTATCTCCAACATCAGTGTATGAAGCTCTGATGCGCCTATGAGTGCTGATAAGCCTTTCATATCTAAGCACAACATCCGAACCTGCTCGTATCTAAAGTCATGGATAAGTTTCTCATAAAGTTGCGGACTTTCATGGTAGGTGTTGAAAAATTCTTGAAGTATCTCTTTGTAGAATTCTTCGTTATTATTTGCTCTTGCGATCCCTTTGGCTACATCCAAGCCATTGTAAGAGACCTCTTTTTTCTCTTGTACCTCCGGTATCTCGATCTCATCGTTGGTTTGCTGTAAAAACATATCAAAGGCTGTGAAAAGCTTCTCTTTGTGAAGTGGTTTTGCTAAGTGTCCATTCATCCCGGCATCAAACATTTTACTCACTTCATCTGGGGATGTAAGTGCTGTGAGCGCGATGATAGGGATAGTGTCATATTCACTGCTCTGGCGTATTTTTCGCGTTGTGGCATATCCGTCCATTACAGGCATATTGATATCCATGAGTATCAAGTCGTAGTGTTTGTTTTGCTTGAGAAGTTCGAGACACTCCTCTCCGTTGTTTGCTATATCAATGAGCATCTTTGAGCGTTTTAGTACCCCTTGGAGTACTTTTTGATTGATCACATCATCCTCGACGATCATAAGTTTGAGCCCCTCAAAAAGAGCAAAGGTATCGATGGAGACATTGGGTGTATTCGCAAATGTTTTTTGATGGCATTTGAGCTGAGGAGTTCTACATTTTTGTTCATTCGCTGTCTCTTGCTCTTCCTCTTGCAAATATATTTTTTCTATTAAGCGTAAAAGCGTTCCTCTCGTTGTAGGTTTGAGGAGTTTAAAATCTGCTATTTTTGTATAGTATTGTTCATCTATTGGGTTGAAAAAATTACTCAGTGCGATCACTTTCATCGCATCATTGTCTTTGAGGTTTTGGAGCGCTTTGACCACGGATGCGCTAAAGAGTTTCTCATCCAAAGCGACAATATCGTACTTTTTGAGCTCATGAGGATGTTGAAGAAGTTTTTCTGGGCTGATGATACTCACGTGGTGTTCTAAGGCTTCAAACATCCCTTTGAGTGCATTTGCATAGAGTGGATTTTTATCTATGACAGCGACCTCTTTGTGGAGGAGTTCTGGATCGAGTACTTTTTTTGGACTCTCTTTAGGAGAGTGAAACTTCATAGAAAATAAAAACTCTACATATCCCTCTTTATCGTTGCGTGCGATAAGTTCTCCTTGCATTAGAGCTGCCAACTCTTTCGCGACAAAAAGACCAAGAGATTCATAGCTGTTGCTTGTTTCGTCGTACTGTGTTTTAAAGAGAAATGTTTCATTTTCTATATCGATATGGAGGTTTGTTTTAATAAGAAAAGTGAGTTCATTCTCACTTTGAAAGCCGGGAGCTTTGGATGTATGGAGTAAAAGGTTTGTGGCACCATTACGGATAGAATAGTCTAAGAGATTATAAAGTACTTTGGAAATTTTTAAAGTATCTCCGATGAGTTCGTGGGGGATATTTTTATCAACTTGATAGGTAAGCTCAATAGGCTTTGCATGAAAGTTTTTACTGATAAATCCTGTGAGGTCGTTTAAGAGATTATCTAGTTTGTACTTTTTGTAACTGATCTTGACTTTTTTTGATTTGAGGTGTAAAAATTCTATGAGGTCATTGGCTACATCGAGGAGTTGGTTTTCTGCTTGTATCACATCTCGTAGCTCTTTATTGAGATCATCTTTACCCATTTTATTGGCAACGGCACTTGTACTTCCAACCGCTTGTTTGACCATCTTATAGATATGCTCGCTCATATTCGAAAGAAGTTGATGTTGCTTATTTTCAAGCTCTTTGTTACTTTCTTGTATCTTTTTATACTCTTTTTTGATGTTTTTTATCTTCAGGTATGCTAAAACGAGTGCAACACTCCCAAGTACTCCAAAGATAAATGCTACAATAACCAGTCCATAAGCCATTTTAAGTCCTTCTAAAAAATTTCTTAATACAGGAAATTAATTGTAGCACAAAAGTTATGAGTATAAAACTTAATTCAATCTTTTTTGTTACAATACGAAAATTTTGGATGGATGATAAAGGATCACGATGTTAGATGAAAGACGGAGCCTACGGCAGTTTTTTGATGAAGCGCATAAAATTTCGCTTCAATTTATTTTTCGATCCTTTACACTTACCTTTTTATTTGCGCTCTGTGTGGCATTTATCCCTGAATACTCCCTTTCACGTGAAGGTGTTTTTACCCTTTTTATTCTTTTGTTTGCTGCAGGGCTTTGGATCACAGAAGCGATCCCTGCCTTTGCAGTTTCTCTTCTTGTGATCGCGTTAGAGATCGTGCTCTTGGGTTTTAGTGACTTTAATTTTGCGAGTGGTTCTAAAGAGTGGGAGACCTATCTCAAACCTTGGTCCTCGCCGCTTATCTTTTTATTTTTAGCAGGCTTTATTATGGCGAGTGCAGCATCCAAGACCAAACTTGATCTTTGGCTCGCAAAAAAGGTGCTTTTTTTTGTAGGTGGACGACCAAAAGATATCATATCAGGGCTTATCGCCGTGACCTTTTTGCTCTCGATGTTTGTCTCTAATACAGCAACTGCGGCGATGATGCTCACTGTGCTTACTCCACTTCTCTTGCATGTCAATCCTGCCAACCCTTTTGCCAAAGCGATGCTTCTCTCTGTGGTCGTGGGTGCAAATATCGGTGGGATGGCAACTATCATCGGAACTCCTCCCAATGCCATCGCTGTGGGGATACTCGGCGAGAGTGCCCCATCGTTTATCGGCTGGATGGGCTATGCGATGGTACCAGCGATCGCAATGGTGCTTGTCTTGCGTTTTGCAATTATTAAGCTTTATCCCTCAACTGAGCCTTTTATCGACATCCGAAGCATTAAAGAGGTAGAACACTTTGATGATTCGACCAAAAAGTTCTCGAAGATACCAACCGTGCCGAGTTGGAAAAAAAAGGTAACGATAGCGATCTTTGCTTTAACCATTTTGCTCTGGCTCACAGGACCCTTGCATCATGTCCCTACGACTGTGGTTTCACTCATCCCAATTATCGGTTTTACCCTTTTTGGTATCTTAGATGCAGATGATATTTGCCGCATACGTTGGGATGTGATCATCCTTATCATCGGGGGTCTCAGCCTTGGGCTTGGGGTTTCCAATACAGGGCTTGATCTATGGCTCGCTTCTTTTGTGCCCACAGAGACGCTTGGTATGCTTATGGTGATCGTAATATTTTCTTACCTTGTAGTAGTGGTTTCAAACTTTATGAGTAACACCGCAGCGGCGAATATCATGCTCCCAATTGTTATAGCAGTTGCGACGAGTATCTCTGCTGAATCAAGCCAGATCGCGGTGATCGCAGTAGCACTAAGTGCCTCTTTTGCGATGATCTTGCCCGTTTCTACTCCACCCAATGCGATTATGTACTCAAGCAATAAAGTCCAAGGGAAGGACTTTTTGATCCTTGGTATTATCACCGCAATACTAGGACCGATCATCACTATGAGTTGGCTCTTTTTTATCAAACTGTTTTAAGATCTTTTCTAGAATAAAAAATGCATTCTGTATAAATAATAGACAGAAAGTTGCCTATTTTTATAGGTGATTGCATTATAATATTTGATAAAAAAGATGAAAGACAATGAAACAAAATCTCTCTCTCAAACAAAAACAACTTCCACGTTTGTCGATGCAAACGTGGCTTCCGCTTTTACAATGTTCGCTGAGTGATTTAGATAAACATATTCAGGTGATCACCAATGAAAATCCATGCCTTGAGACAAAGTCTGGTTTTGAGGTATCAGAGGGTTCGAGTGAGGGATCGCACCGTGCGTATATAGAATCGCAAAATCGTGTATCCAATGCTTCGAGTGATACGATAGAGTGGATGAGTATCTCTCATGAATCGCTTTATGAAAAACTCGACTCTCAGATATCAGCACCTCTTTTTCCAACACCAATTTCACAAAAAATTGCAAAACAGATCATCTACTATATCAACGATGAGGGGTATTTTGAAGGAGATCTCAAAGAGATCGCCGAGGCTTGTGGGGTTGATACGTACAAAGTAGAACAGGTGCGTCAACGTTTTGCTTACCTCGAGCCAAGTGGCGTAGGTGCTACAGACTATAAAGAATCGTTCTTATTTCAGTTGGGTGACTTGGAGCTTGATGATGAGCTCAGTATTTTACTAGGCTCTATGATATTGCAGTTTGAAAAGATAGAAAAATTTCTCTCACATCCAAGGATGCATGATGCAAAAGAGGTGCTCAAACATCTCAAAAATCCACCCGCACTTGATTATATGCAAGAGGAGGTACAAATACTTCCCGATATGTATATAGAGTATAAAAATAACGATTTTGTGATCAAGATCAACCATGAGTTTTATCCTGATCTAAGTGTCACGCAGATAGACAAATATGACAACTTTGCCAAACAAAAGTTCAAAGAGGCACGCGAGCTCGTCAAGCTCTTAGATCTTCGTAAAGCGACTTTGTATAACATAGGTTTGATACTTATCGAGAAGCAGTACAGCTTTTTTATGGGTGGAGAGCTTAAGCCACTCAAGCTTCAAGATGTGGCAGATGAACTGGGTTTTAACGAGTCCACTATCTCTCGTGCTATAAGTGATAAATATCTAGAGTGTGACCTAGGTGTCTTTGCTTTTAAAGACTTTTTCTCAAACGCGATAGGGGATGTAAGTACATCCGAGATCAAGCAATTTATGAAACGTCTCGTTACAAATGAAGACAAAAATAAGCCTCACAGTGATAAGTATTTACACGAAAAAGTGGAAGAGCGCTTTGGAATCAAAATGGTGCGTCGCTCGATTGCAAAATATCGTCAAGAGATGGAGATCCCATCTTTTAAAGAGAGAGCTTTTTTGTATAAGCTCTCGGAGCTCTAAAAAGCTCCTAACTCGCAGGGGTGTCTACATTCTCAAAGTAGTTGTCTTTGCTTTTGTTGTGGCGGATGTGTGATTGTGTGAGGGCTGCTTCGTTGATCTCTCCTGTACGGATCCTCTCTACCTCTAAGACGGGCGTTACCCACATTTTACCACTTCCATGCCCCGTATCTTGCGTATTCGCACGGATCGCTTCTTTTGCGAGCTCTTTGAAGCTATCGTTTGAGATCACGATATCGATACGCACTTTTGGGTCAAGTTCTGGTTCTCCTCCCTCTTCGATAAAGCCAAGACCACCTTTTCCGATCACATCACTGATCGTGATCCCTTCGATTTTTTTGTCAAAGAGATCTTGGAGTACGTCACTAAGACACGATTTGTTAAAGATTGCTGTGAGTTGATACATTGTTTATCCTTTTATGGCTTTCGCCTAGTATTACTCTCTAGCCTGCAAGTTTTGTTCTAGAGGTAAAGAGTGACAATTTTGTCATTCCATCCTAAAGAACAAAACTTGCAATACTCTTTTGAAAATATTAGAGATATAAAGAGGTTTGATATGGCAAGAGATGATTTAATTGGTGGAGCTTTATGGGAAGAGTATTCACAAGAGGTACAAAGAAGAATGGACAACCCTAGTAATATGGGTGAGATCAGAGAAGAGGAAGCGGGTGAGAACAAACTTATTATTGCTGACTTTGGAGCGGAGAGCTGTGGGGATGCAGTGCGTCTTTATTGGCTGATAGATCCAAAGACCGATACCATTACAAAGAGTAAGTTCAAAAGCTTTGGATGTGGAACCGCGATCGCTTCATCAGATATGATGGCAGAACTTTGTATGGGGAAGAGTGTAGATGAAGCACTCAAGATTACCAATATTGATGTAGAAAAAGCCTTGCGTGATACACCTGATATCCCAGCAGTGCCAGGGCAAAAGATGCACTGTTCTGTAATGGCGTATGATGTTATCAAAAAAGCGGCGTCTATGTACAAGGGTGTCGATATGGAGAGCTTTGAGACAGAGTTTATTATTTGTGAGTGTGCACGTGTTACACAAGATACTATCAAAGAGGTTATCAAGCTCAACAAACTCTCTTCTATAGAAGAGATCATCGACTACACAAAAGCAGGCGGCTTTTGTAAAAGTTGTATCAAACCTGGTGGGCATGAGAAAAAAGATGTGTATTTGGTGGATCTTCTCGCTGAGATGCTTGAACTCAAAGATGCAGAAGAGAAAAGCCGTAAGATCATTGAAGCCAAAGGTGATGGTACATTTAGTTCTATGGGGCTTGTCCAAAAAATTAAGTCTGTGGAGTCTATCTTGGAGCAGTATATCCGCCCGACACTCAAAGCAGATGGTGGAGATGTAGAGCTTATTGATATCCAAGAGCAAGAGGGTGTATATCAAGTGCTTATCAAATACCAAGGGGAGTGTATGAGTTGTTCGATGAATACGACAACGACGCTTGCAGGGATAGAAGATATGCTCAACTTTAAACTCAAAGCACCTATAAAAGTGATAGTGACCTAACAATGAGTTTTGCTACAAAAGAGGCGACATTCTCTTATCTCAAACGTTTCAAAGACTATAGTAAAGATTTTTATCGTTTTGATGGAGATCGTTTTATCTCTTCTCTTGGTATTGGCACCTTTAGAAAAGAGCCTTACCGCGAAGAGAACTATACGATCAACTATAAAGAGGCGATAAAAAAAGCGGTGATGGGTGGGATCAATCTCATAGACACCGCTATTAATTACCGTTATCAGGTAAGTGAGCAAGAGATCAAAGAAGCACTAAAAGAGCTTTTAGAGGAGGAGAAAATTGGGCGAGAAGAGCTTGTGCTTACATCCAAAGCAGGTTTTTTACCTCTAGAGTTTCCTTTTCCAAAAAACCCTTATGAGTGGATAGAACAAAACATCATCGATGCAGGTCTGGCAAGCAAAGAGGAGATCATTGTCGATCAGCACTGTATCACTCCTGCATATTTGCGCTGGAGTGTTGAACAGTCTTTAGAGAATTTAGGTGTAAATACACTTGATATTCTTTTTTTGCACAACCCTGAATTTCAGTTAGGCTATATCACTTACAAAGAGCTCAAAGAGAGGATCAAACAAGCTTTTGTCCTCTTTGAAGATCTTGTCAAAGAGGGCAAGATATGTCACTACGGGATCGCTTCGTGGAACGGTTTTTATTATGAAGAGGGGCACACGGAGTACATGAGTGTGACAGATATAGTAGCAATTGCGCGCGAAGTTGGAGGTGAAGAGCATCACTTTAAATATATTCAAGCCCCTTACAATCTTGCAAAGACAGAGGCGCTTATCTATCCAAACCAAAAAGGGCTCGATGGCAAATACTACTCTCTTATGCAAGTATTACAACAATATGGGCTTTTTATGATGGGATCTTCGGCACTTTTGCAGATGAATCTTTTTAAGACAAAGTTTAAAGAGGATGTGGCTGAAGCTCTTGGTACGCAAGATCTTAATGATATAGCAAGTGCTTTGCAGTTCGCACGCTCTAGTGGGGTGATGAGTTCACTCTTTGGAGCGGTCGATCCACTCCATGTAGAGGATAATCTTTTGTTGGCATATCTTCCAAATGCAAAAGTAGAGGGGATACAAAAACTCTTTGGAGGTCAAAATGCTTTATGATGTGATAGTGGTAGGAAGCGGTATTTCGGGACTCTATGCAGCCTTGTATGCCAAAAGAGCTGGTTTTCATGTGGCTGTCGTGACCAAAACAAACCCTTTGCGCTCCAACTCTTCTGTGGCATCTGGCGGAATTAATGCAGTGATCGATACCTCTAGCTATGACTCCATCACGCGCCATGTCAATGATACAGAGGATGGAGGAGATGGGCTGAGTGATAGGGATGCGATCACGCAGATGTGTTCAGAGGCTTCGAGTATCATCCAAGAGCTTAGCGAGATGGGCGTGGCGTTTGATAGTGATGTAAAGGGGAAGATAAAACAGCGCCCTTTTGGTGGTACAAAAGCGAGTCGCACCTGTTATATCGCCGATAAAACGGGGGCTTCGATCACCCAAAACCTCTTTAAAAAGTGTCGCGAAGAGGGGATCGAGATCCTCTCAAATTATCAGTTTTTAAATATCATCGAGTACAAAGAAAAACTCTCAGGGATCACAGTGCTCAGACGTGCAGATTCTCATGTGATCGCTTTGGCATGTAAGGCTTTAGTCCTTGCTGGGGGTGGATATGCCGGAATATATAGAGGGCATACCACCAACCCACAAGAGAGCTGTGGCGATGTGATAGCTGCCGCCCTACGTGCGGGGGCGAGGATCAGCAATATGGAGTTTGTGCAGTTTCACCCCACCACTCTTGCTAAAAGTGGGGCTTTGATCTCTGAAGCTGCGCGCGGCGAGGGGGCGTATATCGTAGATGAGAGGGGAGAGCGTTTTACAGAGGAGCTTCAAACCAGAGATAAACTCGCACGTGATATCAGCAAGCATATCTTGGCTGGACACAAAGTCTATTTGGACTTTCGTCATCTTGATCCTGCTCTTATAGAAGAACGCCTCCCTTCTACTCAAAAAATAGCACTGAGTAGTGCTGGGATCGATATCACCAAAGAGCTCTTAGAGATCAGTCCCGCCGCACACTATACGATGGGCGGTATCTGGACACGTCAAGATACCTCTACAGATATCCCTTATGTATTTGCGTGTGGTGAGTGCGCGCAAAGTGGAGTACATGGAGCCAACCGCTTAGGGGGCAATTCACTTTTAGAGAGTGCTTATTTTGGGCGTATTGCAGGGCGTGAAGCAGCAAAAGTAGCGCTCAAGCGTGAGTTTGGGATGATCGATTATGCCTATGTAGAAAAAGAGTCACGCAAAATAGATCTGATACTTAGTGGTGAATCCCATTTTAATATCAATGCAATGCGTAAAAATCTAGGGGAGGGGCTTTTTAAAAATGTGGGTGTTTTTCGCACAGAAGAGAGTCTCACAACTGCCCTAGAATACATAAACTATCTGCTTAAAAAACAGTATGGCTTGCATTGTGTGAGTAAAGAGCGACACAACAACGTCGAGCTCTCCTCTATTTTGGAGTTTAAAAATGCTCTCATTATTGCAGAGACTATTTGTATGTGCGCCCTAAAACGTAAAGAAAGTCGCGGGGCACATTATCGAGAAGATTATCCAAACAAGGATGATAAAAAATTCGCTGTTGAGAGCTATCTCACCCAACTCCAAGAGAACTATTTTCAAGTGAGTTTTGAAGCAGGCAATCGTGATAGCTGGCTGTATAAGCTCAAAAAAATACTTCATCTTCAATAAAAAGGAAAAAACAATGGCAAAAGTGATGCTCAGAGAAAATGACGAGGGCAAAGTGCTCTTTTATGTAGCGAAAAAAGATATGGAGGAGATCATCGAGTCTCTAGAGTTTGACACAGAGGAAAAATGGGGTGGAAAAGTAGAGCTCACTAATGATGATGTGTGGTTTATAGAACCAATGGAGAAAAAGTTTCCAGCTGAAGTGAGTGCGAAGATACTCTTTCGTGGAGACGACTAACAAAGGGGCTTAGAGCCCTTTTGTAGTAAAACCTGCCATTTTATTGTAGATGGCATGAACATCGAGGATCGATAAGAGTTGTTCTTTGTGGATATCTTTTTCAGGTTTGACCACCGCTTTTGTGAGGGTGGCACTTCCTGAGATAGAAGATTTGTAGTTTTGGATATCTCTGTTTGCGATCTCTGGGCTGTCAAATATTTGATCTATGGCAATAGCTAAGTTGAGATCTCTCCCCTCATCATCTTGTATCTGCAACAAAACAATATTGTGAAGTGTATGATCATAGGTAAATTTCTCCCCTGTAATGAGTGAGTACAAAGCCACAACTCCGATCGTTTTCCCCATATAACTAATCACACCAATAAAATAGTCATTACATCCAATGATCTTCGTCAGAGATTGATTGCTCAGTGAAGAGACGATATATTGCGACTCGATACCGTAGATGATATCTCCTAGAAAAAAGGTAGAGATATCGGTGGTCTCCTCTTGTAGCTGTGGTCTTGTGTAGGAGTAGGATTTATGCTGCGTGCTTTTATGTGTGAGTGTGTCTGCTTTTGCATCTGCGATCTCTACAAAGATGATAGCAAGCAGATCGTTTGTATAGTTATCATCAACCTTGTATTCGCGATAGCCTTTTGAGAGAGAGGAACCAACTGCGTAGTATTTGCCCTTGTATTCGATGATATTTGCATAGCTTTGTGCTGTTTGTAGATCAAAAAAAGCTTCGTCGATATGCAACACATCTCCTACTTTGAGCTCTTGGCTTGTCGAGGAGATGATATTTTTTTCTTTATCACAAAAGAGTGCAAAGTAGTTCTCTTGGATCTTGGCATCTTTGTCTTTTGGGAGGGTGTCAGCGAGCATAGCATAAAGCTCTGGCTGGGAATCAAAAACTATCCCGATACCGCCAAGCACTTCGCTGTTATCTTGCAAGCTTGTGATGCTTGCTCCATAGATGTATGTTGCACGGTTGTCATAAAGCGCTGACTTGCTAAAAGGGCTCACGCTGTAGGCTTGAGAGTCTGTGAGTTCTAAGGTTTGAAGCACCCAGCTATTGCTGAGTTTTGTACCTACGAGATGGTTTTGATCTTCGTTGGATACAGCGAGGATAAGACCACTTTTATCGTACACAAAAAGGTTTGTGTAGACCGTATAGAGGTTGTTGATGTAGCTGAGTATCTTAGCAATAGCCTCTTTGTCAGGATTGGGGCTTTGAAGAGATCTTCTAAAATAGGTGGTGAGTGCCCACCATCTACAGTCATTTGCACGCTCATAGAGGTTTCTATCCATAATATCAATAGCGAGTTTTGCCAAAAACAAGACATCGTTGAGAATAGAGCTGATGACGGTGTTGTTAAGATTTGCGATGCTCTCTTCAAAGATACTTTTGGTTTGTGAACCTGTTTTTGAGATCTCAATGAGGAGGGATTTGCTAAAAGAGTTATCACCATTTTTTGTGTTGGCTATTTTGACATTGCCATTCCATACGGTGATATCAAGCTCTTTTTGTATATTTTGTGCCTCATTTGGGATCGTAATAAGCTCATCGCCAAAAAGGTTACTATTGCGCACCACAGCATGTAGGATATTTGGATCAAGCAAGGGGAGGGCATCATTTGTAAGGGTAAAAGCATTTTCAAGGGGAATCATCACATGCCCGAGCCAATCAAGTCCAAAAAAACCTTGATATCCCTTGGTCTTACATGTTTTTGCCAAATACTCACGCCCTGCAAAGCGCACTATTTTATAGTCACAATTGAATACTTTTTGCATCGTGGCACCCAGAGGGATCTGGTACGAGTCAGAGGAGGAGATCACTTTTGCAGAGCTATCAAGTAGCATGATATTCATCCAGTCATCTTTTTCTAAGAGGTTGCTAAAGATCCCACTCATCTCATCTTCAAACTTAAAAAAGAGTGCAAGCACGCCCAAGATCTCAGAATCTGGATCAGTTGTTTTTGTGACCTTATAAGCATAGATAAGCGTTTTTTGTTTGGAGGGATTGATATCGCAATAATCATAAAATTCTACATAGTCTTGACTCGTAGTGAGCGCTTCGTCGATAAAAGGGGAGCGAGATCTACTGACAGGATTGTTTTGGTCAAGCTGTGCGAGTATCTCGCCTGTGGTGCTTAAGAGAACAATATTGTCATATACACTATATTTGGCGACATACTCGTTGAACCTTTGTACTAAGGCTTTTTTGAGGCGTATCTTCTCTTGTCTGTAGAGATCATCTGTGTTTTTGTTGATGAGAAGGTATTGCAAATACTCGCGTATATCGTCATCTGTGGCTAAAAAACCGATATCTGCAGTTCGCTCAAAGAGGTTTCTAATGACGATATCTACAGCAACTTGTGCCTTGGAATTCATTTCAAGACTTAGTTTCTTGAGGCGTTCTCCACCGAGCTTGACCAAAAGTTGTTGTGTCAAGTGTTCAAATGCCTCACGCGTATCGGACATATCCATACCGATATTGGACATTTGACCTAAGAGTGTCAGGAGATTCCATCTCTCTGCGAGTGAGTTGAGCACATTATTGTAGTTCGTTACCTCTGGAATATAGCTGTTGATCTTCGCTAAAGTGTTTTTGTCCATGCATTAAGCCTTAAAGTGCAAATCTTTTTATTTAAGCTAAATGCAAGTTTTGTACTAGTCTAAAACTCTATCTCATACTTTTGTATCTTATAGGTGATCTGTCTTGCTGTGAGTCCTAATTGGGCTGCGGCTTTTGTTTTGATTCCTCTATTGTCTATAAGTGCTTGGATGATCGATTCTTTTTCCATCTCTTGGAGTGATTCTTTTGTAAATTTTTTCCCCTCTGGTGGCGGTGTAAAAACTTGTGGTTCTTTTGCCACTTGTGGTATTTCTTGTACCTCTTCGATCTCCTCTTGCATATAGAGTTTTTGATAGTTAAATGGCAAGACATGGTTGAGCATGTGTGGCTCTATTACACCATCAGGACAGATCAGTACAATACGCTCCATCGTATTTTGAAGCTCACGGATATTTCCAGGCCATGGATAATAAAGTAAGCTCTCAAGCGCTTCTTTGGAAAATGACATCTTCTTTTTGTGTGTTTTCATAAACTTGTCGAGGTAATGTTCTATAAGAAGTTTGACATCCTCATAACGCTCACGGAGAGGAGGGAGGTTGATAGGGATCACATTGAGACGATAAAAAAGATCCTCTCGAAACTCCCCTTTTTTAACCATCTCTTCGAGGTTTCTATTGGTCGCTGCAACAAGGCGTACATTGGTCTTGATCGTTTTTGTACCACCGACACGTTCAAACTCTTGTTCTTGTAAGATACGTAAGAGTTTGACTTGCAGGGCAGGGGTGATATCTCCGATCTCATCGAGAAAGAGTGTTCCACCATCTGCAAGCTCAAAACGCCCTTTTCGTGTCTCTTTTGCATCGGTAAATGCACCTTTTTCATGCCCAAAAAGCTCACTCTCTAAAAGGGTTTCGCTAATTGCAGCACAGTTGAGCTTAATGAATGGTGCATTTTTTCTCTGACTGAGGTTGTGTACCGCTGTAGCGATAAGCTCTTTCCCCGTTCCAGTTTCTCCGCGCACCAAAATAGTCGCATCAGAGGGTGAGACGGTCTCTAGCATCGAAAATATCACCTGCATCTTTGAGCTTTTACCTATAATATCCTCAAATTTGTATTCACTGAGGACTTGATCTTTATAGTAGCTTTTAAGCTCAGAGAGGCTCTCTTTTTCAGCTATAAATTTCTTCTGGATCGCTAGTGTACCACCAAAAATAGAGCCGACAATAGTGAGCATATGGACAATATTGTCAAAGTCGATAATGGATGATTCATTAATATTTGCAGAAAGCACACCAATAACACCATCATCTTGGATAATCGGCACGGCGACATAGGAGATCGATTTTGTGTTGAGTGTACCTATTTTATTGAGGTAATTGATATTGTTGTGGATGTTCTCTATCACTACAGGTTCAGCACTTGCAGCGGCTAGGCCGGTTGCACCTTCTCCTATTTTATAGATTGCCATCTTTTGTTGTTGTGGTGTGAGGTCTATCGAAGCAAAAAGTTCAAGGTATTCCCCCTCATCGCTGAGCATAAAAAGGGTACAACGCTCGAGATAAGAGTTTCGTTTGAGCAGGCGCATCCCTTTTTCGATAGAGTCTTTGACCTCTGTTGAGCTTGCAAGGAGTACCGCAATTTCATAAAGTATACTGATCTCATCGTAGGCAAATTTGAGTGTACATGTCAGACACTGTTCATCAGTTGGGATTTTCATACCAGATTCCTCGTATATTTTTCTTTCATTATACCTGTGGATGTAGCTAATATCATCATTTTTTTGTATAAAAAATAATCATTTTCAAGAATGAGATTTGCACTGATAAAGGATAAAAAAGTGAGGTAAAAATGCAGATCACAGTCCATGGAACAGTCACAAAACTCAAAGGCAAAAATGTAGCAGTGGGAGCAGAAGCACCTGCTGCAAGAATCACTAAGCTCGATGGAAGTCAAAACGTCATAGGGATGATAGCGCCAAAAGCGCAACTTCTTATCGCTATCCCTTCGCTCAAGACAGAGGTGTGCTCTTTGGGGGCAAAAAAATTCAATGAGCTTGTATCAAAATATCCAAAGCTTCAAACGATCATGATCACTACCGATGACAGAGAGTTTGTCGCAGGATACGCAAAAGAAGAAGCGATACAAAACGCAGAACTTGTTGTAGATGAGCAAAGAGCTTTTGGTAAAAAATATGGTCTTATTATAGAAGATGGAAAGCTTAAAGATAGACTAGCACGAGCAGTTTTCTTAGTAGATACAGAGGGTGTAGTGGTCTATAAAGAGCTAGTGGGTGAAATAGTCGATGAAGTAGATTATGATGCGTGTATAGCAGCGATCGAGGAACTTTTTTCTCAGAAGAAAAAAGGGCATACACATGAAAACTGGATGGGCTAGTACAAGAAACAAGAATGCAAGATTTTTATAAATCTACATCCCTTACACCTTTGGATGTAGCCAAAAGTGTAGGCTATATTGAGTATGCATCTCAGCCCTCACTAGGCAAACGTTATCCCTCTTTTTTGTTTCGCTATAGTTATGGTATGCTCGATGCGCTCGCACCTATAGAGATGAGTCGCTGTGTCACTTTTGAGACGATGATCGAGTCAACTCCCTATCAAAGGCTAAACACACCCTCAGCGGGTAATCTCCATCCCATTGAACTTTATGTGCAAATACGAGGTATAAAAGGGGTGCTTAGTGGAATCTATCATGTAGATCCGTGGAACAAAGAGATCGTGCTCTTAGAGGAGATAGACAAAGATGGGTTTGAGTGCTTTGTCGGGTTAAAGTCTAAGTTTGTCGGTTTTTTGTTCTTTTTGTCGCTTGTTCCTTTTCGAAGTGCGTGGAAATATCAAAAGAGGGCATTTCGCTATTGTTACCTTGATCTTGGGCATCAGATCGCTGCTCTTGATGCCGCAGCGATGCTCAAAAAGCAAAAGATGCAACACTTTACTATCAAAGATCCAACACTTCTACAAAAGAGTTTTGGATTTGGCAAAGATGAGTTTGTGTGTGCCTGTATTGGGATTGGTAAACAAGACACAGCGAAAAAAGTGGAGCGCTCGAGTAAAGAGCTGATCTATGTAAGCCCGACAAACTATAGCGCACTTGAAACCTCTATACGTGAGAGTATCAAACAACAAGCCCCGATCAAAGCATTGAGCTACAAGTCGATAGAGCTAGATGCTTCTACGATGCTCCAAAGAAGATCTGCACGTCGTTTTGTCGAGGGTGCCGTGGAGCAAAAGATACTCATAGAGATGCTTTTAAAACTTTGTACACCACCCACTGGGCTTGAGTGCTATGCGATCGTAGCTCCCATGCAAAAGCTAAGAGCAGGTCTTTATAAAAACGGGTGTCTTCTCAGAGAGGGTGATTTTACAAAGCAGATAGTCTCTTTGTTGGTGGAACAGAATTTTGTCCAAAAAGCGTCACTGACAGTATTTATTACATCCAAAGAGTTTAGCCCAAATAGATTGACAGGGGCGGGTGCATTCACCCATCATATGGCACTCTATGCCCAAAAAAATGGCTTGGGATTTAGCCCTATAGGAGCCTTTTATGACACAAGGGTCCAAGCATTTTTGCAAACATCCTCGTATATCATCTATGCCTACGTCGTAGGAGTTAAGGAAAACTAATGCATATAAAACAAAAAGACCCTGAGGCACAAGAGATCTACAATATCTTTCGGATGTACAAAAAAGATGCCACCTTGTATCTCAAAGGGGATGAAGAGAGTTTAGACGTGCTTTTTGATGCTGTAATCGCTGCGATAGATGCCAGTGGAGCATTCAAGCTTAAGATCCCCTATCAAGAGTTTGTCCATCCAGCCAAAGAGGTGATGCGTGGCGATAAGGGATGGGTAGGACACTTTAACGAGCGAGATAACCGCCGCTTTTATTTGAGTGACGTATATGATTATCTCTCCCTATTTTATGAGGTAGGGTAGCAAGATTAAGACGTCTACAGTTTCCCACTTACCAAACACAGCAACACAAAAAAATTAACAAATAATGCACTTTTATATTTATTATTCACTTAACATATAATTAACAGTTCAGGAATATAATGCTCTTTATCTTTAACTTAAAGGAGACTTAATGGACATAATAGGACAATTTCCGTTGTTTTATTTTCCAGAGTATGGAAGTGCGTGGATGATGGGTGTTACAGGTACCATTCACATCTTAGCATCCCATACCTCTGTAGGTGCTGCAATGCTTTTTGCATTTTTAGCGTACAAAGCGTATAAAGAGAACAGAACAGATCTCTATCCATATATGAAAAAATATGGTATGTTTTTGCTCATCTTTTCTTACGTCATCGGTTCGATTACAGGACCAGGTATTTGGTATACGGCAACTGCTGCAAGCCCAAGGGGTATTAGCGCACTAATACATAACTTTGTATGGGTGTGGGCTACTGAATGGGTGTTTTTTGTTTATGAAGTTATCGGGGTCTTTCTCCTTGTCTATTTCATAGATAAGATCGATAAAAAGACTCATCTCAAACTCACCTTTTCATTTGCATTAGCATCTGTAGGAACTTTGGCACTTATCATCGGTATCATTAGTTTTATGATGTGGCCAGGGACAGAGGCGTATTATGCAACAGGAAGTGCAAGTGATGCCTTTTTTGGTACAAACACCTTTCCTCACATGTTTTTGAGAATCGGATTTATGATAATGCTCTCAGGAGTTATTGGACTTCTTATCTCAAGTGCTATGAGAAAAGAGAATCTTGAACTTTCAAATGAACTCACCAAAAAGATGGGCTATATCAGTATGCTTGGTGGTTTTTTGGTTCTCTTTTTCTTTATGTGGTACATGGGAACGCTTCCAGACAATGCGCATGCCGTATTTAATGTCACAAAAGCAGATGTGATCCAAAGCAGAATCATTCTTACTATTGTTTTTTCACTCTACTTCTTACTTGCTGTTGTGAAGCCTCAATATATTAAGACTCCTCTTGCAGGTGCTATGATCTTTGTGATATTAATAGCAGGGATCTGGCCGGGTGAAAAATTAAGAGAGTCTATGAGAAAACCTTATGTTGCGGGTCAATATATCTATTCAAATCAAATTATCAGTCGAGATGTTGCGGGCAAAGGGATCAAAAGTGAACTTCCTATCATAGCCAAAAAAGGTCTCCTGCAAGTCAATCCATTTGTACCTCAAAACCTCAAAGTGATTACGCCAGAAAACAAACTAGCAGCTGGTGAGCTTTTGACCAAAATGTCTTGCTCGAACTGTCACTCTTTGGAGAAAACAGGAAAATATAGACCATTAAAAGATCGCTTAGTAGGTATGGACAAAGATGGGATCAAAGGGATTTTGTATGCGATGGGGCAAGGAGCGTTCCCTTATATGCCTACATTAGAGCTACCAGAAGATGAATACGATGCAATCGCCGAATATATTGCATCTTTGAAATATTAAGGAGGAATTATGGACGCATCAATATTATTGGCTCTTAGAGACCCAGCGGGAGTACCATTTTATCCTGTAGTATTTCAGGCTTTATATGTTCTGACATGGGCTTTACACGCAGCATTTGTTCTCCTCGCATTAGGTTCTATGGGACTCTCAATCGTTGGAACATTCAAACAAAAAAGTGATCCAATTTGGAAAGTAATGAATCCACATTTGATCCAAACAGGAAAAATAAGTATCTCTATACTGATTGTTTTAGGTGTAGCACCGCTGCTTTTTACACAAGTTATTTATGACCCAAATTGGTACGTGGCAAATACCTTGTCTGGGATGTGGGTATTTATATTTATTTACACGTTGATTGTTGGGTATATTATGTACTATTGGTACTACTATGCCAACAAAAAAATAGAGGGTGGTGGTAAACTCATAGGGATTATCTCTTTTGCCATTTTAGTTTTTGCAGGTATCTTGATGCACAACTTCGCCGTAACCTCTATTATGCCAAATGATTGGATGCAGATGTATGCACCAAATGGTGTAGTTGACACGAGCGGTTGGACATTCAATATGGAGATCATAAGACTCGCATTTATGGTGAGTTTAGCTGTTCCAGTTGTTGGGATATTTTTACAAAACTATAGTAGGTTTTTAAGCACTCGAGCAGATTTCAGTAAGGAATTTGTAGACTATACAGCATCACTTGGAACAAAACTAGGTGTTGTAGGGCTTCTCATCAGTGCAGTCACCTTTGCTCTATGGATGTTACAAATAGACTATTTACTACATCCATTATCGTTAGCTATTGTAGTAGGTGTTGTTGTTTTATTATTGCTCGTTAAACAAAATAAAAACAGCTATATCACTACAGGTGTCTTAGTCGTAGTTGCTTTGCTTATTTCAGCGATGAGAGAACTCATCAGATTTGATATCATGGCAAATTTAGGATACAGTATCTATGAGTATCCCGTGAACCTTGAGATACCATCTATAGTGATGTTCTTATTCACTTTTTTGATCATGGGTGGAGTAGGCGTTGCGTGGCTTTTGACTATGGCTTGGAAAGTTGGTAAAAATCAAGGTGTGTTTGATGGCTCAAAAGATGTAGCTGTCACGAAGCTTGGCAACTACACTCTTGCTATTATGGTTCTTTGGATGGTCGTTTATTTTGGGTGGGGAATGTTTATTTTATTTAACAATATTCTCTAGTTTATTGGTCAAAGAGTTTTTCTCTTTGACCTACTTGCCTAACTTAAACGCTCCACACCTTTGGCTGTGAGTATGAGTGTTACTCCATCTTCTTGTACCTCTAAAAAACCACTTTCGACAAGCTCTTTCATCGCATCTTCTAGCGCATCGTTTTGTTTTGCATCAAGTTTTTTGATGATCTCTTGGACAACTTGTTGTTTTGTCATGATCTGTCCCACTTGCTTGTGTTTTTTGAACCAGCTCATAAACATCTCTTTGACCTCATTTTTAGGAGCGACATCTTTTTGTGTTTTTTTTGGAGCTGCTTTTCTTTGTGGTGCGCGCGGTGCAGGTTTAGCACTCTTTTTAGGTTTTGCTTTCAATAGTAGCCTTTTTATTTGCAGGATAGTTTTTCATACCGTAATTATGCCCAGTTTTATCTCAATGACAACGCATCTTCATCAAGAACAGATTATGCACAACTCTTGCTATGGAAAAACAAGCAATAGATGTAGCAAAAAATGTCAGCTTTATAGGGGCTTTTGACCCGCAGATTCGCACCTTTGATATTATTATGAAAACAGCTAACGGTAGCTCTTATAATAGTTATCTTATTCGCGGTAGTGAGGGTGTGGCTGTAATGGATACGGTCAAAAAAGAGTTTAGTGCAGATTTTTTTCGTCGTCTCGAATCACGATGTAGCTATGATGAGATCCGCTATATTGTATTGCACCACTTAGAGCCAGACCACTCTGGGGCACTTGTAGAGTTGATGCAACGTGCACCTCAGGCGAAACTCATTATCTCGAACCGTGCTGTGATGATGCTCAAAGGCCTTGTTAAAACTGAGATAGAGTTTGAGGTGGCATCGACGGGTAAAAAGATATCTTTAGGAGATAAAACCATAGAGTTTTTAAGCACCCCTTATCTGCACTGGCCTGATACGATGAGCTCGTATCTGCATGAAGAGAAGATCCTCTTTAGTGGAGATGTCTTTGGAAGCCACTACTACGATGAGCGCCTTTTTGATGATGTGGTTGGGGATTTTTCGTACGCTTTTAAATATTACTACGAGCATATTATGCGCCCCTTCAAGCAGTATGTTCTAGAAGCACTCAAGCTCTATGAGAAGCTTGATATTTCACTTATTGCACCTTTACACGGACCTATACTCCGCACAAATCCAAACTATTATCTTGAACAGTACTCCACTTGGAGTAGTGAGGCAAAATTTCGTAAACACCTCTTTGGGCAAAAGATGCTGAGTGTCTTTTATATGTCAAGTTATGATAACACTCAAGCGATGGCAAAACGTGTCACACAAGGGGCTGATAGTGTTGAGGGGATAGTAGCAAGTATGTATGATCTCTCCTCGCTTGATGAGCAAAATATGATAGATCTGCTCGAAGAATCTGATGCGATCATTGTAGGCTCACCTACCATCAATGGAGACGCCGTCAAACCTGCGTGGGATCTGCTCTCGTGTATGGCGTACTTAGAAAATCGTTCGAAGGTTGGGGCGGCTTTTGGTTCGTATGGCTGGACGGGTGAGGCACCTGAGATGCTCCATGATAGGATGCGCTGGCTCAAGTTTCGCCTCCCTGTAACCCCTCTAAAAGTAAAGCTTATCCCTACATCCCAAGAGTTAGAAGAGTGCTTTGCTTTTGGGAGAGAGATCGCTGAGATCACCATGGGAAAAATGCAGGAGATAGATCTATGAGAGAAGAATACCTTGGGATGTATGAAAAAATCCGCACGCTTTTAGCCGAGCATGCCATCAATGGTTATGCCGCTTATGTTTTGGCACCTCATGTGGCACGAGTATCTTTAGAGATGAATCATCTTTATGAAGATCTCGGCTTTAGAAGCCGTACACAGATGGGTGCATTTATGAAGAAAAACTTTCCAAGCCTTGCAAAGCAAAAGCCAAAAGAGAAGCTTTGGAAAAAGTTCTTGTATGACACAGTTGGTGAGATCGCTCCTGCTTGTGTGAGTTGCAGTGACCAGCTGACATGTTGGAGCTGTATAGTGAGTGAAAAAAGTGCCTAAAGGAGATGAAATGACGGGTATAATTAAAAGTGTGATGAAAGCTATTTACAACCTAAGTGATGAAGAGAACTACAATGTCTATGATAGCGATGATATCGCGGAGTATTTAGGACTCAGACTCGAAGTGGTACAAGAAGCGATACAAGTGCTTTTTGATGCTGGATGTCTAGGAGAGTGTATGAATCTGCATGATGATGGGATAGAGACCTATTATCTTACAGACAAGGCAATAGATATGGTAGAAGCATGAGAATCATGCTTCGTTTTTAGCCTTCTGCTCTCATCTGTTGAATACTTGCGTTGTATTTTTTGACATAAGAGATTCTTACATGAAAGTCTGTTTTGTACTGGACTCTTTCACTTACTTTTGGGTTTTCATTGAGCACACAGTTATGGCATCGCATAAGTTGCTCTTCATGTTCTTTGAGGGGCATATAAGCCATAGCACTTCGCATGGCTCTACATTCACTGTTGGAGTTACACATCATATCCTCCTTGTAGAATATCTATATTCTACTTGCATCTCTTGTTCTAGAAATGTTTGTGTTGAATAACAATGATTTTTAACATTATAGCATAGTATAATAT
>JAGGTH010000104.1 GCA_021163845.1 Helicobacteraceae bacterium | reverse complement strand
ATAGGTTGGAGAGTTATTTAAAAAAAGGCTACAAAGTGGTTTTTTCTCTTATAAAGATAAAAACTTTTTGATTGAAAATAGACAAATAAAGGGAACAGACTGGAAAGTTTTTTTTCTTATTGATGAGGATGTAATTATTCAAGATACATTAAAAACTCAAGATTTTTCATACAGGGTTTCTCTTTATGTTTTATTATTTATCCTTTTGAGTTTAGTTTTTGCTCTTTATATCTTATACAAAAAATCAAAACAAGTATCTAAGGAATTATCCTATCCTATAGCAACTCTTTCTAAAAAAACAGAAAGTATAGATAACTATATAGATGATGAAAGTTCACACATTATAGAAATAGATCAATTGCTCAATAATTTCAATACTATGATCACAGAGATCAAAAGCAACAGGGATAATTTAGAAAAAATAGTAGAATCGAGAACCAGAGAGCTTGAAGTTGCTAAAATTAAAGCAGAAGAAAGCACGAAATCAAAATCGGAATTCTTAGCAAATATGTCCCATGAGATAAGAACCCCTATGAATGGGATACTTGGGATGTCACATCTCGTATTACAAACACCTCTCAATGAGAAGCAAAAAAATTATATTCAGAAGATAGATCAAAGTGCCAAAGTACTCCTCACTATTATCAATGATATACTTGATTTCTCTAAAATTGAAGCGGGGAAACTCACTATAGAAAAGGTTGAATTTGACCTTTTTAAAACTATAGAAGATATAGTGAGTATCATTGAGTTCAAATTACATGAAAAAAATCTTGAGTTAATTGTAAGTTATGATACTGCTATCAGTAAAGATATTTATGGGGATCATCTACGACTTTCACAGATTCTTACAAACCTTCTAAGTAACGCTGTGAAGTTTACACAAGAGGGTAAAATAAGCTTATATATCTCAAAAGTTTCTCCTAAAAAATATAGATTTGAGATAAGCGATACAGGTATTGGTCTCACGCAAGAGGAACAAAATAAATTGTTTCAGTCATTTTCACAAGCGGATGCGAGTACTACAAGAAAGTATGGTGGTACAGGACTTGGACTTACCATTTCCAAACAACTCGTAGAACTTATGAACGGTAAGATCTGGGTTGAGAGCGAATATGGTGTAGGGAGTCGTTTTATCTTTGAAATTGAATTAGAGGAGAAAAACAAGCTTAAAAATCCCACCATCTCTGCTCATAAAACAGTATCTATAGATAATGTGAGTGAAGAAAACCTTAGTAATAATCAAGCCCAAGCTCTATCTTTTGAAGGAAAGAGTATCTTATTGGTTGAAGATAATAAGATAAACCAAGAGATCATTATAGGCTTGTTAGAAGAAACAAATATTAATGTGGATATCGCTTCTAATGGTCAAGAGGCAGTTGAGCTTTTTGAGCACAATAGAGACAAGTACCACTTAATATTGATGGACTTACAAATGCCAATAATGGATGGGTATGAAGCAACAAAGATAATACGAGAAGAGAATAAAGAGATACCTATTGTTGCATTAACAGCCAATGCGATGCAAGGTGATATGGAAAAAACAAAAGCAGTTGGTATGCAAGAACATCTTAACAAGCCTATTGAAGTAGAAAAACTCTATGACACCTTGCTAAAATATTTATCTGTCCATAGAAAAAAAGAGATGCAATATAAACAAACAATAGCTATCCCTGAGTTTAAAAATATCGATACAAGTGCTGGATTACTTCACATGGGAAACAACCAAAAACTTTATATGAAAATATTAAAGAATTTTTATTCAAGCTATAAAAACTTCGCTTTAGACGGTTTGGATAATGAAGAGAGGTTAAGAGCTATCCATACCCTCAAAAGTTTAAGTGCAAATATAGGAGCTAAAGATTTATATAAAATCCTACAAGAGTTAGAGATAAAAGAGAGTCGTACATTGATCTCACAATTGTATGTAGAGCTCCATAGCGTTCTTGAAGAAATAAATACAGTAGACCTACAAGATGACGTCCTTGTGACATTGAAAAAATATTGTAGCGAAGAGATGAAAAAAGAGCTATTTGAAAAATTGCGTGCTGCGCTTCAAACCAAAAGACCAAAAAAGATAACACAAGCACTTGAGCAGATAGAACAGTGCCACTTAACACTAGAGCAACAAATGAGTTTTGAAAATATTAAAAAACAGATTGAAAAGTTTGATTTTCAAAAAGCTTTGTTCCAGTTAGAAAGTATATGAGGATAAATATGGAAACCATATTAGTAATAGATGATACAGCTACAAATATTCAAATATTAGTTGAATTGCTCGATGATACATATGATGTCATTGTTGCTACAGATGGAAGAACTGCTTTAGAAATAGCTGATGAGGAGTTGCCAGATCTCATACTACTAGATATTATTATGCCTTTTATGGATGGGTTTGAGGTATGTAAGCAACTCAAAGAGAATCCTAAAACCAAAAATATTCCAATTATCTTTCTCACAGCACAAACAGATGAAGAAAGTATTGAAAAAGCTTATGAAGTTGGTGGAAATGACTACGTTTTGAAGCCATTAAAACCAAAAGAACTCATGGCAAGAGTCAAAACCCAATTAGAATTGCAACGTTCGATCAAGAATCTAGAATATCTCTCCTCCTATGATAGTATGACAGGTATTTTAAACCGAAGAAAATTTTTTGAATTAGCCAAAATTAGCTTTGAAACAAAAAAAGAAGATCTATTCGCAGTGATGATAGATATTGATAACTTTAAAAATATTAACGACGTCCATGGTCATGCTGCAGGAGATATTGTAATCAAAACCATTGTTTCTAAGATAGCAGATATGCTTCCAGAGGAGAGTATCTTTGCTAGGCTAGGAGGAGAAGAGTTTGTTATTGTTTGTAACTATGAAGATGAAAAAAAACTTTTTGACCTTCTTGAAGAGATAAGAAACTCAATAAAAGATTTGACTCTAAATATTGAAAATCATCTTATCCGTTTTACAATCAGTATGGGAATAGCACAATACAAAGAGACCTTTGTCATCATCGATGACCTTTTAAAAGAAGCAGATGCCATGCTCTATAAGGCAAAAGAAACAGGTAGAGATAAAGTGATATTTAGAACCTAACCTACAGGAAAAAGATCTTGAGGGTTGCTATAAAACCCTCTTGCATAGGTTCATAGCCAAGCTTATGTTTTGCGTATCTATACTGCATAGCAAGCGTATAACCTTGATTTACATTCCACCAAAATGCAAGCGCACCGTTGTATCCATCTGCACCTTTATTGCCAGTCAAAGTGCCATCATCTAAGCTATAGTCTTGCTGATCTCTTGCGAATTCCATCTCATGCCAATTAAAAACAGAGAAGTTTTCCCCAAGGAGTGCAAAATCATATTTTGCCACCCAACCTGCCGCATACCCATTCATCCCAGAGTAATAGGTACTCTCTTGGTAATGCAAAGTAGCAAATGTCTTGACCCACAAACTATCCATAACGTAAGTATAAGCAAACCCCGCATAAACATTGTCTATGTCAAAGTCTCGTGATTCAAAATGAAAGTTTTGTAGATGTACTGAGAGTCCGCCAGTTATTGTGAGGTTCACAATAGGCTTAAGGGTGTATCGTCGATTTGTTGCAAACTCTTTATCGTAGCTCTTTGTTGGATTCTCTATAGCAGCGAGACAATAAACTTCACCCCACTTCCAGCCTGCTCCACCTTCAGCTTCTAGATATGCAAAATCAGTATGGGGTGTATTTTCCTTTGTTTGAGAGCTCCAACTAAGGTAGTTTAGGTTCACACTCCCAAAAGAGTACAATGGTTTAAAACTACCCGATTCATCAGCGAAAAGACTCATAAAAGCAAGACATAGCAAAACAAAATATCGCATACACTACCCTCAAAAAAATTAGCTAATAATACACTATTTAATCTACCCCTTACCTTTGTTCTATATAATTACTCAAAATAAAGGGCGTCTAAGAGGAGTACCTGTATGAATTTTCCAGATGAATGGACCCAAAAAGAGTTTTTACAGCATAAAAACAAACTCCAAAAAGAGGGTATCGACGTCGTACTTGTTGATACTATCCTCGCTCCCATAGACAAAGCGAACACCATCACCTATAATCCCTATGAGCTCAAAAAATATCCCAAAGGGAGTGTTTTTGTCTTCTACTGCGATAGTGGCAAAGCAACACTCAATCGCCTGGGGGAATATAAAAAGAAGTTTCCCCAGTACCACTGCATCTCTCTAAGAGGGGGTCGTGGATATTGGAGAGTCAATATGCAGGTCAATGAAGATGCAGACGAGTAGACACCATAGTCTTTTGGACGCCTACATCCAATGCCTCCACGAAGAGCGCTTTTATGATGCTCACGAAGCACTCGAAGAGATCTGGTTTCCAAGACGTTTTGAAGATGATAGTGAGATGAAACTACTCAAAGGTTTTATCAATGCAGCAGTGAGTTTTGAGCTCATCAAGCGAGGAAGAAAACAAGCGAGTACAAGAGCTTGGAATAACTACCTCAAATACAAACCTCTTTTAGAGACACTTGACTCTCTTTTCACACCTTCATATTATAAGATCGCATCAGAGATAGAAAAAATTCATTTGCTCTATCGATAAAATGCGTTAAAATACTCAAAAAAAAGGAACGTGCAGATGGACCTCCAACACTACATAGAACTTGCTACAACCTACCTGAGCCACTATAGCCCTAAGATCATTGCAGCGATTCTTATCTTTGTGATAGGGAAGTGGCTGACAAACAAACTCACAGCCATTTCAAAACGTCTGATGATGAAAGCAAAAGTAGATAACACACTCGTAACCTTTGTAGATAAGATCATCTATTTTGTCTTACTTTTGATGGTGATCTTTACAGCGCTTAATACCCTTGGGATCAACACCACCTCTTTTCTCGCTGTCTTTGGAGCCGCTTCACTCGCGATCGGTCTCGCACTCAAAGACTCACTCTCTAACATCGGTGCGGCTGTTATCATCATCCTTTTTCGCCCCTACAAAGTGGGAGAGTTTATCGATGCAGCAGGTGCAAGCGGAACTGTCATAGACATCAATCTCTTCTCTACGGTGATAGAAGCGATCGACAAAAGTTTAACGATCGTACCAAACTCTTCGGTCATTGGTGGCAATATTACCAACTTTTCACGTCGTGAGATGCGCCGTGTGGACCATGTATTTGGGATAGGTTACGAGGATGATCTACGCCTTGCAAAAGAGGTGATGTTAGAAGTGATCGCAGCAGATGCGCGTGTGCTCGCTGAGCCTGCACCCCTAGTTGCTGTGAGTGCTTTAGCAGATAGCTCTGTCAACTTCAACTTTCGTGTTTGGGTCAAAACAGAGGAGTATTGGGATGTATACTACGATATGTTAGAGAAAGTAAAACTCGCCTTTGATGCAAGAGGGATCTCGATTCCATACCCACAAATTGATATTCACACAGATTCAAATAAAGGATAAAAATGAAAAAAATAGTTCTAAGTACACTTGTTCTCTCAAGCCTTGCATTTGCGCAAGAAGCTTTGGATGTAGAGCAGATCAAAACACAGATCGCTGAGAAAAAAGCACAAAAAAAAGAGATAGAAGCCAATATTGCTACACTCAAATCACAGCTTCCAAAAAACACAGAATTTATAACACACACTGAGTTAGGTTATATCAAAACAGACGGAAATACCAAAACGGAGACCTTCAACCTCGATGCAAATGCAAAAAAACAATGGGATGCAAACAGCCTCGCGATCATGATTGATGCACAATACGCTAAAAATGAGGGTTTTGAGACAAAAAACCGCTATACAGTTGAAGCTAACTATGCTTATGATTTTACTTCTCGCTTCTCCTTTGATTATCTCGCAGGGTACAAAGATGATAAATTTTCAGGGTATAACTACCGTGCCTACACCGGTCCAGGTGCGAAATACAAGATGATCGATGCAAGTGCGCACAAGCTTAGTATCCAAGGAAATATCCTCTACTCACGTGATAGCCAAGAGGATGAACACTACACGGCAAATGCAACTCAGATCCTTTATCCAAACCCAGATAAATTAGTGGCTGATCCGAGTAAGACAGTTGCAGGTGATATTGAGAGCTACACCTCATATAGAGCAAAACTTGTGTATGATTGGAAGATCTTAGAGTCTCTTAAGTTTGGGCAAGATATCAGCTTTCGTTCAGCGTTTGAAGAAGGGGAAAACTACTTTGTGATCTCAAAAACTGCGCTCACGAGCAAACTCACAGATATTCTCTCAGCAGGTATGAGTTATAAGGTCGATTACACCAACCTTCCAGCGGAGGGGAAAAAGCACGCAGATGAGACATTTACACTCAATCTCATCATAGACTACTAAGCGTTTTTTTACATCTTGGGTGTTACAATCGCGCCCATGAAAAAGATAACACTCACACTCCTCACCCCACTTTTGCTCGCCCAATCTCTTTTGGCTCTTGTCACCATCGCCCCTGTTGAGATAGGGGCAAAACCAGGTTTTAGTGGTAAAGCCGCTGTGACTTTGGAAACAAAACGCGGCAATACAGACAAGCAAAACTACCAAACTTCTCTTCGTGTCAATTATGATAACAATAGCTCCCATGTCACATGGGCAGAGATATCAACTGAATATGGCGAATCCAACGATCAAAAAGATACAGATAAAGCCTTTGCACATCTGCGCCACATCCGAACAACAGGGGTCAAAGACTTACGAGCAGAAGCTTTTACCCAAATACAAGATGATAAGTTCAAGCTTATTAAAAACCGCACCCTTTTTGGAGCAGGTCTGCGCTATAAGCTTTTTAGTCTCTTTGGAAAAGATAAAGGATTTGTAGGTCTTGGTGTGATGAATGAGACGATCAACTATACATCCCAAGATCCCCATGAAAACAACCAAAGGATGAATAGTTATATCGCTTATAGTTCTAAGTTTGCACAAAGATCGCGTGTCGGTCTGAGCTTTTACTACCAGCCAAAGCTCAATGAGTTCGCCGATCATGTAACATCGACTAATTTTGAGCTTAGACTTCTTGTGATCGATAAGCTTTTCTTGCAGTTTAAAGTCGCTTATGATACCGATTCAAACCCACCTATGGGTGTACGTAAATATGATCTGACTCAAAACACTTCGTTTCTCTACGAGTTTTAATCAAACTCGCTGAAGTGTATCTCTACCCCTAGTTCACCCCAGTATTCTGTGGCTTGTGCATCATGCACTCCATGGAGTTCGGGCTGAATTCCAAAAAGCATCTTATATTTGAGGTTTTCGCTATAGTCATAACTCAATCCATACTCTTGGCTTAAAGAGGGTACATCGATATCATATTGTGTCCCCGTATATACATTTGTAAAGAGATTATACTCATCTATCATATTTGCTTCTAAGAAAACACCCCAGTGCAAACGATTTACATCCGCATCCCCTTTTACATCTATATAACGATGTCCAAGATGTGCCTCAAATGCTACCCGCTCATCAAAAAAGCTCATAGGAAACATAGCGATCGCCAAGTAGGCTCTATTGTTTGAGCTTAAAAAATTATGTCCTGTAGGCAATACAGCCCCCGCCATAAGAGAAAATCCAGGCGTACCGTCTTGCTTGGGATGTAAAAAAGTGTACTTTGGATAGAGTGCGAGATCTTTTGCTGTAGACTTTCTTTCTCTTGTGTGTTGCTCTATCTGCATCCCCGCGGCACTTGCAGTAACAAATGCGATCTTTTCTGTCAATTCAAACTCCATAATGAGTCCCTGCATCACAATGTCAAATTCTGCTCCATTAGAGTATTCAGACCATGTATCGACTGTCACACTTTGTATTGCCATAAGATTTGGAGTGATAAAAAGGATCCCTAAAGAGAGAGATAATTTTTGTAAAAATTTTTTCATAGTTTCGCCTTATCGTTTTAAAGGCGCAATTCTAACAAATAGAGACTAACCCTCGCTTAAAGCAAAAACTCTATGATTTATGTGAGCGAGACCAAAGAAAAAGGAAAAAGGTAGCAAATATGGCAATAAAAGCTGCACTTAAAAAGAGCTCTCTTGGAAAAAGCTCATACATATAACCAGCATACAAAGCCCCTAAAAAAGCTCCCATTCCGTAAGTGATCCCTGAGAAGAACTGTTGCGCGAGTGACTGATGCTTGTAGTAAGCAAAAAGATAGCTGATCGCCGCAGAGTGAAAGAGTGCAAAACTCAGCGCATGGAGCGACTGGGAGAAAAACAGGATCGGCAGGTTTTGCGGGAAAAGATAGAGCAAAAGCCAACGAAAGGCAGTAGCCGCGGTGGTGATCTGCAAGATGAGGAGGAGATTATTACGTAAAAATCTTCCTTGATAATAGAGCATCACGATCTCAGCGAGCACCCCAAAACTCCACAAATAGATGGTCATATTCATGCTGATACCAAAGTCTGTTTCATAGATAGTAAAGAAGTTGTAAAACGCCCCAAAACTGATCTGCATGAGAGTCAGCCCTATCCAGAGTTTGTAATCGCGCAAAAGGGAGATATCATTGCTCACCTCTTCACTCTTATCTAAAACACGGTTAGAGTCTCTTGCAATAAAAAAAGCGATAAAGGCAGTAGAAAAACTCAGGCTTAAAAGATACAAAAGAGCTGTTTGCGCCCCTGACAAGAACTCTACAAGCACCAAAGCAACAAGTACAAAACCCACAGAGCCAAAGAGCCTGATCTTACCATAGTTCTCTTTGCCGATACGACTGAGTGAGATAAACTCGATATAGGGAAGAATGAGGCTCAAACCTATTCCGAGTCCGATATTGGAGAAGAGAAGCTTGTAAAAATTATCAAGAGAAAAATAAAAAGCTGTAGCACTGAGGAGCATAATGACCAAAGCACCATTAAAACTGGCACGATTAAGCTTTAAGCCCCTCGCAAAAGCAAAAGGAACCACAAAACGTACTAAAGGTGCGGCTGCAAAGATGATCCCTATCTCACTTGGGCTGTAGCCCGACATAGAAAGCACTTTGGGTAAAAAGATCACATAAACGCCAATTACCCCAAAATAAAAAAAGTAAAACGTGGCAAGAAGGATCGGCATCTCTATTACGACTCAGTATACACGACAGCTGTGCCGCTGAGCAGATCATGTAAAGTGCGTTTGTCTTTTCGCAAAAAGAGGAGGAAAAAACCTATGATGCTGATTAAGGAGATAAAGTATCCAATAAAGCGTACACAAAGCTTGAGGTACGATGCTCTCTGTAAAGTTTTGGCATCCACCACCCGTATCTGTGCAAATTTTTTGCCTGGTGTTTGCCCATCACGTCTCCAAAGGAGTACATGGATCCCCATGATAAGCAATACCTGCGTGATCGAAGCGATAGGATTTGGTTTATGTTCAAGCGCTTTTTCGTCTTGCACGATTACATCCAAAGCCCCTGCACTCTTAGTCTCATCATAGCCAAAAGCCACCATGATCACCAACGCAACAGGCAAGCCAATCATAAATATATCAGTCACAAAAGCCTTCAAACGCACAAGAAACCCCGCATAAGGGATCAGTTTTCTTGCATCTGCTTTGGGTACTTTTGTCTGTTTTTTCAAGTTTCTAAATCTCATAAGTGGGATTATAACAAAAAATAGACCCAAAGGCGCTAGGCTAGGAACTATTGAACGACATTGCTTTGCTATACTTCGCAAAATTTTTCAAAGAACAACAGAAAAAGGGGAAAAATGCTCAAAGAGATGAAAAAAGATGATTTCATCATTTCCAAAACCAACCTCAAAGGGTATATCACCTATACCAACAAAATATTTATGGATATGTCTGAATACTCTGAAACGGAACTACTTGATAAACCCCATAATCTTTTACGACATCCGCAGATGCCAAAGGCAGTCTTCAAACATCTATGGAACGGTATAACAAAACAGCAAGAGGTGTTTGCCTATGTACTCAATAAGACCAAACATAATAACGAGTACTGGGTCTATGCGAATATTACTGCTTCTCTTGATGGCAATGACAAACATACAGGATACTACTCGGTAAGAAGAGCGCCTAATCCAAAAGCGCTTGAGATCATCAAACCGCTTTATGCAAAGATGCTTGAGGTCGAGAAACGCTCAGGAGTCGACGCATCTTTGGATGTATTGCTTGAACTATTAAAAGAAAAAGGGGTTTCGTATGATGAATTTATCATCTCTATCCAAGAATAAGCAAACGAGCTTGCTCCTACTAACACTCTTGGCTGTGAGTGCTTATGGTTTGTTTGTAGGTGATTTTATCCTCGCAGGAATCACTCTTTTCATCATCCTTATAAGTTTTTTCTTTGTAAGTCAAGTAGATGCAAATAGTGCCCAACTCAATAGCGCTATCCATGAAGTACTCAAAGATGCAGCCCAAGGAAAACTTGAATCGCGCATCACTCAGATCCCTGATGATGGTTCAGAGATCTCACGTTTTGCGTGGGATATCAATGATGTTCTCGATCAACTCGAAGCATTTATGCGTGATACATCCGAGACCATCAAACACGCTTCTGTAGGTAAAACTTACAGACGCAATTATGAGGCAGGGCTCAATGGAGTGTTTCGATCCACCGCTATTCACCTCAACGAATCGATCGCTTCCATCGCTACAGGCTATGAAAAAAGGATCATAGGAGAGCTCTCCCATGAACTTAGCAAAGTGGGTGGAGGGATCAGTGCGGGACTTCATATTATCCAAGAAGATATTGATCGTTGCCAAGAGGATTCCCACTCTATTGTCGATGTCGCGCAAAAAACAGCAAATGAATCACTTAAGAGTATGGATGGAGTAGTAGAGATAGGGGAAAAGCTCTCCACGCTTATTAGGCTTATCTCTACATCCCATGAGGCGATCATCAACCTTGAGACTCGCTCTAGAGATATCTCTGATGTACTGAGTCTTATAAAAGATATAGCAGACCAAACCAATCTCCTCGCACTCAATGCTGCCATAGAAGCAGCACGTGCAGGGGAACATGGACGTGGCTTTGCCGTTGTCGCAGATGAGGTACGTAAACTCGCAGAGCGTACGGGTAAAGCGACCAATGAGATAGATATCACTATCAAAACACTCCAACAAGAAGCAAATGAGATGCGGAGCAACTCTGATACGATCACATCCATTGCAGAGGAATCTGAGGGTGTTATCAGTAGTTTTGAAGAGACCTTTAAACAACTCAATGAGATGGCACTTCGCTCCTCCAAAGAAGCGGTCTCTATCCAAAACAGACTCTATACGAGCCTTGTCAAAGTAGACCACATCATCTTTAAATCCAATGCGTACGCTGCAGTATTAGATCTTGATAAAGATGCCACGTTTGAAGATCATAAACACTGTCGTATGGGTCAATGGTACCTTAGCGAGGGTGCAAAAAGATTCGGACATACTCCATCTTTTCAAGCGCTTGATATCCCACATGAGAGAGTTCATAATGCAGTATTTAAAAATCTCGAATACGTTCATAGCCATTCGGTCACAAAGCATGACAATCCAAAACGTATCCTTGCAAATTTTGAGGAGCTTGAAGAGGCTTCACATGAGCTTTTTGCAAAACTCAACACCATGCTTGATGAATATACTCACGAAAAGAGTAAGGTGTTTACTTAGTATTTACTTATAATAAATATAATTCTTTATCTCAATTATGTTTTTCCCCTTTCATAAGCGAGATTATATACTCCTATACACTATTATGAATAGGTCAAGCGCCCACCCCCTTAGCTTGACCTATTTTATGATAAAATCCCTTTTATGAAAATACTCCTAACAACCTTAAATGCACGCTATGCACACTCTGCTATTGGTCTGCGCTATCTTTATGCAAATCTCAAAGAGTTTCAAGAGGATGCTAGTATCTTAGAGTTTAGCATCAATGATGCGATCCAAGGGATTGCCGAAGATATTCTTGATACAAAACCCGATCTTGTAGGGATCGGTGTGTATATCTGGAATGCCCTAGAGGTTGCCGAGCTTCTTCATATCCTTAAAAAAGTCTCTCCTCAGACCATCATTGTCTTGGGTGGTCCTGAGGTGAGCTATACACCTTTTCGTGTCCCTTTTAAAGAGGCTGATTATATTATCCAAGGGGAGGGGGAACTCTCTTTTTATGAGCTCTGCAAAGAGCTTACATCCAAGCAAATAATGCAAAACACTGTACAAAAACCTCAGATCATCCCTATGAAGCTTCCAAAACTCAAAGAGCTCTGCCTCCCCTATCAATACTACACAGACGAGGATATCAAAAACCGCTATATCTATGTAGAGATCTCACGCGGTTGCCCATTTTTGTGTGAATTTTGCCTCAGTTCTATGGATGAGAAGGTGCGTACCTTTCGTATTGATGAGGTGATAGAGGAGTTTGAAAAGCTATGGCAAAGGGGTGCGCGTGCTTTTAAATTTGTCGATAGAACCTTCAATATCAATATTCGCGTTGCCAACAAGATCTTAGACTTTTTTCTCGCCAAAGAGCCACCCTACTTTGCACACTTTGAAGTGATCCCCGATCATTTTCCCCAAGCCCTTCGCGAAAAGATCAAGCGATTTGCTCACGGTGCCTTGCAACTTGAAATCGGAATACAAACACTCAATACAGATATCGCCGCAAATATCTCACGTGATATCAAGCGTGACAAGATAGAAGAAAATATCGCCTTTTTAGAAAATGAGACAGAGGCGCATATTCACCTTGATCTTATCGTAGGTCTGCCTGGGGAGACTCTTGAGAGCTTTGGTACAAATCTTGATACCCTTATAGGGATGAGCAGCTGTGAGATACAGATAGGGATTCTCAAAAAACTCTCAGGTACCCATATCGATCGTCATGACACTCCTTATGAGATGGTCTATAGCGACATCCCCCCTTATGATATTTTGAAAAACTCCGAGCTTAGTTTTAAAGAGATCCAGATCATGAAGCGTTTCGCGCGCTTTTGGGATCTCACCTATAATAGTGGCAATTTTAAAAGAACAATGCCTCTGCTTTGGGAAAATGAAAGTGTATTTGAAAACTTTTACAAGCTAAGTCTTTGGATCTATACACAAACCCAATCCACCTATAAGATCTCTCTCGATCGTCTTGGTGAACTATTGTTCACATATCTCACCGAGGTAAAGGAACTTCCACATCCCAAGGTGGCAAACACTATGGCAGAGGATATGCTCAGCCTCAAAGGAAGAGCCGTGCCAAAGTATTTGAGTCCCTACATCCAGAGTAAAAGTGTCACACAAAAACAAGAAAGTTCAAGTTTCAATAAAAGACAAAACAAGCTATAATCATCGAATGAAAAAGTTTTTTGCACCCCTCTTTGTATGCTTTATCATTGTCAATACTCTTTATGCAGACCTTGCGATTGATGACAAGCTTTTACAAGCAGCAGAGCGAAAACATGGTCCTTTTGCAAAAAACAGATTCATAGATTTACGTGATGAAGTACTCGGTAAACTTCGCAATGATGATGAGATAAAAAAACTCAATGTGGTCAACACTTGGTTCAATTTTCTTAAATATAAAAGTGACCAAAAGAACTACAATGAGAGTGACTACTGGGCAGGAGCCTACGAATTTATTGGTCGTGGAAGTGGCGACTGTGAAGACTACACGATTGGAAAATACTATGCTCTCAAGGCACTCGGAGTAGATCCGCATAAGCTCAAGTTTGCCTACGTCATCTACAAGGATAGAACTGGCAAGAGCATTTCACATATGGTCTTAGCCTACCTCAAAGTCCCCAACCCAAAAACAAAAGATGACTACCTCATTTTAGATAATACAAACCGCCGGCTTCTTCCGGCTTCTAAACGACCAGATATAACAAAGGTGATACGTATGATAAATGGTGATACTGGACCAAAGTCCAAAAAATGGAAACAACTTGAACTTGATATGAAAAGGAAAAAACTATGAGTCTCTTTAAACAAATGGCGCTTGGTACTTCGATCTTGATCGTAATACTTTTATCTTCAGTGATGTTCATGAACTTTCACTCTTCTAAAGAGGATATGCTCAGCAGTCTTTATCAAACTACTGTCAATAACATCTCTTCACTTACAAGCAAGGTCGCCCTTGCTTCTGAGGATGAAGCTCTCCTTATCAGCACCATTGATGCGGAGTTTGACAGTGCGTATTTTAAAAAGATAGAGTTTGTCTCCAATGATGGCAGTTTTCGTTATACACAAAAGTATGATGAAGCGATCAAGGGAGTTCCTGAGTGGTTTGTAGAACTCGTCGCCCTTGAAATACGCACAGTCAGTGCTGATGTCTCCTCGGGATGGAATATGATCGGCCGTCTGCATGTTCAAGCAGATACATCCCTTGTTTACAAAAGTCTTTACAAGATCTTCCTCAAGCTTCTCTCTATTTTTGCTATCTTTACCCTTGTCTCCCTTGCGATCTTATACACGATCATTCATATCATACTCAGACCTCTCAAAGAGGTACAAAAGCAAGCAGAAGCGGTCACGCGCAATGAATTTATTATCCAAGAGAACATCCCAAGAACCAAAGAGTTTCAAGATGTCGTCCTTGGGATGAACAATATGGTTGCCAAGGTCAAAGCGATGTTTGATAAAGGAAATGCAGACTTTAAAAGACAAAAAGAGCTCGAATACAAAGATAAACTCACAGGACTCAAAAATAGAAAGTACCTTATCGATAAGTTACCTGAGTATCTTAAGATCGATGCTTCCTCCAAAGGGGGGATCAATATCATGATAGCACTTAGTGGTATCATTGAAGCAAATGAGAAGATCGGACACCAAAATGTCGATGCCCTTTTTATCTCTATTGCGGAGATATTCAAAGCACATGCAGGTAACTATGAACACTCTATTGTGTCACGTATGAACGGAACGGAGTTTTCTATTTTACTGCCTGAATGTACTCAGCAAGAGGGGCTAGAGCTTGCCTACAGTATTTTAGAATCTGCAAAGAAAGTGATCCTTGAACAAAACTTAAATATTGATGAAACATTTATCTCTTTGGGTCTTTATGAGTACCACTACACCCAAACGATCAGTGAGCTTTTATCACGTTCAGACCACGCACTCACCCAAGCAAAATTCAATGACAAGCACATCTATATAGAAAAAGCCAAAGATGTTCCTGAGATCATGGGGAAAGAGGCGTGGAGACAGACTATCAAACAAGCGCTCCTTTCTCATGGATTTAGTTTTGTTTCATGGAAGGTCATGAATGCAAAAACGAAAAAAACCGTACATAATGCACTGAGCCTCACAATGAAAACAGAGAGTGGAAAAACCTACCCTTATGGTCAGTTTATGGCACCTGCCAATCAAGCGGGTCTGAGTTCTGAGATCTATAGAAATATCATCCATATGATGTTTACATCCCCAGACCCTAGACTCAAAGGTTCTGTGTGTTCTTTGCGCCTCTCTTATGACTATCTTGATACGATCGAGAGCTATCATGAACTCTATTCGCTGTGCAAAAGCTATGCGAATAAACTCCCATTTCAGCTTATCATCGAGATGCCAGACAAACTTGTTCGTAGCAACTCTGAACAGATCAAACTCTATAAAAATCTTTTTGAAAACTATAATATCGAGATGGGAATTTATGAGTTTATCGGTGAGGGGGAGGATTATCATTATCTTCAAGAACTCCGCCCTATCTATATCAAAGCAGAGGCAAGTTTTTTCCTTTCTCAAAGTCAAGAAGCGCTCTCTGCTCTTAAACTCATTACCGACACAGTAGGGATAACACTCATTGCTACAAGTGTGATGAATCTTGAGACACTCCATCAGTTAGAGAAGAAAGATATTCATGTGATTCAAGGAAAAGCAGCAGAGTTAGTCGTTTAACCAAGAATTAATTGTCTTTGAAATATACTCCCTCAACTTATATTAAAATAGAGGTAAAAATGTTTTTTTCAAAGAGTACTTCGCTTGAAGTTGTGATCGCCCAAAAAGAGGCGCAGATAGAATCCCTAGAGAATGAGTTAGACGATGCAAATGCAAAGATAGCTCATCTAGAGCAAGAACTCGCTAAGACACAGACAAATCAAGCTCTCGCAAAACTCAACCAAGAGCTCACAACTGAGCTCACACAAAGTTGTGATAGAGACCTCAAAGTGCTCCAAAAAGAGCTCAGTGAAAATCTCAGTTCTCTTGAAGATATCGACAAGAGAAACCATGAAAATGGAATACTCACAGGTGATTCATCAAGTGATGTAGATAAACTCTCTGAAACCATGTCCTCGTTGCTGATGCATATCACAAGCACTTTTGATCAAGTCAATACACTCAACTCCAATGTCGAGAATATCTCTGAAGTAATTACACTCATCAAAGATATCTCCGATCAAACAAATCTTCTCGCACTCAATGCTGCCATAGAAGCGGCGCGTGCAGGAGAACATGGGCGCGGTTTTGCTGTGGTAGCTGATGAAGTACGTAAACTAGCTGAGCGCACAAGCAAAGCAACAAGTGAAGTAGAGATCACTGTACAGAGTCTCAAGCAAAATACCCAAGAGGTGCACGAACACTCCAAATCGATGGAGGAACTCTCCCAGCAATCCAACGAACAGATGGATCTTTTCAAAGAAAGAATCCACGAACTCGCACACAACTCTTCAATGATCTCATGTGAAAACAAGGATGTCACGAACGATATCTTTATGATCCTTGTGAAGCTCGACCATCTTCTGTATAAAGCAAATGGCTACAAAGCGGTACTCAATGGAAAAGTTCATATGACTTTTGCATCCCATACAGAGTGTCGTCTTGGTAAGTGGTATACAGATGGTCTTGGCAAAGAGAGATTTGGCAAAAGTGCAAGCTTTGCGAAACTTGATAAGCCACATCAAGAGGTGCATGATAATATCAAAAAAGCGATCGCTCTGGTAGAGAATGAGAGCTACATCCAAGAGCATAAAAACACTATCAACTATATGAAACAGGCAGAAGCTGCGAGCCAAAAGGTGATCGAAACACTCGATGACATGCTACAAGAAGAGCGTTCCTATAGACACAAAAAAGCAAAAATTTAAGCTCCTCTGGAGTTTAAACCTTTTGCGATCGCCTCATTGATATCTTTTTTATAGTCAAGGTTAAGTGTTGCTAATCTCTTATCAAAATTAAGAATGATCTCTTTATTTGTGTTGGGATGTCTACAGATTGTAAAAAGCACATCCATATAATAATCAAATTCAGGATGGGAACGCTCCCCTAGTTTTTTATGAATACGTCCATGATGCTTAAGTATTAGATCAAGTGCTTTAGCGAGATCTTGTGAACTCGTTTTTTTATTTTTGAGTATACCCAATAAAGAGGCTTTATCAGTTTTCATTGAACCATCATCTTCATGATGTGACTCTTGTTTTATTGGCTTTGGCTCTATTTTTTTTGAGGGGATAAGAAGAATATAGAGCAATATTGCAAGAAATACAATAAGTCCAATGATCGATTTTATGAGTAATGTTATTTCCACGTGACCACTTTTTTCCCCAATTATAGCAATTTATTATAAAACAAATATAATTAATGTATAATTTACTCATTTCCTGAATTAAGATAAAAGGGTAGCTTATGCAGATCTATATGAAAGAGGATGATTTTATTGTCTCTAAAACAGACCTCAAAGGTCGTATCACATACGGCAATGAGATATTTATTCAGATGTCTGGATATTCTGAACAAGAGCTTCTAGGGGCTCCGCATAATATTCTACGCCATGAAGATATGCCAGCTTTAGTCTTTAAACTTCTTTGGGAGAGGATCAAAAACAAACATGCAATTAATGCGTATGTTAAGAATAGATGTAAAAATGGGGATTTTTATTGGGTATTTGCCAATGTTACTCCCTCTTTTGATAAAAGCTCAAATCCTATCGGCTACTATTCGGTAAGACGCAAGCCAGAACCTAAAGCACTCGAAGTGATAGAACCTATCTACAAAGCACTTCTTGATGCACAAAAACGTGGTGGAATTGCTGAGTCTGAAAAACTTTTACACGAAACACTTCACAAAGAGGGGGTAACTTACGATGAATTCATTATCAATCTTCAAAAATAAACAAGCTCTCTATTTTCTAGCACTTGGACTTGGTATCTCGATCTTCTTAGCTCTGAATGATATATTCATCCCTGCACTCGTACTCTTTGTACTTACCCTTTTTGGTCTCATTATTCCAAAAGAGGGTAATAACAACGATGATCTTTTACTCCAAAAGATGCAACACGTGATCAAAAATGCAGGGCATGGGTATCTCGATGACAGGGTCACAAATATCCCGCAAGATTCGAGCTATTTTGATATTGCATGGGGGTATAACAATCTTGTCGATCAGGTTGAGGCCTTTATCCGTGACACGACCGCTGCTATCGATCTTGCTGCCAAAGGGGATAAAACTGCAATGATCTTTGAAGCGGGGCTCAAAGGGAGTTTCAAAGATGCCGTCAAACCACTCAATGTAGCACTCAAAGGGATCGTCTCTGGGAAAGTTTTGGAGGTTCAAGGAAATCTGAGTCACGAGTTTGATCGCCTTGGTGGTGGGACAACAGGTGGGATGGAAGATATTCGCAAAGATATCGAGAGAGGCAGCAGCCTTATGGAGCATATCGCCCATACATCCCATGAGACGGTCGAGGCATCAAGTAAGACGATAGAGTCGATCTCTACGGTACAAAACAACTTTGAAAACCTCAATGAGAGTATCTCTAAAACCACACACGGAGTAGAGAGTCTTTCCCATCAATCAGCAGAAATATCCTCAGTTGCAAACCTTATCAAAGATATCGCAGAACAAACCAACCTCCTCGCACTCAACGCTGCCATAGAAGCGGCGCGCGCAGGGGAGCATGGACGTGGTTTTGCCGTGGTTGCAGATGAGGTGAGAAAACTCGCAGAAAGAACAGCAAAAGCGACCCAAGAGATCTCTATCACCATCGCGACACTCCAGCAAGAGACCGTGACCATTCAAGAGGAATCTGAGACCATGTCCAAACTCGCATCAGAATCGGTCACTCTTATGGAGTATTTCTATGAAGCGATAGAGTCTTTTAATAAAAACGCGCAACAATCTGCACAAGATGCGAATAAACTCAGTGATGTTTTCTTGATCTCTTTGGTCAAGATCGATCACTCTATCTTTAAATCTCACGCCTATTCAGCACTTATCCACTCCGATGAGAGTGTGAAGTTCCTTGATGAAACAGAATGTCGTTTTGGTAAATGGTATGAAAACGAAGGGGCACAAAGATTTCAACATAACAAGGTCTTCGCATCTCTTGAAGCCCCTCACAAAATTGTGCATCAAAGCGCTATGAGCAACCTCCAGTATGTCAAAAAAGGTACTGTCTTTGAAGCACAGAACACAAAAGATATCGTCAACACTTTTGTACGGATGGAAGAAGCAAGTGAAAAACTTTCTCATCTGCTTAATCAGATGATAGAGGAGATGTAATTCCCCTTTTAGAGAAGTTCATCTTCACTTCATAAAACAAGAGTATTATTCCAAAAAATTATACTTGGAATAGTCTCTATGCACTTTATCAAAGAACTTCTCAAAACTTACCTTTTACTTTTGTTGGTCCTCTTTTTAGGAAGAGTACTTTTATATCTTTTCTATTTTGATAGACTCGAAGATATCTCTTTGTTTGAATCACTTTTGAGTTTTATCTATGGGATGCGCATGGACACCATTGTCCTCTCGATCATCCTTGTGATCCCTACCCTTCTTCTTTCCCTCTCACCAAAAAGATTGACACCCCTTATCTCCAAAGGGATCAAGTTCTACATCCTAGTCTGGCTTTTAATTCTCATATTTATTGAGAATGCAACATTTCCATTTTTTGCCCAATACGATGTACGACCCAACTATCTTTTTTTAGAATATCTTGAATATCCAAAAGAGGTGGGTTCTTTGATGTTTAAAGAGTATAAGCTTGAACTCTTAATCTCTTTTATCATGATGTTTGTTGCAGCGCGTCTTTTTTTACGAAGCAAATGGATTGACTTTAGGAATGCATTTCGTACCCCTTACCACTTCAGAGCTCTTTTATTATTACCTCTTTTGGTTCTTTTGTTTCTAGGAATACGCTCCTCTTTTGGTCACAGAGGCGCAAATACATCCGATGCACTCTATAGCACGAACCGTGTTATCAACGAGATCACAAAAAACTCTTTGCACTCTATTGGTTATGCCTATTACAGTAGTAAAAAACATGGCTCTAAAAGTATTAAAAGATATGGCAAGATTGAACTTGCACAAGCCTATGAGAAAGCCGCTGAAATACTTCATATCAATTATCTCGATCCAACTAAACCTTTTTTAAGAGAAAGTAAAACTCATTTTGCAAGCACAAAACCAAAAAATCTTGTGATCTTTATCCAAGAGAGCATGGGGGCACAGTTTGTCGAGTTTAGTGGTGGAGTAAAAGGTCTCACCCCAAATATGAACAAGCTCGCTAAAGAGTATCTCTCATTTTCTGAACTTTATTCTAATGGAACGCGAAGTATCCGTGGACTTGCTGCTTTGAGTTCAGGTTTCTTAGCTGTCCCAGGAGAGGGTGTAGTCAAACGCACGAAATCACAAAGTGACTTCTTTAGTCTTGCTTCACTTCTCAAACCCTATGGATACACATCAAGCTTCATCTACGGTGGAGAAGCACGTTTTGATAATATGAAGAGCTGGTACCTTGGCAATGGTTTTGATGAGGTGATCGAAGAGAGCGATTTTGAAAATACGACCTTTAGAAGCACTTGGGGAGTATGCGATGAAGACCTCGTCATTCAAGCACATAAAAAGTTTACAGAATATAGTAAAAAGAATGAAAAATTTGTCTCTGTAATGTTTAGCCAATCAAACCATGCCCCTTTTGAACTTCCTGAAAATAAAATAGAGTATGTCGAAGGTGTAGAGAAACAAAGTGTAGAGAACGCTATTAAATATGCGGACTTTGCTATAGGAAGATTTTTTGAGCTCGCCAAACAAGAGACATATTTTAAAGATACTGTTTTTGTTGTGGTAGCTGATCATAATGTTCGTGTTTATGGAGATGATGCTGTACCTGTAGATATGTTTCATATTCCAGCCCTTATCGTAGCAGATGGGATCACGCCACAAAGCTATAACAAACTCACATCCCAACCTGATGTGTTAGCGACAGCCCTTGATATGATAGGGCTTGATCTTGTCTATCCAATTCTTGGACATAGTATCTTTTCAAAAGACAAAGAAGAAGTGGTCTTGATGCAATTTAATGATATCTATGCTCTTAGACACAAAAATGACATTGCTATCGTAGCGCCAGATGTCACCCCGCAAACCTATCGCTATGGTGATAAAAAGCTAGAGCCCCAAGAGAACAACACCTCACTAGAACAATCAGCAATCGCACTTATCACGGTATTGGAGGATATGTATGATAAAAAGCTTTTTAAATAAATATACAAATATCTCCGAACTTCGTCTTATCCTCTTGAGTGCTCTTTTTCTGGTACTTTTTGGAAACTTCTCTTTTTTTAAAAATGTGTTAGATGTTTATACACTGAATTCAGATACACTTTTGCCACTTATATCTTTAGCTATTTTTCTTTATATTGCACTCGTATTCATACTCTCCCTTTTTAGTTCAAAGTACACGATAAAAGCACTCCTTATGAGTATTTTTCTTATCTCTTCTTTTACCGCTTACTTTATGGATAGCTACAATGTTGTGATTGATGATTCTATGATTCGCAACTCCATACAAACAAACATTGATGAATCACTTGATCTTTTGAGCTTCAAACTGCTTGCTTATGTTGTTTTTCTTGGAATACTCCCCTCTTTGTACATTTACAAAGCAAATATTATCTTTAAGGGTTTGAAAAAAACTTTGCTCCACAAGATACTTCTCATACTTTTCACCTTAGGGTCTCTCGCTGTGCTTCTTTTTAGTTTTAGTCAGTTTTATACCTCTTTCTTCCGTGAACACAAACCTCTACGTTATTACGTCAATCCTCTTTATTGGATCTATTCAGGTGCAAAATATATCAGCTCCTCTGTTACAACTGAAAATGGAGTTCTCAAGCTCATGGGTCTAGATGCCCATTTTATCCCCCAAGCACATCAAAGAGGGGGAGTAAAAACCGAACTTATTATCCTAGTAGTTGGTGAAGCCGCTAGAGCGGATAGGTTTTCACTCAATGGGTATGAGAGATTAACAAACCCTCTTTTAGCACAAGAGGAAGTTTTTACTTTTACAAATATTCACTCTTGTGGCACTTCTACAGCGCATTCGGTACCATGTATGTTTTCTTATTTTGATCGAGAAAACTACAGTGATGCAAAAGCAAGATCTTATGAAAATATTTTGGATGTTCTCCACCACGCAAGTGTGAATATTCTCTGGCGTGATAACAATTCTAATTCGAAGGGCGTTGCCCTAAGGGTGGAATATGAAGATTTTAAAACAGCGAAAACAAACCCTGTGTGTGATACAGAGTGTCGCGATGTTGGGATGTTACACGCTCTAGAAAATTACATAGCACAGCACCAAGGGGAAGATATTCTCATCGTGCTACATCAGATGGGAAATCACGGTCCAGCATATTACAAACGTTATCCAAAAGAGTTTGAACACTTTACACCTGTTTGTAAAACAAATCAACTCGAAGAGTGTAGCCAAGAGGAGGTGAGTAATGCGTATGATAATGCAATTTTATATACTGACTATTTTCTCTCAGAGGTGATCAAATTTTTAAAACGCTATGACAAGACACACGAAGCGGCGATGATCTACATGAGCGATCATGGGGAGAGTTTGGGTGAGAAGGGACTTTATCTTCATGGAATGCCCTATTTTATAGCACCCGAAGAACAAACACACATCCCAACCCTTATGTGGTTTGGTGAGGGGATGGATATTGATTTACAGAGAGAAAAGATTGCCTCCACGACAGACAAAGAGTTCAGTCAAGACAATCTTTTTGATACTCTGCTAAGAGTTTTTGAAGTTGACTCAGAACTTTATAATGCGAAGAGAGATATTTTATATGACGCACGTAGATATTAACAAACATCTTTTTGCTTGGCTTATTATTCTGCTCCTTGCAAAAATGGTAAAATACACTATTCATAACAAAGGATACTCACTTGAGAAACCAACCCAAATATAACTTTTTTAAAAACAGTTCTTACGCTCTTTATGGACTTGTAGATATTATCAAACACGAAACCTCTTTTAAGATCGAACTTTTTTTGTTTGTCTTGTTGACTCCATTTATTGTGCTTGTCGAAGCTGAGCTTATCTACAAGCTCTTTTTATTCACATCACTTCTTGGGATGTTGATCGCTGAGAGTATCAATAGTGCCATTGAGAGGGTGGTTGATCTTGTCACACTTGACCATCACCATATGGCAAAAAGAGCCAAGGATGTAGGAAGTTCTATCGTTTTTTTATCTATTTTTTTATTTATTATTACATGGGGCATCATTCTCTATCACATTTTTCAAGACAGCTCTATTTTTCTATAGTATAATACCCGCATGAGATATTTGCTTCCGCTACTTTTATTGGTATCAGCTAGCCTTTTTTCAAACGAAAAGGTAACACTCCAACTCAAATGGTTCCATCAGTTCCAGTTTGCTGGCTACTATGCAGCCAAAGAGATGGGGTATTATGAAGATGTGGGCTTGGATGTAGAGATAAAAGAGCGTGATCTTCACTTTGATAACATCAAGCAGGTCGTCAACGGCGAAGCGCAGTACGGTGTAGCAGACTCTGTACTTTTTTTGTATCTTGCAAAGGGCGCACCTATCAAGATTATCGCACCTATTATGCAACACTCTCCCAATGTGGTCATTACCCTCAAAAGTAGTGGTCTTGATTCTCCATACAAACTTCATGGAAAAAAGCTCAGATTCTACAATAAAGACACTGATGGTTTTGGAATACTTGCAATGCTTAAAAGTATCAATATTGAGCCAACCATTGAGAGACTTCGCAATAAAGATGATATCTATATGCTTCAAAAAGGGAATATGGATGCCATCACAGCATACCTTGCGAATGAGCCTTTTTTACTCCGAGAGATGGGAGTTGCCTACAACGTGATCAACCCAGCGAACTATGGACTTGACCTCTATGGAGATATGCTTTTTACAAATGACAATGAAGCAAAAAACCATCCAAAGAGAGTAGAGAACTTCAAAAAAGCAACACTCAAAGGATGGGAGTATGCCCTACAAAATAAAGAACAAATAGCAGAACTTATTTATAAAAAATACAGCTCCCATAAATCACTTAAACACCTACTTTATGAAGCAAAAATACTTGAACAATTTATTCGATATGATTCTATTCCTCTTGGCACCTTTGATTCAGGACGTGTTCAATACACATTTGAAATCTACAAAAAATACAATCTCATCAAGACATCCGCACCCCTTGGAGGCTATATCTTTGAGCCCTACAAACAAGAGCTCTCGCTCACTACACAAGAGAAATATTATCTCGCAAAAAAAGGGGAGCTTCACCTATGTATTGATCCAAATTGGATGCCCTTTGAGAGCAATGCAAACGGAGAACATATCGGTATGACAGCAGATTATTTCAAGCTCCTAGAACAAAAGCTTGAGATCCCTATCAAAATGATTCCAGCCAAGACATGGACTGAATCACTCCAATACGGCAAAGAGAGAAAATGCGACCTCTTCTCATTGGTAATGCCAACAAAAGAGCGCCGTACTTACCTTGATTTTACCCAAAACTACCTCTCCATACCTCTTGTGATTACCACACGTTTAGATGAACTCTTTATCGAAAAGATCGAACATCTTGAGGGGAAAAAAGTGGGGATCGTTGCAGGCTATGCCTATGGTGAAATATTACGCGAACGTTATCCTCAGCTCAAACTTGTGGACGTTACAGATATAACAGAGGGCTTAGATAAAGTCCAAAGTGGTGAGCTTTTTGGCTTCATAGATACACTTGCTACTATAGGTTATGAGATCCAAAAAAACTATGTCGGTGAGCTCAAAATTGCAGGAAAGTTTGATGATAGATGGGAGTTAGGGATCGGCACACGTAATGATGAACCACTTCTGCAAAGCATCTTGAACAAAGCTATCGGCACTATTACACCTCAAACACACCAAGAGATTCTCAATAAATGGGTCTCAGTCAATTATATGCAAGAAACACAAGAATATCGGAAGCCTCTTCTTTGGACCTTTGGTCTTTTAATCGTGCTATCCTCTATTCTCTTTATTATTGTACGCACCAACAGAAAGCTTCAAGTGGAGATTCGAGAGAGAAAAGAGACACAAAAGCAGCTCCAAGAGCAACTCAAACTCATTGAAAAACTCTCTATAACAGACGAGCTTACATCTCTGTATAACCGTAGACATTTCAATGATGTTTTGACTCGTGAATTTTCTCGCGCCAAAAGAGAGAAGCAGCCCATCGCCTTTTTGATGTTTGATGTTGACTTTTTTAAAAATTATAACGATACCTACGGACACCAAAAAGGGGATATGGCACTCAAAGAGATTGGTCGTCTCCTCAATCACTTTAGCAAAAGGGGAAGTGATTTTTCTTTTAGGCTCGGTGGGGAAGAGTTTGGTCTGATCTTTTCAGAAAAGAGCTTTGAAGAAGCCCTTGCATTTGCACAAAAGCTCCGAGAAGAGATAGAAGATCTGAATATTATACATAGTGCTAGTAATATCTCAGATGTTCTGACAGTCTCTATCGGGCTTGTCTATTTTGAATCGGTAGAAAATATCAATGAAAACAATATCTATAGACAAGTAGATGAAAACCTCTACAAAGCAAAAGAGAGTGGACGTAATAAGGTTGTAGCGAGCCATAACAACTAACTACTTGCTTGTTAGTACTCTATTTCTTCCACTTCTTTTCGCCTCATAAAGTGCCACGTCAGCTCTTCTCACCGTATCCTCGATCATCTCATCCTCTTGGTATAAAGTCGCTCCAAAACTACAGGTGATCTCTCCAACCTCTTCAAAAGAAGTATTCTCTATCGTGAGTCTAATATGCTCTGCAAGCTTATAAAGAGTATTGAGTGACTGTGTTTTTGCAAGGAGTAAAAACTCCTCTCCACCCCAACGTATGAGCATATCCTCTGCACGTATTGCATGATGGACTGTTTTGACGAGTTGCTTTAAGATGACATCCCCTGTATTATGCCCATAGGTATCATTCACCTCTTTAAAATGGTCAATATCAAAGATAAGAACACCAAGTCTCAAATCTGCCCGCTTTGCCTCATCGATAAGTGAATAAATACTCTTTTCGAAGTGCTCTCTGTTATATGCATTTGTCAATGTGTCATGTGTCGCTTTTTGCTCAAGGCTAAAGTGTTCATGCATCGTCTCGCTGATATCAGAGAAAGAGAGAATAAAGTTTTGTTCAAAACGACTCATATTAATTACAAAAGAGTGTGCGACACCTTTACTATCACGCATAGAAACGATATGATCTTTGTTTGGAAGTGCTGAGAGTGTCTCGAGCCAATAGTTTTGATGACGCACTTTTCCCAAATGAAAAAATTTGTCATTTTCTTCAAAATACTTACAGATACACCGTTCTTCTTTGGCGATATCTTCCAAGCCTGTCAGAGCAAAAAACTCTAAAAATCTTTTGTTCGCATCGAGGATCGCTTTGCCATCTGTGATCACAACTATAGCATCTTGAGCGTCAAGGATCCTTTGTGTTTTTTGTGAGAGTTCACGAAATTTATGCTTAGAGATAAACTCTTTATAAACGTACAAAAATGCAAATAATATCGCCCCTATCCCCATGAGCAACAAGATAAAGAACTGATTGGTATAGCTCCCTAAAGAGCTATTATCATTCTCTAGAATCATTACCGAAGAGACCTTGGTAGAGATTGGATTTTTAAAAGGGATAAAAGTAAAAATAGCCTTGAGATCGCGAGAAGGGAGAGAAAAGACTTCCCCTTTGAATATCTTCTGACTTACTTGCTGTAAATTCTCTGCACTTAAGTGTTTGAGATCTACATAGGCAGATATATTTTCAAATTGCTCTTTAATATTTTTTTCATACAAAAAACCATCAATCTCACTTGGCACATAATTTGGCTTTTCAGATTCAAATACCTTCTTTTGCACTACATCCGAAGCTATTAAAAAGGCAGCTTTTGTATCATGTGCATTCATAAATTCACGCGCTAATACATATGCAGAAAAAGAGATTTCTACGCTCCCAACATGATCTCTTCTAGCTTGTGCATTGACGCCTATCAGTGGATAAACATAACGAAAACCATTAAAGATCCTTCCCTCTTCAAAACCCTCTATAGGGGTAAGATTGTTATTTACCCATTCGACAGTTGCACGAATTCCCGTAAGGTTGTCTCCGTACTTTTGTGGTCGATGAAAACGTAAAAAAGATTCATTATTTTTAAGCTGAAAATGGAGCTGTCTGATGCCAAAACTCGTAAAGAACTGGTACTCTTTTTGAAGCATTTTATACAAGTTCTCACGTGCCTTATTTTTCATCTCCTCTTGCTTATAAGCGTCCGCCATTATGTCCAAAACCTCTTGCTTGTTTAGTACTGTCTCAAACATACTCTTTGCAAGTCTTGAAAAATGATTATTGATAATAGTAAGATCTCTTTGAATATTATTATTATAGGCAAAAAAGAAGTCATCCTTTTTTGTCTCAAAATATTTATTGAGTAAAAGAGTATAGATAAGTGTGGCAAGAAGAAAAAGAAGAACAAAGACAAGGATGTATCGATTGTATTTCAGATCGATCTCCACCCCCTCTTTATTCCAAAAGAGATAGAGCATAAAAGCGATGAGAAAGATGAAAAATACCATAAAAAGATCAATATTTGCTTTGATCGTTTCTATCGAACCGTCGTAGATACTCTGCAGTGGTCGAAACATAAGAAAATGTGCCATAGGCTGATTTTTGGCATCAAAAAGAAGATAGTTCACGACAAAAAGATCTCGTTCATTATCGATCATATAAGCCACTCCATTGGGCTTAAAGTACTCTATCCCCTTAGACTCGATGTAAGCTACAAGACTTTTATCAGCATCTTTATTAGCAACATAAGAATCTGCTGCAAAAATCTTAGTAAAGGGGTCTGTGATCTGATCTTTATATTTTTCATCTACAAGAATAACTGCTTCAAAACCTTTGGTTCGAATCTTTTTAGAGATAGAGTTAAAGTGCGTAATCACCTCAATAAAACCAACAAAACTTACATCTTTTCCGTAGACTGGAACCATCGACTTGAGTGTCATGTCAAAACGCCCGACACTGATAGATGTTTTTGTTTGAGGGTTAAGGATCATCTCTTGTACATCGCTTCGGATGTGAGAAAGGTTATCACCTTTGATATCACTCCAGCTTCTTGAGAGACAAATACCATTGTTATCTACAAGCTGGATCCAGACATTTTTAAAATCAGTCGTCTCTTTGAGGCTTTGAGTAATATGAAAAAGAAAAAGTTTCGCTTCTTTCTTCCCCTCTATATACGCAGCGATATTGTTGCCCTCTGCCAAAGAGATCGCCAAAGAGAGAGTCGCATTTTGCTTCTCCGCAATAAGTGTCTGAACCTCATCATTCAGAGCATTTGAAAGCATTTCATAATGATGATCTCGATGCTGACTCACCTTTAAGTCTTTATATCTTTGTCCGATCACAAGAATCGCAATAGTTAAAATACAAAAAAGAAAAAGTAAGAACAAACCTTTTTTTTGAAACACGCACACCCTTTTTTCTGAGTTTTGAAGCCCGTTTAGATACAGATTGTAACTTTATTTGACTATAAATATTCTAAAATGTCTTTAAAATATCTAAACTCATCTTTTTACTGAGCTTAAGTGCTTTCATAGCTCTTTTTGTCTCCTATTTTGTTATGAGTATTTGCCATATTAAAAAAGATGTAGAGTGAACAACGGATGTAGAGATCGCTTATGAAGCATCTAACATAATCAATACTCACCTTTTGAAGTCAATGGAGCGTTTTATAATATGCGTGTGGGTATGAAGTTTTAAAGAAGTACAATGCTAGCTTAAATTCAAGATAGCATTGTTTTAAAGTAAAGAGCTACGCTACTTCTACTGTACTGACGCGAGCTGGACCAAATCTGTTAGCTCCCTCATTCCCCTTAGTAGCCAAAAATACAATGAGAACGATCACCCCTATAATAGGAATCAATAAAATCAATTGCCACCAACCACTTTTATCAATATCATGCAATCTTCTTGCTGCTATAGCAACCGATGGAACCAATGAACCAAGAGCAAATAATCCCCCAAGTAAGCCACCTGTCCCCAAGATCCCGTCAATGACCGCTAAAACGATATAAGCAATCATGTAAAAAAGGTAGAACATCCAATACTCTTGTCTTGTATCTCTACCACTAAAATTCGCATAGTTTTTATA
>JAGGTH010000074.1 GCA_021163845.1 Helicobacteraceae bacterium | reverse complement strand
TGTGTAAGAGATATTAAGATATTCATCAAATATAGTTGTTTGAAGAGTAATTGGTGCATTTATATTGCTTTGAAGTACTTTTTTATTCACTTGACGATATATATAATTACTTTGAACATCTATATTATAAAGGAGATGTTGATTAAAAAAAGTTTGTAAATAGTTATGATAATGTGCTGTCGGAAGCTTTTGAAGTGTCTCTTCATTTGAATCGGATGTAAGATCTTTATAATATTTAAAATAAGTTGCAAAATAGTGTTCTTGCTTATTATAGAAAAAGTTTACGCGCGAAAGTACTTGTGTCGGAGTTACATTTTCAAGTGCATTACTTGTAGCAAGGTTAAGATAGTCAACATCACTCATATTATTTATATCTACATAAAGCCCTGACTGTCCTAAAAAAAATGTTCCAAACCACTGGTTAACAACATCTCTATTATCATACTCCAAATTAAATCCATAATGCTTATCATTGAGACGTTCATCTTCTTGTAAATTAGAATCCATATATTCTTTTAAATATTCTTTTTGCTCTTTAAATATACCGGTTCTAAAGCTCCCGTTGGAAACTGCACTATCTACAAAACGAAAATCTCCATAAATACCCTCTCCCCTGTTAGTTCTAAGCTGTGGTCTTAATTCCAAATCCCACCAGTTATCTTCAGCTATATAAAGTGCTTGTTCATAATAAAAGCCTTCTTTTGAGGAGATACCAAAAGTTGGTACCAATAAGCCAGTACGACGTGTTTTATCAAGAGAATATCCAATATAGGGTGTATACAATACAGGGATATCGTAAATATAGATGCGTGCATTATACAGACTCAGCCATTTCGTGTCTGTGTTGTATTGCGAAGAGGAAAATTCCATCTTCCACAATGGATCTTTTGGATCACATCCACTCATCACTCCCGAATCTATCTCGATATCTTTGTCAAAAGAGCAGCCCTCATCACCGCTCAACCAAACACGAGACTCATTATCGAGCATATAAAAAGGGCGAAAGGTTCTCTCTTTTTTAGCAATATTGAGTTTTGCATACGAGCCAAGGAGTTTGTATATTCCCGCATTGTTTGCTCGTACATTATCAAAGAGTTCTAGTTCGCCTGTCGTTTTATCATAACGTGCTCTTTTTGCACTTAAAAAATAGTCTTTATAAACAACGATCACTTCCCCATTTGCTTCAACAATAGAACCCTTTGAGTCCATTGTATTGGCATATACTTCAACTTTATCACTCACTTGGGCGAATAAATTGAGTACACAAAAAAGAAGTACAAGAAAAGATTTAAGCATTTACAACCAAAGTTTTTGCAGTTTTATCATGCCATGTTTGACGTGCTGGATCAAGCAGTCCCCATAGAAAGCCTAAATAAAAGAGCATCTCACTGATGACACGAAAAATAGCACGATTGAGTGCACTTAAAACACTTGGTGTTTGCATTGTAGTGATTTCAATGACTCTTATCTTCATCACTATTTTCCCAAGTGATGCTCCATATTGCATCACAAAAAATGCTTGATAGATGATTTTGATCGCCATATATTCCAAGACAAAAGAGTTTGTAAGAAGAATCATCTCCTCCATTGTTTTTGCATTTGCAAAAGAATCAGATAAAGAGAGAATCAGCACAAAAGAGAGAAGAAGTTCATCGATCAAAAATGCCACAGCACGCTTTTTAGTGTCTGCTAGAGTAAGATCCTCTCTAAAAAGCTTATTTTCTATCTCTTCATTCATATTTTAAAGTGCCTGATAAGCGATATCACTACGTAGTTTTTTCCCTGCAAAGTGCACCTGTCCACAACGCATATAAGCTCTATCACGAGCTTGTTTTATAGTATCTCCTAGCCCAACACACACAAGCACACGACCACCATCAGCATAGAGGATATCGTCTTGCAATGAAACTCCTGCAAAAGAGATGTGTGTATATTTTTCTATCTCTTCATGGTGGACGTCATCCAAGATAATCTCTGCAGGTTTTGAACTTGAATATGGATAGTTCTCACTTGCCATCACCACACCTACAGCGTATTGCTTTGAAAACTCTACTTTGATCTCTGAGAGACGATTAGTAGCCGCTTTATAAAACATGTCACTTACATTCGAAGTCATAAGCGGCATAAGTATCTCACACTCAGGATCTCCAAAACGTACATTAAATTCTAAAGTGATCGGTTCACCATTAACGACCATGATCCCAATAAACAAAACACCTTCAAATGGAGCGTTCTCTTTTTTCATTCCATCTAAAGTTGGACGGATAATGCGCTCTTTTACTTTTTCATAAAGAGTATCATCTACAAGAGGTGTAGGAGCGTATGCACCCATTCCGCCTGTATTTGGACCCTCATCGTTATCTTGGAGGCGTTTGTGATCTTGTGCAGCTGGTAAAAGGATAAAATCATCTCCATCACACACTGCGAACATAGATAGCTCATACCCATCTAAAAACTCTTCGACGATCACTTTTTTTCCAGCATCTCCAAAGCTTTTTCCACTGAGCATTTCACTTATTGCTATTTTTGCTTCATCATGGCTTTGTGCGATGATCACGCCCTTACCGCCACAAAGACCATCTGCTTTAACAACGATAGGAGCTTGTAAGCTTGCTGTAAACTTAAAAGCATCCTCAATAGAGTCCGTCTCAATATAACGTGCTGTAGGAATATTATACTTTGCCAAAAAGTTTTTCATATATACTTTTGAGCCCTCAAGTTGTGCAGCTTCTTTACTTGGACCAAATATAGTAAGCCCGTGAGATTTAAAAATATCGACCACTCCATCTACAAGGGGAGCTTCAGGTCCAACGATAGTGAGTTCAATGTTATTCTCTTTTGCCCAAAGTGCGAGTTCATTGTAATCTTTTATTGAGATATTCGTTCCGAGTTGGTGGGTCGCGCCATTTCCTGGCATATAAAAAAGTTCGTGATCTTCTTTTTCGTTTTTGATCGCACGCCCTATAGAAAACTCTCTCGCACCGTTACCTAAAATTAATATTTTCATTCTCTCTCCATTTAAACTATATAATTCATAGATGCTTTCTCATCGATCAATTCAACAGTTATTATTTTTAGCCCAGGTAGCCGTTTCGCAGTAGCTTTGGTTCTCAAAGCCGAATTTTGGTGAAGAGGATAAGATCTAACGGCGGCAGCTTCTCGGCAGAGTCAACGTGCCTCAAACGAAGTCACCGACACACGAAATCAAAACTAGTTCACCTGTTGAAAATGTAGAACCCTCTTATGTGCGATAGAGCGAACCACCCAGACTATAACCATTATTATACAAAAGTGATACTTGATTTTTCTTTGCAACCCTACAAAGTTTGTGCGATTTTGACACAAGATTCTATCGAACTTGCATCACACACTTGTGTACTCACATTTTCTGGCAAAGCCTGTTGTGTTGTTGTTCCGATCGCAACCACTTTATGCTTTTTCGAAAAGCTATGTGTTTTTAAAAAACACTTCACACTTGAGGGGGATGTAAAGATAAGTATTGCATCCTCCTCTACATCCACATCCAAAATAGCTTGTGAACACTCACTCTTATAAACAATTTTCTCATCTATCGTATAGCCTTTGTTTTGAAGCACAGCAACAAAGTCACTTGCAATACTCTGTGCACGTAAATAAAGCCACTTACTCTTTTTATCATAGGTCTCTACTTTTGCAATAAGACTTTTGCCATAGCCATCCCCTACATCCAAAACCTCTCCCCCGATATTTTGATATGCCTCTGCCGTTTTTGCAGAGACACAGATCGCTGGGGCTAAAAGGAGATTGTCATAGTTTTCTAAAGCCTTGATCGCTTGCTTGGATGTAATTAGAAAATAGTCATAGTTTGCAAACTCTATCTCAGGAGATCTATGTTCTACATCCAAAGAGGGTATATGAATCGTATCAGGATGGGCACTAAGGGAAAAAAGGTAAATTTTTTGGGGAGGCATAAGAATCACTTTCTATAGAAAAACTCTAAAAAGATAAAGTTTTTGAGATCAAAAATTTTAAAAACTTTTGCTTAGATTGGAATGTTTTGAGGCTAAAAGGTAGTAGTTCTACCTTGTGCCTCAATCATTTCAAGATGAGTGAAAGTTTTTCTAAATTTTATTCCCACTCGATTGTTGCTGGTGGCTTGGAGGAGATATCATATACGACACGATTAATCCCATCGACCTCATTAATAATACGACGAGAGATTCTCTCTAAGAGCTCATGTGGAAGGTGTGCAAAAGTTGCTGTCATTCCATCCACCGCTTCAACAACACGGACACAAACAGTATTATCATAGGTACGATTATCACCCATTACACCAACTGATTTTACATTTAAAAGCACTGCAAATGCTTGCCATGTTTTTGCGTAATAACCACTCGCTTTAAGCTCATCTAACAAGATTACATCCGCTTCTCTTAAAAGCGTAAGATCAGCTTCGTTAACATCCCCCATAATACGAATTGCAAGACCTGGTCCAGGGAATGGATGGCGGTTGATCATCGATTCAGGAAGACCAAGTTCGAGTCCAATTTTGCGCACTTCATCTTTGAAAAGTTCACGCAATGGCTCAATAAGCTCAAAATCCATCCAATCAGGAAGTCCACCCACATTGTGGTGTGATTTGATTACCTCTGATGGACCATTGACAGAGATAGACTCGATCACATCCGGATAGAGTGTCCCTTGCGCTAAGAATTTGATTCCATCATGCTTTTTCGCTTCTGCTTCAAAAACCTCTATAAATGTGTGTCCGATGATCTTACGTTTTTGTTCAGGATCACTAATCCCTGCAAGACGACCCAAGAAGAGCTCACGTGCATCTGCAACAACTAAAGGCGCCTTGAGATTTATTTTAAAGATCTCTTCAACTTGCTGACGCTCCCCTTTTCGTAAAAGTCCATTATCTACAAAAACAGGGATCAATTGATCACCGATCGCTTCATAAAGCATTGCAGCAACAACAGAGCTATCGACTCCACCGCTCAAACCACAAAGTACTTTTCCATCACCAACTTTTTCACGGATAAGCTTAATTTGTTCTTTTAAGAAGTGCTCCATCTTCCATTTTTCTGTGACACCACAAATATTTTTTGCGAAGTTACGAAGCATTAAATAACCCTCTTCTGAGTGTTGTACCTCTGGATGGTATTGCATTGCGTAGATACGTTTTTCCTCATTTGCGATTGCCGCATAAGGGGAATTTGCTGAAGTTGCAACAGGTACAAAGCCCTCAGGAAGTGTATCTACTCTATCTGTATGACTCATCCATACGATTCTATCATCATCACAGTCTGCTAAGAGTGGAGACACTTCCCCACTAGCAAATTTCTCAATCTTGAGTTCAGCTTTTCCATATTCATGGTGATCTGCACGAATAACACTTCCACCAAAATCTACCGCAATTCTTTGCATACCATAGCAAATTCCAAGAACAGGTATCCCCATCTTATATACACCCTGATCGACCTTATAGGCATCCTTACTATAGACGGAAGATGGACCACCACTGAGGATCACCCCTTTTGGGTTTTTTGCTTGAATATCTTCTACAGATGTATGATACGGAAGAATTTCACAATAGATCTTATCCTCACGTAATCTACGAGCGATAAGTTGTGTGTACTGTGAACCAAAATCTAAAACGATGATGCTAACATTTGTCATTGAAATGCCTTTTATTGGGAAGTAAAATATGCGCTGATTATTTTAAAGAAGGGGGGCGCACCCTTTCAAGATATGAAAGGATACAATAACTAAGATTAATGTTTAATGTAAAGACCTAAAATTTCAAATTGTGTATACCAAACTGCAATGGATACGAAGTAACCAATAAGAATAGTCCACGCAAATTTCATGTGAGAACTAAAAGTGTAAACACCTCTGAGTTTTCCCATTACACCCACACCTGCAGCGGAACCAAAAGCGATAAGTGAACCACCCACTCCCGCCGTAAGTGTGACAAGCATCCATTGAGAGAGCTCAAGATCAGGTGATGATTTTAACACCGCTGACATCACAGGAACATTATCTACGATTGCAGAGAGGAAACCTACACCGACATTGACAATAGTAGGATCAAACATATCATAGAGTTTTACCGCGTGAGCTAAGAACCCTGCAAAGTGAAGCGCTCCAACAGCCGCTAAGATACCAAAGAAGAAAAGAAGTGTGTCATTTTCAATCTTTGAAACAGACTTAAATATTTGAATATCATGGTCATGATATTTTTTCAAACTTATTGCGTAAAGTTTTAAGAGTGAAAGACCAAAGAGCATTCCCCACATTGGTGGCAAGTGCATCACTTGTTTTCCTAATACAGCCATTGCAATAGTAAGTACCCCTAGGAAAATAATCACTTTTCCACCTTTGTGGATACGTACCTCTTCAATATTCTCTATCTTAGCAGGTGTAGTATCTGGAATAAAACGGCTCAAAATATATGCCGTTACAAGCCATCCTGAGATCGAAGCTGGAAACAAGAATAAAAAGTCAGTAAAGTCACCTTTTCCTGCAGACCATGCCATAAGTGTCGTGATATCTCCAAATGGTGACCATGCACCACCCGCATTGGCTGCAACAACAATGCTAATAGCCGATGGAATAAGAAACTCTTTGTTATTCTTCTCGATCGTAATAAGCACTGTTGAGAGAATCAATGCTGTCGTTAAATTATCTGCAACTGGAGAAAGGAAAAAAGCGATAAACCCCGTCACCCAGAAAAGTTGCTTATAGCTATATCCAGCACGCATCAACTTCTCTTTGAGCGCGTCAAATACATTTCTCTCAATGAGCGCCTCAATATATGTCATCGCAACAAACAAGAAGAAAAAGATCTCAGCAATCTCTAGTATGAGATGTGCGATCTCTGTATCAAAAGGTCTAAAATCCAGACCATTAAAGGCATAATAACCCCCAAGCAACATAAACATAAAAGTACCCGTAAACAAAGCAGGTTTTGCTTTATTGATATGGTACTTCTCCTCAGCTGCAATAAAATAGTATCCAACGATAAATACAAGCAGTAAAAACCACCCAAATGGCTCAACTGCAAGATCTACTGCGTGAGGCATCCCCTCTTCAACTCTTGTCATTCATTCTCCTCTATGATAGTGTGTACGCCTATTGATTTCTCTCTAGCCAGTGCTGCTTGAACAATAGCTCTGGCTGTAAGTAAACGAAACTTCAAAAGTCTACCAATTTTTTCTTTTAAAAGAGCATTAATTTGCTCTAATGCGTGAGCTAAGCCTTTTTTTGTTCTCACTATCGATACATTCTGCCACATTATCTGACGTAAAAGATTTTTTTTCTCTTTATCCTCTTTATAGCTCATCACCTCATCAATCACATCAAATTCTTTAAATAGTTTTGGTTTTTGCTCTTTTAAAAGGATATCTTCTACAGCTCTTTTAGCAAACACCAAGCCTTCCAAAAGTGAATTTGAAGCAAGTCTATTTGCGCCGTGTACACGTGTCGATGCCACTTCACCTATAGCATAAAGATTCTCTACATTCGGGACCCTCGCATCCAAATCTGTTTTGATCCCACCTATAGCATAGTGAAAAGCAGGAGATATCGGTACACGTTGCTGTGGCACGTCATAACCCAAAAGCTTCAAGCTTTTATAGATATTTGGAAAACGGTGAATAAAATACTCTTTTTCAAAATTATGAAAGGCAAGATAGGTTTGCATTCCTGTTTTTTTATTATGGTCGTAGATCGATTTGCTGACAATATCACGAGAAGCAAGCTCTCCTCGCTCATCATAATCAAATAAAAAGCGCTCACCCGCTTCATCCTCTACTGTTGCACCCTCCCCTCGAAGAGCTTCAGTAAGAAGAAGTTTTTGTGCATCGGAGCTATTGACAAAAACTGTTGGATGGAACTGCATCATCTCCATTCTTTCTAGCTCGATCCCTTTCATAAGACAAAGCCCCTGCATATCAGCACTGATAGTTGGTGCATTCGTGTGATATTCATATAATGAGCCCACACCACCACTCGCGATAATTACATCCCGAGCATAAATATTACGTGTTTCCCTATGATCTAAAACACTCACCCCATAACAGACACCATCTTCTATCAAAAGATCAACAACACGTGCGTCACTAAGCATTGGATGTGGATTGTTTGAAAGTAAAAAATAGTGAAGATAACGTCCTGTTGCATCCCCGCCTGCATGCATGATTCTATTGGTCGAGTGTGCCGCCTCTTTTGTGTAGAGAAGATTTCCCTCTTCATCACGGTCAAACTCAAATCCACGTGTGACGAGGTCATCTACAACTGCGCGCGAGTTATCACTGAGTACCTCAACTGCTTTTTGTTCACAAAGCCCGTCACCTGCGGCGAGAGTATCTTTTACATGCAAAGGGATATCATCTTTGTCCACTGCAAGGGCGATTCCCCCTTGCGCATAAAAAGTGTTACATTTAAAGGTCTCCCTTTTATTAATGATCAACACTTTTTTCTCTTTTGGTATATTCATAGCGGCATAAAGACCTGCTACTCCTGCACCAATAATTATTACATCATATTGCATTATCTACTCTTTGTACTTTCATTATTTTCTTCGGATGATTTTTTAATAATAAATTCTACGTTTTCATCGTTTTGTAGTGTTTCTTCCATATGATATGGTGCGCCTTTATAGCCACATCCATTTAAACTTAACAAAAACATCGCTATAATTGCCATATGAAAAAAGCTAGTCAGATTATAAATTCTCTTCAACATAAGCCTCAGTTCTCTAAACTATTAAAATATAAATGTATTAGCAAAATACAATCGATGTTTATGCCACTTGTGCAAAAGATGATCAAGTTCGCTTACATTAAAAATAATACCCTCTTTTTTGTATTCAGCCATCCTGCGGGTAAACAAGAATTCGATAATAGTATACAAAATATTAAAAGTGCTTTAAAATTCCATACACCGCAGGAGTGTAGCGACAATGTGATACTAGATATCAAGGCATTTGTCACTCATACCCCCTCGACACAAGCACAAACAACTCAAGCCAGAGAAGAACTTTCTTATCCAGAACGGGCAAAAGGGGATTTTGAGATCACTGTTCATGATGAAAAGCTCCACTCTCTCATTGCCTCCATTCAAAAGATCATCAAAGCCAAACAATGCAACTAGAAGAGAAGATCAAAAATCTCCCGGATTCTGCTGGTGTCTACCAATATTTTGATGCAAACGGTCGATTACTCTACATAGGAAAAGCAAAGAGTCTCAAAAAAAGGGTGAAAAGTTATTTTGGCTTCACCCCATCACTCAGACCAAATCCTAAGCTTTCAGTACGTATTACCAAGATGATCGAGCAAACAGTGAGCATGGACTATATCGTGGTCAACTCAGAACACGATGCACTCATACTTGAGAACTCCCTTATCAAACAACTCCATCCAAAATACAATATCTTACTCCGTGATGATAAAACCTACCCCTATATCTATAGGGACGATAGTCAAAAATTCCCACGCTACGAGATCACAAGAAAAGTGATCAAAAGCTCAGATATCACCTATTTTGGACCTTATTCTGTGGCTGCACGTGATATATTAGATTCTTTGTATGAACTCTGTAAACTGGTACAAAAAAAGAGCTGTCTCAAATCTAAAAAACTTTGTCTTTATTATCAAATAGATAAATGCTTGGGTCCTTGTGAGATAACAGGTTTAGAAAAAGCCTACCAAAAAGAGCTTGAACATGCACAAGAGCTTATAGCAAACAAACAACTCCTTATTAAAGCGCTCAAAGAGAAAATGGAATTTTACTCTGAAGAGCTACGTTTTGAAGAAGCACTCGAGATCCGCGATAGAATTGAGCGAATTGAACGCTCACAGATCAAAAGTGAGATAGATTTTGCGAGTAAAGAGAATTACGATATCTTTGTGGTACAAAATTCCGAGTCACGCGCCGTTGTTGTTCGGATGTTTATGCGAGAGGGACGTATCATCTCCTCCTCGCACGATTTTATCCAGCTCAATGAGGGTTATGATGAGGATGAGTTTTACCAAAGGGTGCTTCTTGATTTTTATGCTAATGAAAAACCCCCTATCATCGCTCCAATCCTTGTGATGAAAAAGTTTGATGCACTTGAGGTCATAGAGGAACACCTCACACAACTTTTTGAAAAAAAAGCGCAAATTCTCATCCCTCAAAGGGGAGATAAAAAGAAGATTATCGAGCTTGCCTTGCTTAATGCTACAGAGCTTCTCAAAAAAGATATCAAAGGGGAGAATACCAAGCTCTACAAGGACATCCAAGAACTTTTTGGGCTCCAAAGAGTTCCAAACAGAGTAGAGGTTTTTGACAACTCTCATATCTCAGGAGTTGCGACGGTGGGTGCTATGATTGTGTATGATCACGGTGCCTTTGATAAAAAAAGCTATCGTACCTATCACCTTGAAGCGCGTGATGAGTATGCACAAATGCGTGAGACACTCACTCGAAGAGTCGCAAGTTTTTCTAAAAACTCACCGCCTGATCTCTGGATCATCGATGGAGGAGAAACTCTTCTTAAACTTGCACTTGATATTGTCGATTCAAGTGGTACGCAACTCGATGTTATCGCCATTTCAAAAGAAAAAATCGATGCAAAAACACACAGAGCTAAAGGCAAAGCTAATGATATCGTGCATACAAAAGAGCAAAGTTTTTCTTTGTTAAACAGTGATAAAAGACTCCAATGGGTGCAGAATCTTAGGGATGAAGCGCATAGAGCTGCTATCACTTTTCATAAAAAAACGAAACTGAAACAAGATCAAGAGAGTAAACTTTTAAGCTTACATGGAATATCGCAAGCAAAAATAGTCAAATTACTCAATCATTTTGGAACTTTTGACGCCTTAAGAAAACTCAGCATTGATGAAATTAGTGAAATTTTAAATAAAAATGATGCAAAAACCATAAAAAATATTTACAAATAAGTTTTTCTTCAATATTTTATGATATATTTGTACCACTTATAGTAGGTTAATCATAACAAATTAAGGTTTTTGAATGAGTAAAGTAACACCTGTAGATGAAGAGTATATATACGAAGGCAGAGTTATAATAAGTCAAACAGACTTACAAGGAATTATAACCTATGCAAATAGAAAATTTTGTGAAGTTTCTGGGTATACCGCTGAAGAACTCGTGGGAAAACCACATAGTATCATCAGACATCCGGACATGCCAAAGGCAGTTTTTGCAAAGATGTGGGACACGATCAAAGGTGGTCAGGCTTGGAACGGGATTGTAAAAAACTTGCGTAAAGATGGCCTATACTATTGGGTTGATTCTGAGATCCTTCCCATTTTAGATGATGATTTTCAAGTCACAGGATATATAGCAGCAAGAAAAGCCGCATCAAGAAAAGATATTAAAGAAAACGAAGAGCTGTATGCAAAAATGCTACAAGCAGAAGCTCAAGAGAAATAAGGAAACAGGCATGCTGATATATAATCATAAAAAAGAATTTGTAGGAATTGACAAGCGTGATCTCGAAGCTCTTGGTTTTTCTGATTTAACAAAATTACTTGCAGAATGCAATGATTTTGCAGAACTTTTTGTCAAGACTCCTGGGTATATTCATGACTTTAAACATGTACATTGGATAGATTTTATCACTTGTGCACAAAGCAATGAGGACACAAAGGTAATTATTCATGTAGGTGGTAAAAGCTACAAGGCTACACTCCATATCGATACTATCTATCTTCTAAGCGATCCTACACAAAAAGCATATTCTGTTACTTTAGCAAATTTTAGGGAATTGAGTAAAGAAGAGGCTCAAAATATCTCTGATGATATTCTTGATAAACCTATGCTCAAAACTCCAACGCTTGCACCTCAAGAAGAGGAACAAGTTCAAACTTCTCAGACAGAAGTTATAGAAGAAGAGATAGCTCCTATCGAAGATGTGTATGAAGAAGAAACTCCAGAGATAATGATGGATGAGTTTGATCAAACCCTGAGTGAGGACAAGCTTGAGCTAGAACTCGATGAGGAGATTCCACAAGAGGAACCTCTCACCGTAGAAGAAGATGAAGATGACTTCAAACTTGATTTAGACGATATCCATACTGATATTTCTGATGACTTAGAGACTCCAGAACTTCTCACAAAAGAGGAGAAGCCTGCAGTTAAATCACCTACATCCCAAGCTATAATAGAAGATGATGACTTTGATTATAATTATGAGTATGACCCAAATGTTGCCTCTGAAGAACTTGGACTTCCTCTTGATTTGATTGAAGAATTTATTCAAGACTTTATTAACCAAGCGTATGAATTTAAAGATGAACTTTATGAATCTCTTGATAATGGGCAACTTGACAATGTACGCATCCTTTCACACAAACTCAAAGGTGTCGCAGCAAATTTAAGAGTTGAAAATGCATTTGATGTCCTCGTGACTGTTAATACTTCTGATGATGTTAATAAGGTTTTACTCAACCTCAACAGGTTTTATAAAATAATTGCAAAACTTGCTGGTGAAGAGGCTCCAGAAACACAAGCCACATCAACAGATCCTATTCCAGAGAACTTGATCGAAGATGATTTTTCAGAAGATGATTTTGCTCTTGATATCAAAGAAGAAGAACAGTCACCAGAAGAAGAAACAATAGAGGATGATTTTGCTCTTGATTTTAAAGACGATGCGACAGAGGATCTCTACTTAGACTATAATACAGATCCACTAGAAGATGAACCGCTTACTGTAGATGATTCTGAAGTTCCTGAGAAGATTGAAATTGCAGAACTTGCAGATGATGACTTTATTCATACTCCAGATGAAATAGAGTCATCCAGTACACAAGAGGATGAAAGTTTTATGGAGGATGTAGAGCCTCTTGAAATGAAAGAAGATGAACTTCTAGAAGAGCCTCAAAACCAAACAGAGTACCAATCTTCTTATGACAAAACTTTAGTTGCAAATGAAATTGGGCTCACAAAAGAGAGTTTTAATGAACTGTTCAACGATTATCTCGAAGACTCTCAAGCGCTTCTCTCTGATCTTGAAAATGCCCTTGCCAATGAAGATGCATCGCAATACAAAAATGCTGCTCTCAAACTCAAAGGGATGAGTGATAATATGCGCATCCATGATTTCACTCAAGAACTAGAGACGCTTATCACAACAGATGATTTACAAAGTGCAAAAAACACTATTGAAATAATCAAATCAAAACTAAATTCACTATCCAAAATTGAGGACTAATCATGCAACTAGGATTAAAGAACAGACTAAGACTTATCAGTCTCCTTCCTATTACACTTTTATTTGTACTCACGAGTTATTTCTTATATGACTCGTACACAAACTATCAAGCAGCCGAAACATTAAAAGAAAAACTTGCACAGAATAGAAGTTTGAATGATTTGATCGGTAATATTTCTCGTGAACGAGGAATGACCGTTATGTACCTTGGGAACTCTTCTGCTAATACACTCAAGTCATTGCATAAACAAAGAGACATAGTAGATGAAAAATATCAAGCGTATTTAAATTCTACAAATGATTCAAGCTTTAGTATTTCAATGAACGCTATCAAAAAAGTAAGAGAGCTTGTTGATAAACACGAAACAAATTTTAGACATGTTTATAAAGATGTATATGGTGATGCTCAGCACAAGGCAATTTTAAAGCTTGAAAATATTGCTCTTACAAAAATCGATAAGAATATTAATGAACTCTCCTCCTTGTATATTGCTATAGTACGGGCAAAAGAGTTTACCGCGTCTGAGAGGGACTTTTTATCCTATCCGATCTCAGGAAACACTCCACTAGAAGATGAAGAGATCAACCAATGGATCTCTATTATGTCAAAAGCGGATGCTATTACTTACACTACTATCTACAATCAGGAATTGATTGCAAAACTCAAGCAACTCTTCACCAATGAAGATGCACAAATGCTTTTTGAAGACATCAATGCAGAAAGAGCACTCGTGCTTGCTCATGCAGATACTGGAGAATATGAAACACCATCTGGAATATGGTTTACAATGCTTTCTGAAAAGACGAATATACTTTCAGAAGCAGAAGAACTGATCCTTGCAGAGATCGATAATGAAGCACAAATGGTACAACAAAATGCACTGCAATTTCTTAGTATCACCATTAGTGTTTGGCTAGTATCACTTATTTTAGGACTACTTGGTTATCTTCTCTCTAACGAGATCGCTAGTAATATTAAAAGCCTTGAAGAAGTACTCAAAAGAGTTGCCGAAGATACAAACGATGTAGAAGCATCAAATATGAATATCAATCTTCATACTGCCCAAGGAACAACTGAAGCATATGATCTGCTTGAAAAAATCATTGAGCAAACAAGAAGAGATAAAGAATCAGCACAAGAAGCAAGTGAAGCAAAATCAATGTTCTTGGCAAATATGTCTCATGAGATCCGTACACCACTCAACGGAATCGTTGGATTTACAGAGCTTCTAAAAGACACAGGTCTCAAAGAGGAACAGCAAGAGTTTGTAGAGATCATTGAGAAAAGTTCAGAAAACCTGCTAGAGATCATCAATAATATTCTTGATCTCTCTAAAATTGAGAGTAACAAACTTGAGATCGAAGATATTGCATTTAATCCTATCGACGAATTTGAAAGTGCTGTGGAAGTTTATGCAGTACGTGCAAGTGAAAAACATATCGACCTTGGATGTTTTGTTGATCCTGCACTTGAAAGCCCTATCAAGGGCGATCCGACGAAGATCAAAGAAGTTATTATTAACCTTCTTTCAAATGCAGTAAAGTTTACAAGTAGTGCCGGTTCTATCAATGTTGACATCCGAAAACTCGAATCTGATCAAGACGGCATCACACGTGTGCGTTTTGAAATCCAAGATAGTGGTATCGGTGTTACAGGAGAACAAAAAGCTCGTATCTTTGAAGCATTCTCTCAGGCGGATACATCGATCACGCGTAAATACGGTGGTACTGGTCTAGGTCTGACCATTTCAAGTCGTTTTATAGAACTTATGGGTGGGCAACTTGACCTACACAGTGAGCCTGGCGAGGGAACAACATTCTTTTTTACACTTGACTTTGAGGAGGTAGAAACACTCAATGACAGCTCTAAGGGAACTTTTTCAAATCTCAATGCGCTTATCTTAGAGAGTCCTCATAAACAAAAAAGGCAAGAAACATATCTCCGTGAGTATCTTGACTATTATGGAGTGAGCTATACACTCTTTAAAGACATCGATGAGCTTGAAACACTTCAAAGACAAGTAAGTTATGATCTTATCTATATTGATTATGACTATACTGATGAAGAATCGATTGTGAAGTATTCCAAATTGCCACAGGCACTTGTTTTACTTACGAAGTCATACTACATGAAAAAAATCGATTCTCTCAATATTGAGATATTTAAAACCCTTTATGAACCATTGAATACTTCTAAAGTAAAACTTGCTTTAGAAAACTATAGCGCTGGAAACTTTGCAACGAAAAAATCAAAAAAAATAAATCGTAAACACTTTGATGCAAAATCATCCAAATTTGATGCAAATGTACTAGTTGCAGAAGACAATATCATTAATCAAAAGTTGATCAAGCGTACACTTGAAGATCTAGGACTGACAATCACTATCGCGAGTAACGGTCTAGAAGCGTTCCAAAAAAGAAAAGACGGCAACTTTGATCTCATCTTTATGGATATTCAAATGCCTTTCCTCGATGGTGTAGAAGCTACAGCTGAAATCCTTGAATATGAAGAAGAATATAACCAGCCTCACGTTCCTATCTTAGCACTTACGGCAAATGCACTCAAAGGTGATAGAGAGAGATTTTTAGAAGCTGGTCTTGATGAATATACAACAAAACCTCTTGTCCGATCAGAAATTGTGGCACTCCTCAATCATTTCTTACATGACCACATTGTACCTGACACAAGTGTTCCAAAAAATGCGAATGAACTCAACCAAGCACCTCAAGAAAAAATAGATGAGGAGTTTGTTCAAATGCAAGAACCAACGCTTGAATTAGAAAATGATGAACGACAAGAGCCTCAAGACGTAGAGGATGCTCCTGAACTTATGTTAGTAGAAGAGACTGAATCTGTACCTGTTCCAGCTAAGCCGAGCTATAAAGCTGATATTTTACTTTGTAAAAAAAGTGTTTTTGAGTCAAAACTTTATATACAACTTTTACAAACATTAGGTTACACTTACGATGTTGCAAAAGATCTTGATGAGCTCAAAGAACTTACTGCAAATAATTCTTACAAACTCATTTTGTTTGATAAAGAGATTGATGGCTTAGATCTAGAAGAGTTCTCTCAAAGTATTAAAAATTTCAGTAGTGAAACTGGACTTGATACCTATCTAGTACTCATAAATGATGCAATGACCCCTGAAAATACTGATGATGCACTCTATGTACATGAGCTTATTAAAAATGTAGTCAACAAAGATTTACTACGACTTATTTTTGAAAAATTTATTTAAGGAAACAAGATGTCAAAAGATGACTTAGTAGTTTTAGCTGTAGATGATGATATTATTAACCTAAAACTTATCAAATCATTACTTATGAAAAGTGGAAAAGTTAAAGAGGTGATCGAAGCGAAAAATGGTTCTGATGCTATTGGTCAACTCAAATCAAGAGGGGATATCGACTTGATTCTCCTAGATATTATTATGCCTGTAATGGGTGGTATCGAGATGCTCAAAGTGGTTCGTGCAGATGACAACCTCAAACAACTTCCAATTATTGTACTTACGACAGATGAGACAAAAAAGAGTGAGGCTCTTGAGTTTGGTGCAAACGGCTTTTTGATGAAGCCTATCAGAAATGAAGACCTCATTAAAAAAATAGCAACAGTTATTATCTAAATACTACATTGAGGAGATTCTGCATCTAATCTTCTCAACTCCCGCTGAATTTCTCCCTTCTTACTTTTGCAAAAAATAGTCTTGATAACGCACCGAGATTGATATTTGTCTTCTTAAAACTGTAAATTTTATTAAATAATTGTAAGTAAAATATTATTGAGACTAAATTAAGCTAAGATGTTAGACCTAGAAATAATAAAAAGTTATAAGGATCATATCTATGGAATCAAGACAAAAGGTAATCGCATCTCTCATAGTGATCTTTACTGTATTTTTTATCGCGATGATAGTTAGTACAACTCTCAATTTTAGAGACTATGGAATTAAAACAGCTACAGACAGAGCAAATTTGACAGCAGAGATCGTAAAGATAGGCTTAACCTCACATATGGTCAATGGCATAATGGATCAAAGAGATTACTTTTTAGATCAAATAGCAAATGTTGAGAAGATAAGCGAACTTTGGATCGCAAGATCCCCTACTGTCATTAAACAATATGGGGAAGGTCATAATAATGAAGTACCCAGAGATAAGATAGATACAGAGGTTTTAAAATCTGGAATTATAAAGTCTGAAACGACTGAGACAACAAGCAAAAGTTTAATGCGCGTTACTATCCCCTTTAGTGCATCCGAGTTTAGCACACCTAATTGTATGCAATGTCACGATGCAAAAGAGGGAGAGGTTCTTGGTGTAGTGAGTATGGTGATGGACATTACAGAGGTACGTATGAGCAGTATAAAAACTGTACTTTACAACATGGGACTTACAGTTATTGCCGCAATATTTATATTTTTGATAATCAACAGGTTTATTAAACCTTTTGTGAGCATATTTTACTCTATTAGAGATGTGATGCAGAGTGCTTATCATGGTGATTATACAGTCAGGGTTGAAGGATATCAAAGCAAAGAGAGCCAAAGTGTAGCTAAACTCTTAAATACAATGATGGAAAAACTTCAGCATACTTTTGAAGAGTTAGATAAAAAAGTGTATGTATTTATCAAAAATAAAAACTATGTAAAAGAACCAGATCCCTTGATCAATATAAACACTACTATTGAAAGACTCTCTGACATCTATAAATTTAAGCAAACCATAGAGAATGACAAAGAACTAGAAGATATATACAATAGGGTAGCCTATGTTCTCAAAGAGCATTTCAAACTAGATGATTTTACAATGATAGAGATAGATACAATGAACAAGGTCAAAAAAATTGTCTATTCCCAACAAGGGTGCCATTGTGAGATATTAAATGGAGAGTGTAGAGCTGATCGTATCCATGCTTCCGTAGATTCTAGTATATTTGCGCACTCATGTGAGTTATACAATGACGATGGGGGAGAATATATCTGTACTCCCTATACGATCTCAAATGAGCTATCTCTTGTTATTAGCATTGTTACAAAAGATAAAAAGCAGACAGAATATGTAAGAACAATTATGAGTGATATAGAGGACTATATAACAACTGCAAGACCTGCTATTGTGAGTAAAAAGCTGATGCAAACACTCAACCAAATGGCAAGAGTAGACCAACTTACAGATATGTATAACCGTAAATTTTTAGATGAATTTGCTGATGTTTCTATCCCCCAAGCGATCCGTGCAAATACAAGCTATGGTGTATTGATGATAGATATCGATTATTTTAAAATGATAAACGATAGTTATGGACATGATGTAGGTGATGAAGCTATTCGGATCGTTTCAGGTGTAATAAAAGATAATATTCGTAAAGCAGATATCCCAATCAGATATGGCGGTGAAGAATTTTTAGTACTGCTTTACAATTGTGAAGCAGAAAATATTATTAAGATAGCAGAGAAAATAAGAGTAGAGTTTTCTAAGAAAAAAATATTTGCTTCGGGTACGAGCTTTTCAAAGACGCTCAGTGTTGGATGCTCCAACTTTCCTGCTGATAGTGAGAGTATTTGGAAATGTATCAAGTTTGCTGATATCTCTTTATATCAAGCAAAAGAGAGTGGGCGAAACAGGGTTGTCGCTTTTAATAATGATATGCTAGATGATACAGAGGTTGGAGAAAGCTACTGAGGTTCTAACGATATAAGAATTCGAGAAGAAGATTACGCCTGTAATCTTCTTAACTCTTCTTGAACTGCTTCTACATGCCCTTTGACTCTTACTTTTTCCCATAAAGCTTTAACGATACCCTCTGGGTTGATAATCAATGTCGTACGAACAATACCCATATATTCTTTGCCATAATTCTTTTTGAGTTGCCACACACCATACTCTTGCATCATAGTCGTTTCTTCATCACTAAGCAAGGTAATCGCGAGCTCTTTTTTCTCTATAAAGTTGCGATGTTTTTTCGTACTATCAGCACTCACACCTAAAATAATTGCGTCCATATTAGAAAATTCAGGAAGTGCCTCGGTAAACTCACATGCTTCTGTCGTACATCCAGGGGTATTGTCTTTTGGATAAAAATAAAGCACGATCCATTTCCCCCTAAGATCACGTAGACAGATCTCTACATCATCTTGATTTGGTAGACAAAACTCCGGAGCTTTTTGCTCTAATTGAATCATTTCACATCCTTTTTATTTTTTTATTTTTTTGGTAGTAAGTATACCACGAAGCTATAAATAGCAAAACGACTAAAAGAGTCAGAGTGATCTGTTGGAGATACTCTTTGATAAGTACTTCATTCTCCCCTATGTAATAACCTAAAAGCACCAAAACAAGAGCCCAGATTCCAGCACCTAGTGTTGTAAAGATACTAAAAACTATCAAATTCATACGCGCTAAACCTGCGGGAATGGAGATCAGCTGGCGTATTCCTGGGATCAGTCTCCCGATAAATGTTGAGATATGTCCATGCTGTGCAAAAAATGTATCCATTTTGATAAGGGCATTTTCTTTGATAAAAAAATACTTTCCATACCTTTGTAAAAATCTTCTGCCTACAAAAAGAGCTAAGAAGTAATTGATAAAAGCTCCTACTAAAGAGCCTCCAACGCCACTAAGCATAATCATTCCTAAAGACATCTTCTCTTGAGAAGCCAGATATCCAGCAGGGATAAGTACGATTTCACTAGGAAAAGGGACAAAAGAGCTCTCTAGTGCCATTAAAAGAAAAATGCCAAGATAGCCCCATTCAAAAATAAGGTCCACAAGACTCTGTGCTAATTCATGGATCACGCTACACCCTCTTCGAGATCTTGGATCATCTTTTGTGCGACATCTTCACTTGAGTATTCTAAAAGTCGTTTACTTTTATCCTCTAGATCCTCATCTAGGATCTCTAAAAGATATCTTTTGAGATCCTCACCCTCTCTATGGCACCAGCCAAGATCATTTTGCACAATAAACTGCGCGTTGAAATACTGATGGTCTGAAGCAGCGTAAGGATAAGGGATAAAAAAAGATGGCACCCCATTAGCTACAAGTTCCCACAAAGTGCTCGCACCTGCTCTACTTACAGCCAAATCAGCACGAGCAATCAGTGCATCGATCTCTTTTGTAAAACCATAAAGCTCTACATCCAAGCCTTTTTCTGCATATAACTCTTTAACCCTTTGGGCATCTCTCTCTCCACATTGATGGATGATACGGATCCCTTTACTAAACAAATTTTGGGCTACATCCAAAGCAAGATCATTGATGGTACGTGCACCTTGTGAGCCACCTAAAAAAATGATCGTCTTGAGTTTTTTTCTCACATGTGCACTTTGTATCAAACTCTCTTTTATCGGGTACCCTTGAATAGGTGAGGATGGGTCATATGCAGAGATAAAGCGCTTTGCAAAAGGTTTTAAAAGCGTATTGAGTCTTCCAATTACTGCATTTTGTTCATGGATATAAAGGGGTAAAAAAAGACTTAAACTCGCAAATGATGCAGGTGCAGCAGAAAAGCCACCCACACTATAGGTAGCTTGGATCTTATGTTTTTTAAGTATCTTGCGTGAGATAAAAAATGCTTTGATAATCTTCAAAAGAGCCGTTAATTTTGCAAAGCCTTTTTGATTGACCACACCGGTCGTATCTAAAAAATAGACATGAGAGAAATGACTTTTAGATTCAAAGTAAGCTCTATCTTGTCCACTTGTAGAACCTATAAAGATCATCTCATGTCCTTTTTTTACACCCGCTTCTAGCAGAGCTTGCGCTATCATAAGGTGTCCACCCGTGCCACCACCGCTTATACAGATCTTCATAACTTCTCCACTCCATCCATTTTAACTTTTTTTGATGCCATGAGGATCATCCCTATCCCAATGGAAGCTGCAAGTATCGCAGAACCTCCATAGCTCAAGAAGGGCACTGATATCCCTTTAATAGGAGTGATTCCACTGATCCCATAAGCATTGACCAAAAATGCAAAAGAGAGCATGAGCCCGATCCCTAAACTAAAGAGATAGATCGTGCTATCTCGTGAGCGGTTGGCTACTTTAAAGATTCGCTGTAACATCCACAAAAATAAAAACACAACAAAGACAACCCCAACAAAACCAAACTCCTCAGCAAGCCCTGCTAGGACAAAGTCAGTATGCACCTCACTTAAAAAGCCGAGTTTAAAGGTACCATTAGCCAAGCCTGTACCAAAGATGCCTCCATTATGGATCGCATTGAGAGAGTGCCCGATCTGATAAGGCTCCACTTCTGTTGGAACACGCAACTGCGCGGCAATGGTCTCTGGAAAAAGTTCAAGGACACTATTTTGTGCTAATGCCCACCACGATTTGATCCTCATGATTCTGTGTTCTGCTGTAAATATAAAAAAGAGAAAAAACAAAAATGCAGCCAGCAATATAGAGAAAAAGAAGCGAAAACTACTCCCTGCAAAAATCAGCATAAATAAAAGAGTGAGTCCTAAGACCACCACTTGCCCTAAGTCATTTTGTACAAAGGCAATAATAAACATCGCACCTAAAAAAACGACACCATAAGGCATAAATCGAATAAACTCTTGCTTGATGCCCATCCCATCGTGATGTCCTAGTTTTCTTGAAAAACTCCATGCTAAAAAATAAACAAAACCGATCTTGAAAAACTCTACAGGAGCTAGAGAGAAGCCAAAAACCTTTATCCAACGCTTCGCACCTCCAACTGCAGAGACAAGAAACTCAGGCAAAAAAGGCATAGCGATCATGAGAATCATCGAACCAATAAAGAGTGTGAGTCCTATAGGTTTGAGCCACTTATCTGGGTCTAGTTGTGCTAAGATCCAAATGATTGTAATACTCAAAAGTCCATACACCGCTTGTCTACTGGCAAAATGAAACTCATTCACACCAAAAAGAAGTGTGGTATAAGCTGAGAGTGTGTACGATAAAAGAATACTAATCCCAATCAAAATCGCCACAAGGGTAAAGAGTTTTCTATCTGCCATCTCTTTATCTTATTTGATTTTGTTGATTTTCAAAACAAACTCAACTTCAGGTTTTGAAATATGGAGCTCTTTTGAGATCGTATCAAGTGAAACCCCTTGCTTGTACAAAGAGATGATCTTTTCATCATCATTTCCATGGACAGAAGATGGGATCGATATCTGTTTGACTCCAGTCTCCAAAGAAGCGATACGTGAATCTATCTGTGCATCAATTGTATAGATCGTCTCTTTGACTTGTTTGAGCCCTAGAGAGAGAGGTTGCACCATATCATAGACGCTTCTCTCTATCTCTTGATAGATCTCTTCATCACTCATTCCACGTGTATTTTCACTCAGGTTTTTTTGGTTTTCAACGAGCTTTTTTTTGAGATAATAGACCTCACGATTAAGCTCTTCAACAACTGAAGCAACCGAATGGATATTTCTGTTGTATTGAGAATCTTTGGTAAAGACATAATACAAAAGATACAGGATAATTCCCAACATTCCAACAATAACATATTCTAAAGGCAAGGTATCGATATTCATCTCTTCTCTCTAGCTTCGCGGATCAAGACTCTCTCACGCGCTGTGAGATAAGCGTTCCAATCTTTTTCGTCTCTTTCATGCATTTTTATGATCTTTGCCAATGTTGTACTCTGGGCTTGGAAAAAGATAGCGATATCTCTCTTGGGATGTACAGGCATCTCGATACGAGCATAGTATGTCACACCCTCTTGCAAAAGCGCTTCTGTGAGTTCAAAATGTCCAAAGCCAATCGATTCAATATGCGCTTCTACTGTAAGTACTAATCTTTTTGGTTTTTCATCTTTTAAGAACATCTCAAGAGCATCTATTTTTCTATGCAGTTCAACAAGAAGATTTAATACAACTGGGTCAGTATCTGCTGTCTCCCCTCTTGCTTTAGCGAGCTTGAGCCATTGGTTGATCGGATCATCATCTGATTCACTAAGCTGATGATACTCGCGAAGATACTCCTCATCCTCCATACTTGCCCTAGAAAAAGACAAAGAGATAGGAGCTTTGATCAAACGTACACTCATGCAAATACCTTATCAAGGATGATCAAACATAAAAATGCTATCCCCAAATATCCATTGACCGTAAAAAAAGCTCTGTCTATTTTAGAAAAATCTTTACGCACCAAATGGTGTTCATAAGCAAGCATCACAGCACTCAGCACAACCGCAACATAAGCAAAAAATCCAAGCCCTGCGATCCAAACAAAAAGTGCCCAAAAGATCACTGTAAGCATATGAAAAAGTGCAGAGATAAAAAGTGTCGCTTCCGCTCCATAAATAGAGGGGATAGAGTAGAGTTTCTTCTCTTGATCAAAGGCGATATCTTGCAAAGAGTACAGCAGATCAAAGCCCGCAACCCAAAAAATAACTCCAAGACTTAAAATAACAGACCAAGGTGGGATAGACTCACTCACCGCGATCACACCCGCTAGTGGTGCAAGCCCCAAAGAGACTCCTAAGACAATATGTGCAAGGGAAGAGAATCTTTTAAAATAGGAATAACCTCCAAGAACCAATAGAATAGGTAAACTCAAAGAAAATGCAAGGGAATTGACCATATATGCTACCGCAATAAATATCAAAGCATTCACCCCAATAAAGAGTAAGATACTACTCGCATCGAGTCGTCCATCAACATTAGGACGGCTCTGTGTGCGAGGGTTGGATGCATCTATATCTCTATCTGCGTAGCGATTGACTCCCATAGCGAAGTTTCTTGCACTCACAGCTGCCAAAACACCAAGTAAAAGAAGCCAAAATCCAAACCAACCATCTGCGGCAACGATCATCGCTATAAAGATAAAAGGGAGTGAAAAAATAGAGTGTTCAAAAAGAACGAGCTCATTAAAATCTTTGATCTTATTTATATATTTTTGCAAACTATTCCCTTGCTTTGTAAGTAAGAGATATTTTATCCAAACTTGTTTTAAAATGATATAATTTCATCATGAAACAAATTGCTATCATAGGTCCCACAGCATCGGGAAAGAGTGATCTTGCACTTCAGATCGCACAAAAGACAGATGCTTATATCCTCTCCATTGATTCTTTAAGCATCTATAAAGAGATCGATATCATCGCTGCAAAGCCCTCAAAAAAAGAGCTCGACACAGTGAAGCATTTCGGTATTGACATACTCGCTCCTAATGATTACTTTAGTGTTGATATATTTATCAAGATCTATCAAGAAGCTCTTGCGCTCTCTCTTCAAGAGAAAAAGAATCTTATCATTGTAGGTGGAACCTCTTTTTATCTCAAGTCCCTTATGCAAGGCTTATCTGAGCTTCCCCCAATCACACCACAGATCACTTCGGATGTAGCCGAATTATTACTTGATCTGCCTCAAGCCCATGAATTGTTAGCGAAGGAAGATCCCCAAACAATGGCAAGTATCACTCCAAATGACAGATACAGAATTGAGAAGATGCTTCTTATTTATATGGGGTCTCAAATGGCTCCGAGTAAGTGGTTTGCACTACATCCACCAAAGCCTATCATTCACGAGCTTCCTATCTATAATATCGAGGTCGCACGTGAGCTTCTTCGAGAGCGAATTACTAAGCGTACACAAAAGATGCTCGCACTTGGCGCTATTGATGAAGTGTGTCAGCTTGAACGCAAATACTCCCGTACACCAAATGCTATGGGGAGTATTGGGATTGTTGAGATCTTAGAGTATCTTGATGGAAAAGTAAGCTTTGATGCGATGGCGCAGAATATAACGACCCATACAGCCCAGCTTGCAAAAAGACAACAAACTTTCAACCGTACACAGTTTAGCTCTCTTACAAGTGCTCCTCTAGAAGATCTCAATGAGATCATTATGACTAGATCTTTTTAGCACTCTGGGAGAGCTTTGCCCACGCGGATGAAGCATCAGCTTCGATAGATGCATCATAGGCTTTATCTGCATCATCATCTCTCCAAAGTTTGTCATACACACTTCCTAGAAGATATTTTTGACGTGAACGAGTGTTCGCATCTAGTTCGATCGTATCAAGAGATTTGATAATATCAAGTGCTTCGTTGTATTTTTGTTTCTTCATATACGCCTGATAGAGACTAAACTCCACAAAAGGGCTTTGTGCATAGGAGCTTGTGCGTTTTTGAATTTGAGCTACCTTTTCTCCATAAGTGATAATGATAGCAGGGTCTTCTCGCACCACTCCCACATTCATCACAGCGACATAGCGCTCAATATCTTGAGAATCTTGACCAAGTACTTTTTCTATATCCGCAATGCTAGAGAGCATCTTTGCATCATTTTCAAGCCTTTGATAGGTATCAAAGACAAGTCTATAGATATCATTATATTGTGAATCTTTTTCCTCTTGGATAAGAGCAACTAAGTCTTTTGATGCCTCGATCACTTCACTATAATTCCCTGTAGCAAAATCAACCTGGCTATGTCTATAGAGCCATTTTTTACGTTCCTCAAGATCTTGGGATGTAATATTTTTCTGTGCTATTTTTTTTGCTTCTATAAAATCAGCACCTTTCATAAAACATTCATAAAGCCCATCATCCCATTTATCTGAGAGTGTGATATTATAAGCATACGAGATATTGAGTACCTCTTGGCACTCTTTATTTTCAAGTGCGCGTTGCATCACTCCCGTAGCACTTTGAGTAATGAACTTCTCTTTTTGTGGATATTTTGTCTCATCAAGCCCAAGGAGTGAATCTTTAAAACCTAAGATATCGCTATACATCTCATTTTCAAGTAAGAGTTTTGCTTTTTCATAGAGTGCTTTATCTCCTATAGAATCCCCCCTATACTTTTCTATCAGCTGGTCATATTCAGCTATTTTCGTCGTTGTATTTACATCCTCTTGGTCAAAGAATAAAGAGTCTTTTGCCACTTGAATTCTATCTTCATAAAAGCCGTATTTGTATGTTTCAAGGTATTCATTAAGTGCTTGGAGTGCTTCCTCTTTTTTGTCTGTTTGACTCAGCCAGATCCCTCTTTGACTGAGTAGTTCTTCATAGATCTCATTTTTAGGACTCATCTCATCTAAGATCGCTTTTGCAATCGCAGCTGCACTTACATAATCTCTTTCCTCTTCAAAAAGATACATAAGTTCTAAGGACTTTTCTAGATTTTCATAGAAAAAGTCACTCTTTGCCCCTATGATTTTTTGCACATACTCTGCTGCTTCTTTTTTATTGGAAAAGTAGATCTTATAAAAAGCAAGTTTGTACGCTGCGAGTGCTGCAATATCTAGATCTTGGGTTTGGTTAAGTGCTTTAAGATAAAACTCAAGCGCCTTACTCGAAGCACCTGAGTCTTCGAGTATTTCCCCTTTGTAGATGAATCCCATACGAGCGAACTCTGAGTCCGCATGCTCACTAAAGAGTCTATCAAAGAAATAATCTGCATCTGTATTTAAGCCCCCTTTAGAGTAAGATTTCGCAACCATAGAGAGCACCTCAGCTATGTTTTCATCTGCCGAATATTCTCGTAAAAAGATCTTTGAATCCTCTATAACACTATCATACATTCCAAGAGCAAAATAAGACTTGATCCTATAAAAAAGAAACTCACTTTTAAAAAGGGAGTTAGGATGCTCTTGGCTCACTTCATAAATAAGATCAAGACACTTTTCATATTCTTTTTCTTGATAAAGTTTTTTAATACTTATATAGCCTTTTACATCTTTGACCTTATTGATCTTGACCGGATTACCTTGCATATCAAGCCCGCCAACATGTGGCAAGAGGTCAGTGTCACTATAAAATGGGAAATTGATCGCTACCTCACCTTGAGGTTCAGTTTGCATAAAAGGCATCTTATCGTGATACCCTAATACCATCCAATGTTTTCCCAGATCAGATTTTGCATCAAAAAGAGTCTTGTCTACATGCAGATCAAAAAGTTGATTAAAAAGTTTCATCTTATGTTGTGGTGTGATAATTAAGAAAAAAGTTTTCTCTTTGACTTCTCCCTTTATCTCAAAAAAGTCGTTTTGTAAGGTACGAAATGGAGTAGATGGTTGCTTGGAAAAAGCACAAATAATTTTATCCACCTCTAAAAAATCATTAAATGTCTCTTGGCAAAGAAAAGGGTTTGGATCTTTCATGTGAAGTGTGGAGTATTTAACAAAATCCTCTTTGGCACCTTGAAGAGAGACTTCAAGAGCAAAGAGATTGAAAGAGAGAAGAAACAAAAGTAAGTATTGAAACAATTGTTCTTCCTTTGATATCTAAAGAGTTCTAGTATCCGCTGTTGTAAACAAAGCTAGTAATAAACTCTAATAGAGGATTTACTGCAATTATAGCAAATATAGTTCCCACTACTGCAATTCCAATAATTGTTTTGAGTGGAAGTGTTGCATTGGCTACATACACATTGCCATCGTTTCCTACGATTGGATCTTTCATGAACATATACACGATAAGCTTCACATAGTAGTATCCTGCGATCGCTGAGTTAAGCGCCATAATAAGTGCTAAAACAGTATAACCACTTGTTACTGCTGAAGAGATCATATAGAGTTTCCCCCAAAAAAGTGCAAATGGTGGGATTCCTGCAAGACTCAACATAAACACAGCCATGATCACTGCAGCCACAGGAGCTGTATGGATCATACCAGCAAATTTATCAAAACTGTGATCTGTTCTTTGGTAATCTGGAAGATGTTTTTGTCTAGAGATCCAAAGCATAGAGAACGATCCAAGGATCGTGAATGTAAAGAGGATCCAGTACAAGAAAAGCGCACTGTTTGCTTGTGTCGTTCCGATAAGCACCGCAGCCATAACAAAACCAGCGTGAGAAACGGAACTGTATGCAAGCATTCTTTTGACATCTGTTTGCACAAGTGCCCACATATTTGCAGCTGTCATTGTCACAACAACAAAAGCATAAAGCACGATCTCAAGCCAAACTATACCACTGTGAACCAAAAACTCAAAAAGTCTTACAGCCACTACAAACGCTGCAATTTTTGGCACGATTGACATATATCCTGCCATCGATGCACTCGCACCCTCGTAAACATCCGGAGCCCAAGTGTGAAATGGAACCAAAGAGAGTTTGAAACCAAAAGACGCAAGCATAAAAACCACACCCACGAGCACATAAGCGATATCAGCATATTTATTTGCTTCTAACACCGCTGCAATTTGGTTGATCTCTACTGAACCTGTAAGTGCATATAAGATCATCGCACCAAAGCTATAAAAACCTGCCGCTAATGCACCCATTGTAAAGTACTTCACTGCCGCTTCAAAAGATTTGTCACGGTTGTGCATCGCAATAAGTGTATAGAGCGCTAATGATGCTGTCTCAAGCCCTACAAAGATAAGGATAAGATTGTCTGTTGCCACCATAAACTGGAAACCAGAGATCATAAACAAAAAGAGTGCAAAGAACTCAGGGTATGAGAACTCATGGAATCTTTTTGAAGAGAGTGCAAGTGGAATAAACAGCATAGATGCACCCACAATAATAAACTGCGATATGATCGCGAGTCCATCAATAAGCATCACATCAAAAAGCCCCATCACTGTGCCGTTTTGTGCAAACACACCGGATGCGTCCATCAAAGAGCCAAAATCTAAAAGTAAGAAAAGTAAGCTCAGTCCAACATAAAGACTCTTATGAAGCCCCCCTTTGATTATATCTATCATGATAATAAACAATGCCCCTACAATAGGGATAAGCATTGGTGCCAGAGTCATCAAGTTTAATGACTCTATGGAAACGTTAATCGGCTCTAACATTAGTGTGCCTCCTCTTGAGAAGTTCTCGTAATCGTCACACCTTCAATAAGGTTTGGGATTCTCTCTTTTGCTTCTTGTGTGATTGATTTATCATGCATCAACTGCACAATCGATTCAACCGAATTATTGATCGGTTCTAAAATAGGTTTTGGATACACACCTAACCAGATAGTAATAATTGAGAGTGGAATTAATGCCACAAGTTCTCTTTTATTTACATCTGGAAGATTTTTATTCTTTTCATTTGTCACTTCACCAAAGAACATTCTTTTATACGCAGCAAGCATATAGATAGCTCCTACGATAATCGCTGTTCCAGCAAGAAGTGTCAAAGTATGAGATTGCTGATAGAATCCTAGTAAACTCAAAAACTCCCCAACAAAGTTGATAGTAAGTGGCATACCCACAGAAGCCATAAGCATAAGACCAAAGATCGTTGCATAACGAGGCATTACTGATGCAAGCCCACCAAACTCACTCATCATCTTCGTATGGCGTCTATCATAGATAACTCCAACGAGTAAGAATAGAGCCCCCGAG
>JAGGTH010000092.1 GCA_021163845.1 Helicobacteraceae bacterium | reverse complement strand
TTATACTCTTCGACCCATAAATAAACTAGTTCCATATATTTTCCCTAAATTTTGTCTTGTTCCTATGCTAGGAGTGATAAATACTTTTATTTTTTTTCTATTTATTGTAGTCAAAAAAGTTTAAACTGTATTATAAACTTTTGTAGCTATTTCTTAAAATACACTAGCAATGGATATAACTCATCTTGCCATCGCCTTACAAAGTCGCTTGATCGTAAGAGCCACTCTGTGTGATGGGATGTGAAGATAACTCTCATCTAAAACTGTTATGTTTTTGTTTTTGGCTGCGTTAGTTGGGATGTTATGCCAAGCTTCTAGGGCTTTTTGCTTGTTCACACTTGGGTTTGAAGCTTTTGAGTGGAGGATGATAATGGTGTCAGGATTGAGCGCGATAACGTTTTCATAACTCAAAACAGGTTGGGATGTAAGTGTAGAACTATAAGCGTTTTTGTGCCCACATGCAAGAATAATATCTTCAAAGAAGATATCGTGCCCTGCGATATAGATCCCTCGTGTGAGATCCTCATGCAAGCCAAAAACGATCATCACCTTTTTTGCCTTTATTGCCTTGGGCGCGGATGTGAGTGCATCGTCTATATCTGCGACCAACTCCTGTGCTCTTTGTACTTTGCCTAGTCTCTCACCTAGTGTCGTGATAGATTGTTTGATCGTTGTGAGGGTTTGCAGATCGAGCAAGAGCGTCTCTCGCCCAAATCTTTGGATGTTGAGCAAAGTCGCTTGGTTAAAATCTTGCCCTATGACAAGGCTTGGGATGTGGGAGAGGATCTTCTCTATATTTGGGTTAGAATATCCCCCGACACTCGGGAGTGTTTGCGCCTCTTTTGGATAGAGTGAATATTCACTCGTCGCGACAAGTTCATCCTCACTCCCAAGAGCATAGATGATCTCAGTGAGCGAAGGGCTCAGCGAGACGATACGCTCGTTGGCATGAATGGAGAGCAACAGAAAGGAGAGAAGAAAAAAAGTTTTGATATACATAGATATTCCTAATTTTTGTTATAAAGTTGATTGGTTTTTTAAAATTCTTAACGTAAAGGGTTTGCTATGCTCTCATATAAGCTTTTAGGGAACGGCTCTATTGCTTTAAAGTCTTGAATTCCTGCTGTGCCGTCTTTTGTTAAAATTGCCAATATTTTTCCTTGATTTTCATTTTTGCCATAGGTGAAAAACATCTCTTCAAATTTAGCATGATTTACACGAATATTACCAAATGAAGGATCGGCAAGATAAGCATAGCGTTCATCCATCTTTTTAAGCACTGTAAAGTGCTCTTGTTTGCGTATTTTAACAAAAACGATTGCAGGAATCTGAAGTTTTTTTAATTCTTGCATACTCAATGCGATACCGATTGCTTTAAAACCTTGTGCAGATGCATACTGTGAAAGCTCATAGAACGAAAGACCATTGAGCCCTTTTTGATTTTCGAGCTCTGAAGGTTCTTCTTTTATTCCTTTGGCTTCAAGAACACTCTCTAAAATCATTAACTCCGAAACATTGGCATCATAGTAGTAACTTAGCAATGTCGATAATGCGGCACTCCCGCATGAATAATCATAACGTTGACGCGTTAGTTTGTCATTTTTAAATTCTATCCATGATCTTATTGGGTTATGTAGTGTAAATTCTTTTTCTTGAATCGTTATCTCACTCCATAACGATAAATAAAATAGTAAAATAGAGAGTGTTTTCATTAAAATTTATAGGAATAATTAAGTGTCATCGCACTTTGAGAATAAGTAGAAGTATCGGTTTTTTCCATATCGGCACTTAGGACATTGTGCGAAAAAATTTCGTAACTCACTCCAAATAGCCATGATAATCTACTTTGATTTGCAGTAATGATTTCTCCATCATAAGTGTCTTTTTGTTTGTACTCATAACTTATTCCCCAATTTAAGCTTGTATAAGGGTTTACTGCAAAATGGATTTGAGGGCTAATTCTTAGGATGTTACCTGCACTAATTGTATGTGTTTTACTTTTATGGGGCTTATTAAAGCTATACGTAGTTTTAACAAAAAAGACTACCGGATCACTCGTGTAGTAGGATGCTAGAAATATTGAACCACTTTTAAGATAAAAGTTTTTATCTAATGTTGTATCACGCTCAATTACATCAAGTGTAACACCGAGTAACAGGGCAGGGTAGTTATCTTCGTTATGTACTTGATAAACACCGCCGATGCCACTAGAACTAAAACCTTTGTCACTATGGGAGGTAATACTATTTGTATATAATGTTCGTTCGCTAGAGCTGTACAGGTTCCCATATGCAAAAACTTCAATATCGCTATTGAGCCCATAACGTAACGCTAAAGAGTATCCTAAATAATCACTTTGGCTTACAACATCTCCTACATAAGTAGGAATAACAACATAGTCGCCGTTTACGGTTTGATATCCGACTAAACCTACACTACTGTCATTGCGTTGAGTATTAATATACGATACGCTTACATCGTTTTGAATTCGATATTCGTCTGTGAGTAGCTCATCTACTTTCACTGCTTGGGCAGATAAAACAAGAGGAATTAAAGTTGTGATTATCAATAAACGTAAGGTGTGTGTTTTTTTATGAATATCCTGCATGCTTAACGAAAAATATGGAAGTTGTAGCCGACATTTATAAATGTGCTATCGGTTTGGACTCTTGGTGAGCTTGCTTTGGTGTAGTTTAACTGAAGAAACCATTGTTTATATTCGTATCCGACACCAATCTTCCATAAATTGCCAAATTTGCCGTTTGATGATTCATAATTATCCATAGGGTGTTCAACGGCGCCAATGTATGTAGAAATGTATGGAGAGTTGATACCACCGCGTAAATAATAAGATAAACCGATACCTATACTATTTTGTTGCACCTCTTTCGTAACTGCTTGAAGTGATCCCTCGACAAAACCTACAATATTTGGATTAAATCCATATCCAAATTTAAGATCCCAATAATTACCGATGCTATCTGTTTTTATGTTGTCTAGACTTGAAGATACATAACCGATACCTAATCCTATGGCAGTCATACCTCCTTCGCGTCCATTGGTAGCATGCAACAAACTACCAAGCAGTAGAAAGTAGATAAAGAAAATTTTCATATTTAAAAAATCCTTAATTTGTTGGTACCGAATATGAAACAGTTTTAATGTTTACGTATGTTTTATTCGAAGATACAATTTGAAAAATACTTTTATAGCCACTATTGTCTTTTTCAAAAAACTTGACTTTATACTTACCAATTTTAAAACTAAACTCTCCAGTTGTATTCTGCATCTCTATATTATCTAGTAATGCCACCTGTGCTGTTGTACCTTCACCGAATAATGCGGTATGCTCCGATGTGTTTAATCCTGCGGTAACTGATTCATTCAGAACAGGTGTTGCATAAGCGAGAGACGAACACAGAAGTAATGAAACACGAAATCCTAATAGACTTTTTTTCATAAGAAACTCCAAAGAAACAATACTACAAACAGTATAAAACTATTTGTGTGAATAATTGTATTATTATAACTCTTTAAAATTAATTAATTATATTTTTTTTTGTTTATAGCATCTAATACTTGAGTGTAAAGCCTGCTATGGCTGTTGTTGTAAAATTGATAGGATAGATCGCATCCTCTTTGATCCACATCCCATTCTTTTGATTGAAGAGATTGTTTATCTTAGCAAAAAGTTCATAATCCTCTTTTGCATATTTTACAGAGATATCTGTACTTTTAAAAGCATCTTGTTTTTGACTCATGGTATTTGCAAAATCATCGAGTGCGTACGCCTTGCTTCGGTACACCTGTGTCAAAGCCAAAGTGGTGTTTTGGTTTACAAGATAGTTGAGGGTGAGTTTTGCGTTGTGATTGCTTACGCCTGGGAGTTTGTTGCCACTATAATCTTCGCCATTTTCTCTCTCTTTGTCTATGATCGCTTGAACATAGTTGTAGTTGAGGATGAGATTAAAGCTCTCTGAGACGATATATTTGTCGTAGAGATCAAAGCCGTATTTGTAGGATTGGTCGATGTTGGTGTTTTTTGAAGCCATATATGCAGGATCAGCATAGTAATAGATCTCATCTTGAAGATCAAGGTAGTAGGCTGAAATCTTGAATTTGTTGCTTGAAGTGATATGGTTGTAGCCAAGTGTGTAGTTATGAGCTTTCATAGGCTGGATAAATCCATTAAATACAACACTACGACTAAACGTTGGTGCAGGGTAGATCGTTGTAAAAAATCTATCAACATCAGGTGCTTGATACGAGCGAGAATAGTTCACAAAAAGAGAGCTTTGCGTATCTATCTTGTAGTTATATCCTAGTTCGGCTCCAAAAAGAGAATGATCGTCTTTGAGCTGAGTGTTTATCTCATTGTATGCATAGTCTACTTTTTCAACTCTTGCACCAGCTTTGAAAGAGTGATCTGCATAGTTGAAGTGTGTCATAACAAAGCCAGCGATATTTTTTTTCTCTGTTGTATTTGCAGGGCTAAAGCTATTTGCATGAGAATCACGCTCACCATCAAAGATATCCGCACCAGCTGAGAGACTAAAAAAGTCATCTTTAAAATCAATAGAGAACTTTGCCGAATCATAAGTGTAATCAGAGCGTGTGTCGTAGTTGATGTACTCTGATCTTTTCTTTTCGTGGTATGCATCGAGATTGAGACTGAGTTTTGGTGTGATAAAGTAGCTCACTCCTGCATTGAGAGAGTTTGTCGCAAATTTTTGATGCGCAGCGGTACTTGGAGTAGGTCCCCATCCATAATCAACACTCCCTTGTTGTGTAGGGTTAGAGTCGTACTCCTCTTGTGTCATTGTCCCGCCATAAAACACATCCATCTTGGAAAAGAGGGCTCCGTAGCGAAACTCTAAGCTATCATTTGGAATATATACAAGATCGATATTTCCGTTTGTTAGTTTGTTTGTATCTTTATGTCCATCTGCGTCGATGTGGCGAACACCATCGAGTTTTTCTGTTTTAAAAGCACCGTTAAGTGAGAGTGTCTCATCACTATGCCCAAGATAGAGCGAACTTCCAAAAGCCCCATAAGCACCACCATAAAAACTGATCTCTTTGTTATTGCTTTTTTTGGTGCTGATATTGATCACACCTGCGTTTGCACCATCTCCACCGACAACGATACCACTTGACTTGATGATCTCGATTTTCTCTATCGATTCAGAGGAGATGGAGCTGAGGAGTTGAGGGATCATATCGATGTTATTGAGTTTTCTGCCGTTGATGGTGATAACGATGTTTTGGTATCCATCACCAAGACCATATCCACGCATATCAAGCTTTTGTGAAAATGGATTTCCATAACTCGGCATCGCGATAAGAGATGTTTGAGTATTAAAGAACTCATACAGATCTTTTGCCTGAGAGTTCTCAATATCTTGGGATGTATACACCTCAATAGCATCTGCTGCTTGAAGTTCGTTGGTTTGTATTGCTGTTGATTCTATCACTAAAGGTTCGAGCGTGATCTTGTTGTTTGCATAGCTAGCACTCACGAGAGTTGCGACTAAAAGGGAGAGTTGTAATGTCTTTTTCATTGATATATTTTCCTAAGTATTTTATTTTTTTGTGAATATAAAAGAGAGGTGAATAGAGGTGGAGAGATAGCGCTATTGAGTGTTTTAAAGTAGTTGTAAAAATGTTTTTGATTAGGGCAGAGGGTGAGGATCTTTTTTGTGATGCGTAAAAAGTAGCAATTACAATGGCATGGTTTAATAGAGAGAATTGGAGCACAAAGGGTGGTGGCGAGCTCCTCTTCTTCCTCTAGGGCATCGAGCTCTTGGGATGTATGGCGTAAAAGGTGAAACTCTTTGGAGCGCGTACTTGTAGCATCGAGTGAGATCTGATTGACAGTTGCAGTGATCGCACGAAGTGTAAAGTAGTTTTTTCCAAAACCTTTTGGTAGACGCAATACAAGCCCTTTTCTTTTTTTGAAATTATAACGAGATTTCTAAAAGTTTGAAATGAATCGATTGTGATTATTATTTAATCAGATAAAGTGCTAAAAATTAGACAGTATGAATTATACTTTTGCAGAATAAATGACCAAAGGATATTTTGTGCAAGGCAATAGTGTAGAATATAAAAATTTTCAAATAGATGCAGAGCTTTTAGATGTGATCAAACATATGCAGAGTGTAGAAGAGATACGAGAAAAACTTAACGATTTGAGTAGAAACTGGGATTCTCTCTCCCTTTTAAGCCAACTTGGTGAAGCGGGTGTGAATATGAGCGAGATCAAACACAACTTTACCAAGCTCTCCTCGAAGCTCATCAACCATCTTTCAAACGAAACACTCAAAAAAAGCGTGAGTGAGATGCACTCCAAAGCACAAGTCGCCGTCGATATAGTGATACGAAATCTTTTTGAACGTACCGCTGATATAGGGTTCTTATCTACCGATAGTGAGATACGTAAACTCTTAGTGAGTAACCATACCAAATACTCAGAGGGCTATGAAGAGAATATCACCCTTATACAAAAACGTTTTGTTGAGTATATAGAAAAATACAGTGTCTATAGTGATATTGTACTGATGAATACCAATGGGGATATTCTGGCAAATATTGACCCGAAAAACAAAAGCTCAAAATCTAAAGACCCATTACTTCAAAAAGTGATACATACTCAAGAGGAGTATGTAGAGAGCTATGGGTACCACGACTTTTTACCCAACCATGAGAAGTCTCTTGTCTATTCTTATAAAGTGACACAAACAAATGATGCAAACTCAGAGGTGCTTGGTGTATTAGCTCTTTGTTTTCGGTTTGAAGATGAGATGGAGGGGATCTTTGAAAAACTTGTCAATCCCCAAACAAAAGAGTGTCTCACACTTTTAGATGCACAGGGGTCTGTGATCGCGAGTAGTGATGCCTACCATATTCCGCTTGGAGCACGTTTTGAGAAGATTTTGGATGAAAAATACAAGATCATCACTTTTGGCGGGCGTGAATATCTTGCCAAAACGTGTGCGACAAATGGCTATCAGGGATTTTTTGGGCTTGGTTGGTATGGGCATATTATGATTCCTCTTGAATATGCATTTAAAGAGAAGCAACAAAATGATTATGAGGTATCCAAAGAGCTTCTACTCGCGATCTTGCAACACGGCAAGCAATTTCCAGAAGTGATAAAAAGTATCCCGCTTGAAGCATCAAGCATCCAAAACAATCTCAATATCGCCATCTGGAATGGTAATGTCAAACAAAGCTCTTCGAGCCAAAACAAACAGTTTTCACGTGCACTTCTTCAAGAGATCCGCTCAACGGGTGAAAACACAAAAGGGATCATTGGAGCATCGATCGCGAGTCTTACCAAAACGATGGTGCTAGGTGATAGCGTCTTTTTGGCCGCACTCATTGTAGATATCATGGATAGAAACCTTTATGAGAGAGCTAATGACTGTCGTTGGTGGGCACTTACACCTGATTTTCGAAGGGTGTTAGAGAACAAACAACTTACATCCCAAGATACGCAGATGATGTGTGAGATCTTAAAGTATATCAATGATCTCTATACCGTGTATACAAATCTCTTTGTGTATGATAGAGACGGGGTTGTGGTCGCAGTCTCAAATGAAGAGGAGTCTTATTTGATAGGGCGCAGACTCTCTCAAAAATGGGTTGCGAGTACCCTTGCTTTGCAAAACTCCTCTGAGTATTGCGTGAGTGATTTTGAGAAAACATATCTTTATGGGGACAAACACAGCTATATCTACAATGCTTCGATACGTTCTTTAGAAGATGAAAAAGAGGTGCTCGGTGGAATTGGTATCGTCTTTGATTCTCAGCTACAGTTTGAGAGTATGATCCAAGAGTCTCTTCCTCAAAAAAGTGAAAAGAGTGGTGTATTTGCTCTTTTGGCAACAAGTGAGAAAATGATCATCTCTTCGAGTGATGCAAAACATAAAACAGGGGAGATCCTTGCACTTCCTTCAAAGTTTTTTGCTCTCAAAGAGGGGGAATCTTTGAGTGAGATCATTGAGTACCAAGGGGATTATTATGCGCTTGGTGTGAAGTGCTCCAACGGCTATAGAGAGTTTAAATCCAAAGATGATGCGTATCAAAACCGTGTATATTCTCTGTTCTTCTCTCTTATTAGCAATGTGGAAGAAACACTCCTCGAAGGGGAAGAGGGGTATGCTCTCAAACAAGATATTCCACTTAGCCTTGATGCAGACTCGATCGATATCGCAACCTTTATGATCGGAGATCTTCACTATGGAGTGGAGTCGAGTTATGTGATAGAAGCTCGTGAGATCTCTGAGATGAAGCCGATCGCAAAAGTGGACAAAGAGCACTATTTTAAAGGCACAGTACTTTATGAGGACAACATTGTCTCCGTGATCGATCTGGGACAATTTATCGCGCAAAATAAAAAAGCAGACTACAACAATATCGTGATCCTCAAAGGGAAAACAAATCGTGACTATATTGGAATCTTGGTCGGTGCGCTTGGTGAGATACCAAGTGTTCATGCCAATCAAATTCGCTCCTTGCAAGAGTATATCGTGGGGGATAAAACCTTGGTTCAAAGCATGGTCTTTCCAGAGAGTTCTAAAAACTCTTCGGATGTACTCTCTATCTTGAGCGTAGAGAAGATATATTGGGAACTCGTACGACCTGAGCAAAAGCATATGGCTTTACTTGAGGCAAACGGATAGAATAAAAAGAGGGGCAATCTATGCTAAAATCTTTTTATGAAACTATCACACCTCAAACAAATTACAGATTATTTACAACAATTTAAAAAAATTGCTGCCATTTATAGAGTCTCAGATACCCTTATCAAAGTGGTCTTTGATCGAGATGAGACTGTGTACTTTGAGATGCAGCGCTCCAACTCCACTCTTTTTAAAGCCCCCTCTTATGAACGTTCTAAAGTTTATAACGCGCCGTTTGATGTCGTGTTAGCCAAACGTTTTAATCGCTCAAATATCCTCTCTCTCGAGCTTGTCAACGAAGATAAAATTATCCGTTTTAAAACATCCGTTGCCTCTGCATACAAACAAGAGATCAGTTATTTGCAGTTTGAGTTTACAGGAAAATATACTAATGTGATCGTCTTGGATGAGGATGAGGTTGTGCTTGAAGCACTGCGTCATGTCGATCTGTACTCTTCCTTTCGTGAAGTGCGTGTGGGGCAAAAGCTGCTCAATATCCCACCCGCTCCATTTGTAGCAAAAGAGTATCCTATTAAGGATATCGAGGGGTTTTTGTATGCAAATTATGAAAAAGAGCAGGCACAAAAGCTAGGCTCACTCAAAAAACAAAAGATAAGCTATCTCGAAAAAAAGCTCAAAAAACTTCAAAAACTCATTGATGCGCTTGAAGATGAAACATCTCTTTATGAAGAGGCGCAAAAATTGCAACATTGGGGGAATTTGGTGCTCTCAAATATGCATCATATCAAACCTTATAGTAGCAGTGTATGCGTGGATGATTATGATGGTGAGAGTGTGGAGATAGAGCTTTTAAAGGCATTTCCATCTGTAGCGATGATGTCGAACTCTCTTTTTACCCGTAGTAAAAAAGCAAAACAAAAAGCACTTCATATGCATATAGAACGCGAATCACTCACCGCAAAGATACAACATATCCAGCGTTTTATCCATATTGTCGAGGAGGCTTCGGATGTAGCAAAGATCAATCTCCTTTTTCCAAAACAGCAACAAAATAAAAAGCTCAAACAAAACGAATCGATCGAGACCTTTTGGATCGAGGGATATAAGGTACAACTTGGAAAAAGTGAAAAAGGGAATATTGAACTTTTGCGAAGTGCCAAAGCCAAAGATATTTGGCTACACCTCAAAGACAGACCTTCAACGCATGTGATCGTGACCACCGACAAGCAAAATCTCCCCCAAAGTGTCTTAGAGAGTGCTGCACGTTTATGTGTAGAATTTACCACAAGTGCAAAAGATCGATTTTTAGTCGATTATACTCCAAGACGTGAAGTGAACATTCAAGAGGGTGCGAATGTACTTTACAACAAATATAAGACCATAGAGGTCGATACGAGATAAAATGAAAGGAGGTGCACTGTGGCAGTAGGTCCAATAGGTAATGCGATTTTTGTAAATCAGCAAACAGCGACTGTAGCCTCCCTCCAAGGTAATCAACACAACCGCTTTGATCTTCAAAATGTGATGGCACAAGCGGCGGTGAATGAAAAAGAAGAAAAAGTGATGGAAGTGCGTCCAGCTGAGGAAAATCATAAGGTGGATGAAGATAGAGAACACGAAAAAAATCATGCTGATCAAGAAAATAAACGTAATCCAAAACATGAAGAGGAAGAACAAGAAGAAGAACAAGAGACGCCCCCTTTGCATATATTAGATATTAAAGTCTGATTGGGTATACTCCTTGGTGAAAAAGAAGGAAGATTCATGGATGTTTTTACAAATCATAAAGAGAGAATTTTAACTGGACTGGCGCTTATCGCCTTCGTTTTACTTGTTGGTTTTATCGATAACTTTTTTTTGATGTGGCTTGTGCTTGGAGCTATCTATATGCTTGCCTTTAAAGAGGCGGTACAGCTCTTTGGGAACAAACATGATTCGATCTTTGTCTATGCAGGGATCGTGTGGCTTCTAGCAGCCATCTATCCTTATGGCGATGATCTGTTCGTTCTTGCGGGTGTCTTTTATGCGGGTGCAGTTGCATACAATAAAGAGCTTGAGTGGAAAGACTTTCTCCCATTTATCTATCCGACAGCTGGGATGTTGTTTGTCCTGACAATGTATCAAGAGTATGGAGTTCTGGCACTTTTATGGCTCCTTGTAGTTGTTGCTATGACGGATGTTGGGGCGTATGCTGTGGGCAAAAGTATCGGCAAGACTCAGTTTTGCCAAACAAGTCCGAATAAAACAATGGAGGGAGTGATAGGCGGTATTGCAGTTGCTACACTCTCTGGAATGTTTCTAGGGCTTGTGTATGTGGATCTGTGGACAGCATTTATCATCTCACTCGTTGTTGCGACAAGTGCCATCTTTGGAGATCTTTTTGAGAGTAGTCTCAAACGTCAGGCGGGTGTAAAAGATAGTGGCAATATCCTCCCAGGTCACGGGGGCATTTTAGATAGGATCGATGGATATCTCTTTGGTGCAATCGTGATGCTTGTGCTCTTGCGGGGCTTAGTATAGTTTGATTCTTTTAGGTTCGACTGGCTCTATCGGAGTCAATACACTTGAGGTAGCAAAACGTTTTGCTATCAATGTTGAGATACTTGTGTGTGGAAATAATATTGACCTACTTAACAATCAGATCCAAGAGCATCAGCCAAGCATCGTGATCGTAGGCAACAAAGAGGATATCTCTCGTGTGAATCATAGCCGCGTTTATGCTGGAATGGATGCGATCTTGCAAACATTGCGTGATTCTAAAAGTACTCTTGTGGTTAATGCTCTTGTAGGATTTTTGGGGCTGAGACCAACCCTTGTCGCCTTAGCGAGTGGAAAGAGAGTCGCCCTTGCGAATAAAGAATCTTTAGTTGCATGTGGAAGTTTTATTGATACTTCTATGATTCAGCCCATTGATAGTGAACATTTTGGTTTGTGGTATCTGATGCAAGAGCGAGAGGTCTCCAAGATGATCATCACTGCAAGTGGTGGGGCTTTTCGTGATTGGGATGTAAAAGATCTCGCACGCGCAACTCTTGGGGATACCCAAAAACATCCCAATTGGTCGATGGGGCAAAAGATCACGATCGATTCTGCAACGATGGTCAATAAGATGTTTGAACTTTTAGAAGCGCGCTGGCTTTTTGGTGAGGGGGAATACGATGCGATCATCGAGACACAATCTCTCATCCACGCACTCATTGACTTTAAAGATGGCTCGACAACGGCTCACTTTGCCAATGCAAGTATGCAGCTTCCCATCGCCTATGCACTTAATAAAAAAGTTGATGCAAATATCCTCTCTCATGTGAATCTTCTTGAGGTTGGCTCTCTTGAATTTCGAGAGATTTCCAAAGAGCGTTATCCTATATGGGAGCTTAAAAAAGAGTTGTTGGCAAATCCTGCTCGTGGTGTGATCATCAATGCTGCCAATGAGGTCGCGATCGAGAAGTTTATTGCCAAAGAAATCGGTTTTATGGATATAGCAAAAATGATCCTTGGAGCCTATGAAAAATTTCAGCTAGAGCCAAAAAATGTAGAGGATGTATTTGCTCTTGATACAGAGATTAGAAGCTATTTGCGAGAACAAAAATGTTAGCAGAGAATTTTTATAATCAAATGATCGATCGTTTTGTTTCTAAACTATCTTACTATTCTCCACCATCTCTTACTTTAATTGTGACAGTTTTTGTTGTTATTCTCTCTATCTTAACTGTATATCTTTTGACTTTTTTGTTTGGGGAAAAATACACCTCTTTCATCTTTGCACTCTCTATAACTCTACCTCTGATGATCACCCCTTTGATTGTCTCTGTGCTATTGAGAAGTACAAAGTATCTTAAGTATTATAAAGAACATCTGCATCAAGAACTAGAATCTTGTAGAGAAAAAGATCTCATTCTTTTTGAACAAGCACGTTTTGCTTTGATGGGGGAGATGTTGGCAAATATTTCACATCAATGGAAACAGCCTCTCAATACGATCAACCTTGCGATTATCTCTTTAAAAACTTCGACAGAGATAACGCCTACGATGGAGCGCTATTTTGATATTATGGAAGATAATGTAAATTATCTAGCCAATACGATCGATGATTTTATGTCTTTTTTTGACAAGAAAATCTATTCAGAAATACGTAGTCTTGAGGATATTATTCGAGAGGTACAAAGTATCATAGGCGTACATATTAAGAATAATAAGATCTTATGTGACATACAAAGAGATTATACTCTAGGTGAGATAAAAATCGCTTCATCGATCTCTCAAGTGATCTTAAATCTTATCAATAATTCTAAGGATGCTTTTGCCAAAGACGCGCTAGAAAAAAAGATACATTTGAAGTTTGCTATCAACGAAAACTCTGTAGAGATTCTTTGTTGTGATAATGGCGAAGGGGTAGCACCTGAGATAAAAGAGCGGATATTTGATCCCTATTTTACCACGAAGTCTAAGACACAAGGGACAGGAATTGGACTCTATATGTCACGTCAGATAATACAAAAAGTGTTTGGTGGAGAGATCGAGCTCAATCCAAAAAATAGACAAAAGCCCCAAGGGATGAGTACTTGTTTTTATATTAAACTTCCCTATTCAAAAAATTGTGTACGTAAGGAAGAGAAATAATGGAGTTGATCTTATCAATAGAGAGTAGTTGTGATGATAGTGCTTTGGCACTGACAGATATCACTACAAAAAAGCTTGTCTTTCACAAAAAAATCTCTCAGGAGTTAGAGCATAGCGTGTATGGTGGTGTCGTCCCAGAGCTTGCTGCTCGTTTGCATGCAGAAGCACTTCCAAAGATATTAGAAGAGTGTGAACTTTATTTCAAAGATATTAAAGCTGTGGCTGTTACATCTACACCTGGGCTTGCTGTGACGCTTGTTGAAGGGGTCACGATGGCAAAAGCCGTGGCACTTGCTTTGGATGTACCAATTATTGGAGTGAACCATCTTGTAGGGCATATCTACTCACTCTTTATCGAGCAAGAGGCGCAGTTTCCACTCACGGTTCTTTTGGTATCAGGAGGGCATACGCAGGTGATGGAAGTGCAGTCTTTGCAAGAGATAAAAACGGTAGCAAAAAGTATGGATGATAGTTTTGGAGAGAGCTTTGATAAGGTCGCAAAGATGATGGGGCTTGGTTATCCTGGTGGACCTTTGATTCAGGAGTTGGCAAAAGGTGGTGATAGAAAGAAGTATAATTTTACTATCCCTCTTTCACAGTCTAAAGAGATAGCGTTTTCCTACTCAGGTCTTAAAAATGCCGTGCGTTTGGCAGTGGAAAAAGCAGAGAAAGAGGAGTACAAAGATGTCGCGGCTTCTTTTGAGCATATAGCCGTAGCACACTTGATCCAAAAGCTCAAAAAGTATTTTAAAGAGATTCCTCCTAGTGCTTTTGCTATTGTAGGAGGAGCGAGTGCAAATCTTTACTTGCGCCAAGAGATAGAGAAGCTTTTGAAACCTTTTGATGCTACAATATTACTCAGTGAATTGAAGTATTGTTCTGATAATGCAGCGATGATTGGAAGAGTGGGTATAGAGATGTATAAGCTTGGAATGTTTAGCTCTTTAGCAGACTTAGATATTACGCCAAAAAGCGCTTTATAATCTTAAAAAAAACTTGCACTCATACGCACTTTTTCTAATTAAGAGTAAAATTATCCGATTTCAAATATACTTCTTCCACAAACAAAAATAAAAACAAATAAGGGGTCAAAAATGGCAACTACAAAGTTCAAAGGTACAGACGTAGAGTTAGTAGGAAATCAAGTAAATGTTGGTGACAAAGCACCAGAAGTAACTGTTGTAAATTCAGATGGTTTAGGTGACGTAGTAGTAGGTGGAGCACAAGGTGTAAAACAACTAGTTATCGTTGTTCCTTCATTAGATACTGGGGTATGTGCTACTGAAACTCGTAACTTCAACGCAAAAGCTGCTTCTTTAGAGGGTGTTAAAACTACTGTTGTATCTATGGATTTACCATTTGCTGCAGGACGTTTCTGTTCAGCTGAAGGTATCGATAAATTAACTGTTGCTTCTGACTTCAGAAACAAAGATTTCGCAAACGCTTATGGTGTACTTCTTGGTGGATCAGTTCTCGCTGGTGTAACTTGTCGTGCTATCTTCGTAATTGATGAAAACGGTGTTGTTACATACAAAGAGATCGTTCCAGAGATCACAGAAGAGCCTAAATACGACGAAGCAATCGCTGCTGCAACAAAATAAGTAAAAATCAGCTACAAGTTTCTCCCAAACTTGTAGTTTTTCTCTCCTTCTTTTTATTAGGGTTTTGCCCTAATAACTTCCCAAATTCATTTTTTTAAGTTTTTTATTGCAAGCCTAAGCTACAATTACGCATATAACTATAATTGGAGCGACAATGAAAAAGATACTTACGGGTTTAGCATGTGTAGCAAGTTTTAGTACTTTTGTGAGTGCGGATTTTTTACGTGCTGAGATGGGTGTGGGTGCATGGAGTGCTACGCCAAAAGGGCAGATTCTAGGTACAACTACAGGTTTTAATGGTGTAGACACAGCACAAGAAGATGCACAAACAAATGTGTATGCTTGGGCTTTAGTAAAACACTTTGTACCAGTTGTACCAAACTTGCGTGTTGAGTATGTTGATATTACAAGTGAAGGAAAAGCGACTGGCTCATTAGGTGGAGTTAGTATTCCAACTTCTACAAATACGCAAATTGATATGACACAAGTTGATCTGATCCCTTATTATAATATTTTAGATAACACATTTTGGATCACTCTGGATGTAGGGCTTGATATTAAAATGGTCGATGTGAGTTATACCGTTGACCCAGTAGTTGGTTCAGATGGTTATTCAAGTTCAGAGACACTTGCCCTACCACTTGGATATGTGCGTGGACGTCTGCAAGTTCCAACATCAGGCTTTGGTGTAGAAGCCGATATAAAGTATATTGAGTATGACAGCAACATCGTCTATGATGTACGTGCAAAAGTCGATTATACTTTTGATATCTCTCCAGTTATTCAGCCAGCGGTTGAAGTTGGATACAGAATGCAAAAATACCAAACAGATGAGACAAAAGATATTGCACTCGACCTAGATTATTCCGGTGTTTATGCAGGTGTGGCATTGAGATTTTAAGCATACTTAATTTAAAATAAATCATTAATGTTTAATAAAGTTGTTCTATGATAAATTGATCTCCAAAGTCAAAATAAGGAGACGATGATGAAAAAGTGTTTTGTGATTGGGCTAAGTGTAGTAGCCTCAATATTTATGCTTGGTTGTAGTAGTGATTCTGATAATGAGACTTCGCTCGCAGGTGAAACTGTTCAGGTGGCGGATCAACAGTCTGCGGAAAATGCTATTGCGTCTATATCTTCCATAGGAAGTGTTGCTAGTGGCATCAGTGAACTGAACGATGTTATACTTTATGACGATGTTGTTGCTACAGGTATTGGTCCAAGGAGTGTCGCTACACCCAGAGAAACCGATACTTGGAACTGTACAGATGGAGGTACGATTACACTAAGCGGTACAGAGACAGAAAACTCGATTGATGGAGAGGCAACGTTTGCAAATTGTGTAGAAGGGAGTGAGACGATCAATGGTGCAATGGGCTTGGATGGTACTATGGATTCTCAAGAAAATATAAATCTAGTGACCACCTTTAATAATTTTGTTATTACTGAGGGAGGACTTGTAAGTAGCCTAAACCTTACATTGAAAATGGAAACGAATCTTCAAACTATGGATCCGTTATCACTGACCTTAACAGGAACAGCGCAGACAGGAGATATGTCGTACGGATATGAAAATTTTAATATGACAATGCAGAACTATAATAGTACTTTTGATGATTTCAATGAGTATGAAATCAATGGAAAGACGAGTTATCAAGTTGGGGATGCAAATCACTCGTGTGCAAATGGTATTTATGACATTACTACCTTAGAAGCGATGCAACGTGATACAGTAGGTTTTTCTAGTGGTAAAGTAAAAGTAAATGGTACAACAGTAGAGTTTCAAAGTGGTGGTACTGCTCAAGTTACCTATGCAAATGGCGAAACAGAACAAATCAATCAGATGTTTGAAGTCGTCTGTAATTAATTGTTTTTATTTGCATGTAGAATCTCCTACATGCAATAAAATGTATCAAGTATTCTCTAAAATTTCTATCTCACATTCAAGTAGAATCTGAAAATTCTCGAGAACCTTTTTCTTTGCTTCTTCAATCAAATAGATTGCGTCTTCAAAACTTCCCCCGCCATGATTGACTAAAAAATTTGCATGCACAGAGCTAAATTCCATCGCTCCTTTACGTTTTCCTTTGAGACCGACTGCTTCTATGAGACGCCCGGCATAATCACCTGAAGGGTTTTTAAAACAGCTTCCCGCACTTGGGATGTTTGGCTGATTTGAGCGCATGGCGTGAAACATCTCTACCTTTGTTGGATCAAAGCCATACTCTAGAGAAAATCTTGCTTCTAAAATGGGGGAGCTAATATTGGTAAAGCGATAGCCATGCTCTATTTTCTCTTTTTGATAAACTCCAGCACATGTATATATTTCAAGGAGGTGTTCAAAGATCTCATACTCTTTAAGTCCCGCATTCATCTTGAGCAAACCCCCAAGAGTCCCTGGAAGATGGGAAAGAAATTCAAAATGGGCGATATTATGCTTTTTGCAAAAAGAGGCTATTTTGCCTGAGGGAGTTGCACCTCCAATGATAAGTGTGCTATCTTTTATTTTTATAAAATCATATTTTTTACTTAGTATCATAAGTGGAGGAGGCTTGTTCCCAATAAGCGTGTTGTTTGCAGCACCTAAGAGGGTAAAAGAGGGATCATAATCAGAGCATTCTTCTAAGAGAGCTACATCCAAAGATGGACCTATCTTGATAGAGGAGTATTTGGAAAAATTGATCGTTTTGTACTGCATTACTCAATAAAAGAGGGGATCATGTTGAGTGTGTTGGTAGAAAAATCGATCATGGAGTTAAGCATCCACGGCATTGTAAGGATAATTACGATCACCACACCTATAATTTTTGGGATAAAACTCAGCGTCATCTCATTGATCTGTGTTGTAGCTTGAAAAATACTTACAGCAAGCCCCAAAAACATCCCAGTTAAAAGTCCAGGAAGTGCGAGCATAAGCGCTATTTTAAAAGTTTCAACACCAAGAGCGATAAGTTTTGCTTCCATCTGTAGTTCCTATGAATAACGGAGTTCTTGATACTCAGTCGGTATAAGATAATCTTCTATCTTGACAAGTGTGTCATAAAAGCCATGATTATACCCTATCTCAAAGAGTTTATCTATAGCCTTATATTGCATAGCACTGAGTGTAATTGACTCATCATTTGCATAGAGTTCAAGATATTGGTCCAGAGTATTGGCATCAATACGAACAAGATCGCGCTCTAAGAGCATCTTGGAGAGTCTCTCTTTATGTTCACGCGCAACATGCACTGCTTTGGTAAGTGTTGCTTCATATTCTATCGCTTTTGTGAGAGGAAGTGAACGACGGATCGCCATACCACCTAGAGGAAGTGGAAGATCTTTGCCTGCAAGTTCTTGCCAAATATCCCACATCTCACGTTCCACTTCAAGAGCATCATTGTAGGTGAGAATAGATTCGTGAATCAAAACACCTGCATCGACGACTCCATCAAGAACAGCCTGCTCGATCTCTAAAAAGTTCATATAGGTGATACGTGCATCAGGATAGGCAATGCGAAAAAGCATCGCATTTGTGGTATGTTTACCGCTGAGAGCTACTTTAAAGTTACGTTTGAGTGAGGCACCTTTTTTTTTGATCACTTTGGGTCCATAGCCCTCGCCAAAGCTCACAGCAGTTCTAAGGGGTGCATATTCCTCTTTTATATGAGGGTAAAGGGCAAAGCTGATCGCTACAATGTCATAAACACCATTGAGTGCATCTTCATTGAGTGTTTGAATATCTTTTGCAATATTATCAAAATGGGTATTTTTCATATCAACCCAACCAAATTTGATAGCATAGTACATAAAAATATCATCCGCATCGGGTGAATGAGCAATAAGTGTTTTCTTCAAGTTTCAATTCCCTTATAAAGTCTAAAGTTGATTTTAACCAAATAAGGATAAAATTTCACCCTATTTATTTGGAGCAATTCAAATAAAAAACAAAGAAAATATGACAAAATGAAATATTTTTAAAACTGTATGCAAATATGTCATACAATAAGTCTAAATTCCAAAATAAGTGAGCCAACAATGGACGCAAACAAACAAAAATCATTAGACTTAGCAATGAAACAGATAGACAAAGCATTTGGTAAGGGTGCTTTAATGAGATTAGGCGATAAAGAGATTATCCCTATCGAGTCGATTAGTACCGGCTCACTTGGATTAGACTTAGCGCTTGGTATAGGTGGTGTTCCACAAGGAAGAGTGGTAGAGATCTATGGACCTGAGAGTTCAGGAAAAACGACCCTTGCACTCCAGATCACAGCAGAGTGTCAGAAAAAAGGGGGTGTTTGTGCATTTATCGATGCAGAACACGCTTTAGATGTCGCGTATGCGAAAAACCTTGGTGTGGATGTAGACAATCTTCTTGTATCTCAGCCTGACTATGGCGAGCAAGCACTTGATATCGTTGAAACGATCGCAAGAAGTGGTGCGATCAATCTTATCGTGATCGATTCTGTAGCCGCGCTTACTCCAAAGTCTGAGATCGAAGGTGAGATGTCGGATCAAAATGTGGGTGTACAAGCAAGACTTATGTCTAAGGCTCTTAGAAAACTTACAGGTATTTTACACAAGATGAATTGTACGGTGATCTTTATCAACCAGATCCGTATGAAGATCGGGATGATGGGCTATGGATCTCCTGAGACAACAACAGGTGGAAATGCTCTGAAGTTTTACGCATCCGTTCGTATCGATGTGCGTCGTATCGCTTCACTTAAGCAAGGTGAGAGTCAGATCGGTAACCGTGTCAAAGCAAAAGTGATCAAAAATAAAGTAGCTCCTCCATTTCGTCAAGCAGAGTTTGATATAATGTTTGGAGAGGGTATCTCTAAAGAGGGTGAACTTGTTGATTATGGTGTCAAACTTGATATCATTGACAAAAGTGGGGCATGGTTCTCTTATGAGGATACGAAGCTTGGACAAGGGCGTGAAAACGTCAAAGCGAAGTTCAAAGAAGAACCTGAACTTGCACAAGAAATAGAAGAAAAAATAAAAGTAGCTATGGGGATGAGCAATCTCATGACCATGGATACATCCGAAATAGAAGCTGCAGACGAAGAATAAGGCTTCTTTTATATTAAATTAAAAGGCAGAAAAAAGATGTTTATAGATAACGTAAGTGCAATCGAAGTAATGGATAGTCGTGGGAATCCAACAGTAAAAGCAACAGTAGAGTTAAGTGATGGAACAATTGAGAGTGCGATCGTACCAAGTGGTGCAAGTACAGGAAAACGTGAAGCACTTGAACTTCGTGATGGTGGAGACAGATATATGGGCAAGGGTGTGCTCCAAGCAGTTGAGAATGTAAATTCACAAATCGCAGATGCACTTATTGGTCTTTCTCCGTTTAATCAGGCGATTATTGATGCGACGATGAAAGAGCTTGATGGAACACAAAACTATGGAAACCTTGGTGCTAATGCAGTTCTTGGTGTTTCTATGGCTGTTGCACGTGCGGCTGCAAAAAGCTTAGGTATGCCACTTTATCGTTATCTTGGTGGGGCGAACGCTATGGTTATGCCAACACCAATGTTAAACATTATTAACGGTGGAAGCCATGCAGATAACTCTGTAGACTTTCAAGAATATATGATTATGCCTGTGGGCTTTGATGATTTTGCATCAGCTCTTCAAGCGAGTGCAGAGGTATACCACAATCTCAAAGCAATCCTAAAAGCAAAAAAACACAACACAGCGCTTGGTGATGAGGGTGGTTTTGCACCAGATCTTGGTTCTAACGAAGAACCTATCCAAGTGATCATGGAAGCGATCGAGAAAGCTGGATACAAAGCAGGTGAGCAGATGAGTATTGCTTTGGATGTAGCAGCATCAGAGCTTGTAGTTGATGGTGGATACAGACTTGAGAGTGAAGGGCGAACAGTAAGCTCAGCGGAGCTTGTAGAGTACTATGTAGATCTTTGTGCTAAATACCCTATCGTTTCTATCGAAGATGGTTTGAGTGAAGATGATTGGGATGGTTGGAAGATTCTGACAGAAAAACTAGCAGATAGAGTGCAACTTGTTGGAGATGATCTTTTTGTAACCAATGCCAATATTCTTAATGAAGGGATCAACAAAGGGATCGCAAATTCTATTCTTATCAAGCCAAATCAGATCGGTTCAGTTTCTGAGACTATGCTCACAGTGCGTCTTGCACAAAGAAATGGTTATAAATGTGTAATGTCTCATCGTTCAGGTGAGAGTGAAGATGCATTTATCGCTGATTTTGCTGTAGCACTTAACTGTGGAGAGATCAAAACAGGTTCAACGGCTCGTGGAGAAAGAACCGCAAAATATAATCGCCTCTTAGAGATAGAAAATGAAGTTGTCTATGGTGAGTATTTGGGAAAAATACTTTTTAAATAAGGTTAATCAATGGATCAAGAGGAGCTTTACGAAGAGATAGACACATCTCAGAGTCTTACACAAAAATATCTTGGGCTTCCTCTTGGCAAGTTTTTGATCCTTGTCTCAATCGTTTTATCATTAGGTATCTATCTAGGAATACTTCTTTATGGGACGAATTCAGTTGAAATACTCTTGGGTCTTCAAGATTATGAGAATTTTTTACAAAGTGAGATCAGTCGACTCAAAACAGAAAATGCTTCCTTGCAAAAAGAATATTTTGAACTAAAAGAGATATCTGCCAAATAAATTGCTATAATGTGTCAAATATTTGTTAGGATTTTATTTTGATAAAAATGTTCTTTGTTCTTTTTATGTTCTTTTTGACGCTTCTCCATTCGCGTGAAAATCCTTTTTTCCCGGCTTCAGGTGAACAGAACATCCCTTTTACCACAAACCTTGAAAAAGAGTTAGAACCACTTAAAAGAGCTACGATCACACTTCCTGCACAGGCAAGGGTCTTACAAAAAGTGACGGTAAGCTTTAAAAATCTCGATGGTTCTATACAGAGCAAAAGTATCGATCTTAACCACGCGGTTGATTGGCATCTTCCTCTTTTTATATCTCAAAGTTACGCTAAAGAACAACAAACACTCGAGACAAAACAAGAGAAGTTTAAATATTTAGGTGAAATAAAGTTCGCAAAATTTTATGCAACGATGAGAAGTTTTAAGATAGTGACGCAAGATGCTAAAATAAGAGACTTCTTACTTGCTGATCCGCATAAAATAGTAGTTGATTTTAAACGTGATGCAAGTCTAAAAACACTTTCTATTGCCAATACAAAGACATGTTTTGAAAAGATACGAGTAGGAAACCACTCAGGTTATTATCGAGTTGTTCTTGAGCTTGATGGAACATATAAATATAAATCTACTAAGATAAAGGATGGGTACCTGTTTGAGGTTTACTGATCATACAATGCAATGCAAACATTAAAACACTATCTCGCTTCTCACGAGCCTAGTGAGATTCACCCATCAGAAATTGCCAAGATACTAAAAGAACTCACTGCAAGTGAATTTGCTGATGCGATACACCTTATTCCAAAAGATATAGTTGGGGATGTAGCGCTTGCTCTTCCTGATAGATATTTTGATGATATCGTAGAGCTTTTAAGTGTCGATGAGCTTTCTTTAGCCGTAGCTGAGCTTGAGAGTGATGACCAAGTGGAGTTTATGCATGAGCTAGAAGGGGTAGATGAACACGTTGCTTCTGAAGTTTTTGACTCTCTAAGTCGTGATGATCAAGAGGAGATAACAAAACTCTCAGAGTACGATGAAAATGAAGCTGGTTCTCATATGCAGTTGGAGGTCTTTACCGCTGATAAAGATGAGATAGTGCATGATGTTATTCGTCGTTTTGCAAAACTCAGACAAGCCAATGAGCTTGAAAATGTTCAAAATCTTTTTATTACAGGAAGTGATGAGAAGCTAAAATTCACGGTGGGACTAGATCATCTTTTGGTCTTTGATTTTTCCAAAACACTGCATGAGAATATCATATTAAGTCAAAAAAGCTTTGAGCCAAAAGTGGCGTATGACCGAGAGAATATCAAAGATGTTGTACACTATTTTGAAGAGTATGACCTTTCAACGATGCCTATCGTCAATGAAGAGGGAGTGCTTCTTGGGCGTATTACATCCGATGATATTTATGATATTATTAATGAACATGCAACAGAACAAATGTATAATTTGGCTGGACTTGATGATGATGCCGAAGAGGATGATGCAATTCTCAAAGCTGGAAAAAAGCGTGCTTCTTGGCTTGTAATCAATCTTATTACAGCGATTGGTGCCTCTCTTGTCATTGGTCTTTTCTCTGATACACTCGATAGCATGGTAGCCCTTGCCATATTGATGCCTATTGTTGCATCAATGGGTGGAAATGCTGGAACACAGAGTCTCACGGTTGTGGTACGCCAGCTCGCTCTAGGAGATATCTCCAAAAACGATGCTGTACGTATTGTGAAAAAAGAGATCACCATAGCTCTTGGCAACGGCTTGGTATTTGCTCTTATGATGGGACTTGTTGCCTATTTTTGGTTTGGGCTTTGGATGCTTGGAGTTGTTATTGCACTCTCTATGGTCATAAACCTCTTGATGGCGGGTTTTTTTGGCTCCATAGTGCCTCTTATGCTTAAAAAGTTTAACGTAGACCCAGCTATAGGGAGTACAGTGATACTCACAACGGTTACGGATGTAGTGGGTTTTTTTAGCTTTTTAGGGCTAGCTACACTCATATTATTATAAGGAATTTTATTCAATGGATCTATTAATACTGTATTTTACACTTGCAGTTGCTATCTCATTTTTGTGTTCAATACTCGAAGCGGTTTTACTCTCAACTAATATGTCCTATATTGCAGTTTTAGAAAAAGAGAACTCTGTTGCAGGGACCTTACTTCGTTTACATAAAGAAAATATTCACAAATCGATCGCCTCTATTTTGATCTTAAACACTATTGCACACACTATTGGAGCAGCAGCTGTGGGTGCGCAGGCATCTATTCTTTTTGGCAATGATGCTGTAGTTATTATCTCTATTGTAATGACTTTTGCGATCCTCTTTCTTTCAGAGATCATTCCAAAAACTATTGGTGCTGTGTATTGGAAACAGCTCGCACCTATGGCTGCGCACTTTATACGTGTATTTATCTGGATCACTTATCCTATAATTTTAACGACACTCTTTATTACCAATAAGATCTCGCGTGGCAATATGGATAGCCATTCACTGAGTAAAGAAGAGCTTTTAGAAAGTATGCTACTCAGTGAAGATGATGGAGTGATCGATGAGAAAGAATCGGATATTATCGAAAATATTCTAAAACTCGATAAGATCAAAGTAGCAGAGATCCTTACTCCAAGAAGTGTTGTTTTTGCTTTGAATGAAAACATGAAGATCTCTGAGGTGATCGCAACACAACCCTCGATCTTTAAATTTTCAAGAATCCCTGTGTACAACAAAAGTATCGAGGATGTCACAGGCTTAGTACTAACGAAAAAGATCTTCGAACAAGCACTTACAGACGATACTGTGACCGTGGGGTCGATCAAAAAAGAGATCTTTCAAATTCACGAGAAAGTACCAGTAGCTAAAGCCCTTGACCTTTTTATCTCTAAAAAAGACCATATGTTCTTGGTGATTGACAGCTACGATCAAACAGAGGGGATACTCACTTTAGAGGATTGCGTAGAGACGATCTTAGGAATGGAGATCATGGATGAGAGTGATACGACAGAAGATATGCGTGCGCTTGCAAAGATGCGGATGAAACTTAGAAGAAAACAAAAAGAGAATCTCAACCGCTCTTAAGAGTTTTCTTGTTGATAAAATAAAGAGCTAAAAGGCTTAGTGAACCTCCAATGAGTACATGACTCTCTAGAGCTTCATCTAGAAATAAATAGGCTATCAGAAGAGCAAATATCGGGACGAGAAACATGAAAGAGCTTGTTATTTGACTGCCTAGCTTTCCTGATGCAAGAAAAAAGATCGTAGTAGCAACACTTTGTCCTAAAATGGCAAGGTATAAAAGTGCTATCCAAAAACTTATATTTTGATCGAATACATCCAAAAGACCCTTTCCATAGCCATAGAAAAAAGAGAGTATCGTGGCGATTGCAGAGATGAAAAAAGAGTAGTGAATAGGATGTAAGTGTGCATTAGAATATTGCGCTAAAAGTGTTACTCCAGCCCAGATAATCGCACAAAGCAAAAAGTAGATATTCGCTCCACTCATAAAGAGTTCAAAAGAGCTCAGTTCGAGCATAATCACTCCACCTACTACTCCTATGAAAAGACCAAAATACTGAATATTTGGAGATTTTTTGCGAAATAAAAGTGCAAGAAGCAAAAAGGTCATAATAGGACTCAGAGTGGTAATTATAACACCTGCTGCGCTTGCTAAACCATGCTTGACTCCCAAATACGAGAAGATCATAAAAGCGATATTCAAAACAGCGCTTGAGAGGATAAAGCTTAGGCTCGTTTTATTCAAAACAAGAGGTGCTTTGAGATAGTAAAGAATCGGCAAAAAAGAGAGACTCATCAGAAAAAATCTCCAAAAAACTAGCACCTCCATACTTACATGAGGTGTGAGAAGTTTGAGTGCACTCCAACCGCCGCCCCATAAGAGCATGGCAAGTACCAAGGCATATTGGTACTTATTTTTTTTCAAAGATATCAACGATTTTTGCCACAAAAAGATCGGATGTGACATTAAGCGAAGTGCGACACATATCGAGTATTCGATCAACCGCTACAATAAGAGCAATGTACTCTACAGGTAATCCTACTTGATTGAGTATCACCACCATCATCACAAGTGAAGCACTTGGTAAGGCAGCGACACCTATGCTCAGAGCTACGACAGTGATCCCTATAAGAAGCTGATCTGCTAGAGCAAGGGTGACCCCTGCGAGTGTTGCTATATAGAGTACAGCAATACTTAGGTATGCCGCTGTTCCATCCATTGAGATGGTCGCACCAAGCGGGAGTACAAAAGAGGCGGTTCTTTTATCTACATTCCCCATCTCTTCACATACTCGCATTGAGACAGGAAGCGTACCAGCAGAGCTCGCTGTTGAAAACGCCATAATAGGAGACTCCCGTACATCCAAAAGGTAGCGATAGGGATTCTTTTTCGTCAGAAAATAATAAAGTGCGGGAAGCACAATCAAGCCGTGAAAGAGAATCACCCCTACAACGAGTAAGAGATACTGCCAAAGCCCTAAGACTACATCGACCCCTTGGTCTGCAATCACATAAGAGATAAGACTAAAGACACCCACAGGGGTGAGCAGGATCACCCATTCTGCCATTTTGAGCATTACATTGGAAACTGCTGTAAAAAAGCCCTCGAGAGATTCTTTTTGAGAGGAGCCAAGGGAGAGTGCTGCAACACCAAATAGGATGGCAAAAACGATGATCTGCATCATAGAACCATTACTCAAAGAGGCAAAGATATTTTTTGGGATAAAGCTTAGAAGCATTGCTTCAAAAGAGAATGTCGAGAGTGCATCCACTCCTGTAAAAACCAAGTCTTGCTCACTTGATACAATACCGATAGAGAAAATATTCATACTCGCTATAGCTAGAATAACAGCAAGTGAGGTTGTCAGGATGTATAAAAAAACTGTTCTTAAGCCCATAGAGCGAAGGTGTTCTAACGAGCCAAGTCCAACAATAGCGACAATGATACTTGAAAAAACAAGAGGGGCGACGAGCATTTGCAAAAAAGAGATAAAAGCAGAACCGATCACTTTTTGCCCTAGGGCGAGTTCGGGAAAGAAAATGCCAAATAAGACACCAAAAAAAAGTGCAAATAAAACAAGTGTATTCGTTGTAGCGTATTTTTTTGCTTTGTGTATCAATCTGTATCCTTTGAATACAAAATTGTAGCATAGAAATCCATTTTTAGATCCTGAGTCAATCTCAGGATCAGCGCAATATTAGTAAGAGCGGATGCGGATGTGACAAGATGTACACTGTTTTAAGATCAGTGCGTAATTCTCTAGGGCATCATCCATTTTATTGTGATTGAGAGAGTCGATCAAGTCGTCTGCATACATAGTGATCATCGTTGCATTCTTTTTTGCAAATTTATTTGCATAGGCTTGTTCATCTGGGAGGTACTCTTTTGCATCTGTAGAGAGGAGTGTCTTCAAACCAGATTTGAGTTTTTTGACTCCTGCGTGCATTCCCTCTTTGTTGTTATAAAACCCTGCTGCTTCAATCTCTTGCATGGCACTTAGCATTGTTCTCATATCTTCTGCCATATCTGTTTTTGATTCAGCAAATACAGATGTAGCGAGTAGGAGTGAGAGTGCTGTTGTTTTGAATAGTTTCATAGGACCTCTTTTAGTATTGAATGATTTCTTTTGTGTACTCGTTGAGCGTCACTGTAGGCGCACTAATCTTTACAAGTTTTTTTGCTTTTCTTTTTCCACCATAGAACATTTTAAACTCTGGTTTAAAAGCATTGAAATAATCGTGAAATTTGTCAGGACCAAGTACTCCAACAGCCCAGATAGTATCATCTGCAGCGACTTCGAGTACTATAGAAGCGAGTGGCTGTGCAGCAGGACCTGAGAGACGTTTTGCACCTTTTTTTGCATCAAATGCCGAAAGGTGAGATGAACATACAATTACACCACCTGTTTCATACGCCATTGTTTTTTTGTCTTTTTGAACATATTGCAAAAAGCTATCGTTTGGTGTTGGATGTGCTAATTGATGTGAACAGATCGCGCTATAGGCTACGATTGTTTTTTTTGCACCAACACCACTTTTCCATACATATTCTTGTCCATCTTCAGATTTAAGTGTCACATCTTTTGAAGGAGCATCTTCGAGATCGAGTAAGAGAGCTGGAGTTGAGATATATGGGTAGTTAAAAACGTAGTTCGTCTCTTTTTTGAGAGCACTTGCTTTAATTGGAATTCCACTTGCATCCACAAGCTGCACTTTTTCATATGCAGAGTACAAAGTGCCATCACTCGCATAAAGCCTTCCACTAATAGTTGATGGGGATACCGCTATAAGCGCTCCAGTTGCACCAGCAACTTTCAAAAAGTTTCTTCTATCCACAAATTTCCTTTTTTATTATAAATTCTCTATTTATTGTAGTAAAAAAAGAGGCAAGAGCCTCTTTTCTCTTAGCTGATATTTAACTAAAAAGATCGCTCGTAATTCCACGATACCAATCGTGAAGAGCTTTAGCAGTACCAGTTGAACGGAATTTTCCTGTTTTTGGATCTTTAGGAACATTTCCTTTTCCTTTGATTACTGTTCCAGTCCATGAGAAATCATGTGTTACCATGATCCCCTCTTCTGGATCATCTCCTACCATTGAGTAACACACGTTTCCAGCAGGTACAGGAGTTTTCTCTACTGGAAGTGTGAATTTTTTGCCCGCAATTCTATGTGCGATCTCTGCAGCACATTGTTTCCCTGCCCAGTTTGCCGTTTGACCACTTGGTGGAATCGCATGTCCTACGACATCACCCACTGCGTAAACATCAGCATCTGTTTTTGTTTGGAAAGAACATCCGTTCATAAGCACTTTGTGGAAAGAATCACTCGTTACTTCCAAGTCTGCCATTGATACAACTGGGTTTGCTTTGTTGTTTGGAATAAGGTTAAGTACCTCATAAGAGATCTTTTTCTCTATAGGCTTCAAGATAGCATCACCCGTATCTTTATCTTTTTCCCCTGTTGGTACTTTATGGATATATGTTACAGTTTTTGAATCTGTATCAACATCTTGGATCGTTGCAAAATCGATGTGTTCGATCATATCACCATAAAGCTCACTCCAAGCTTCTTTAAACGCGGCACCTTTTGCAATCGAATTTGTAGGGTTAAGCATAATCACTTTTCCACGAATATCTTCTTTTTTCATATATGCAGCGATCATACATGCTCGCTCAAATGGTGCTGGAGGACAACGGAATTTACCTGCAGGAACAGTGATGATCACATTTCCATCTTCCATATCTGCTAAGAGTCTTTCTAATGCGATATGCTCACTTCCTGGGATAAGTGCACCAGGTGCTACACGGCTGATATGAGATATCTTGTTCTTGTCCCATGTTGGGAATTGGTTTTCATAGTCATATGCGATACCAGGTGAGAGTACAAGCATGTCGTATTGAACAATACCTTGGGATGTATGTACCTCTTTTGCTTCACGGTCAATATCAACTACTTCAGCTTTGAGCATACTGTAACCATATTTCTCTACAGGTTTTGCATAATCAAAAATAAACTTTCCAAGAGTCATACCTTCTAGTTTGCCTAAATATGTGTTTGATACAGGACAAGACATAAATGTGTCATTTTTTTCTATCACTACTACATCAATATTTTCGTTGTGTTTTTTGAGCTCACTTGCAACTGTAAGACCGCCAAATCCACCACCGATTACGACTACTTGATGTTTGCCTAGAATATTTTTCACACCACTTGCACATACTTTTGCTTGTGCTGCTGGTTTTGCTTCACCTTTATTACATCCAGACATAGTTGTAGCTGCTGCTGCAGCTATTACACCTGTCGCACCTAGTTTGATTGCATCACGACGATTCATTTTCATTTTTTCCCCTTCAAGAAATTAAAGTTGTTTAAAAATCATTGATAGATTTTCAGACTGCAAAAATATTACAACTCCTTATATTAAATGAAAATAAAATCACATTTATTTTAAAACAAAAAGTAATACTTAAAAGATGAATGATAATAAGATTTGATTATATTAATACGTATTATTTATATCACATTAATG
>JAGGTH010000009.1 GCA_021163845.1 Helicobacteraceae bacterium | reverse complement strand
GTTATAATCTTTTTTTATATTTTTTCCGCTATAACAAGGATATTTATGATAAATGATATGAAGTTTTATGGCTTTATGCACAAACAAATTTTGATACTTCTTATACTTTTTATCGGGACAGGACCAGGGTATATTTATATTGGTTGGCTTTATTCCTCTTTTCATATTGAGTTACTTTGGTATATTGCTTTATTGTGTGTATGTGCATGGGGATATGTGCTCCACAAGCAGTATCTACGTAAAAAAATGAGTCTTGCAGAAAAAGATAGATGGCTTGCGCGGCTCAAGATTTTTTTGTATATCGCTTTTTCGATGTGGAGTGTGATGTTTGTGATCTATACATCCAAAGATATTCTCGAACTTCATTATATCGCAATCGCTACACAGTTGGGTAGTAGTGTTGTCGCAGCTACTGTTCTTGCTTCGCAGAGACGTTTGGCTATCTTGACAGTTGTCTCTCTTATGCTCCCATTGACATTCTATTTTCTTATCATCAATGAATACTACTCGTATCTCTTGGCTTTTTTTAGTGTAGTTTTGGCTTGGGTCTTGCTTCACTCTTCAAACAACACTTTTAACTATTTGGTCAAAAGCCGCTACCAATCCTACCATGACTACCTCACTAAGCTAGGGAATAGACGCTACTTTATCGAGATGCTTGATGATGCGATCGCTATACAAAGAAGAACACAAAAGTACCATTACCTTCTCTTGGTAGATCTTGACCATTTTAAGATTATCAACGACACGCTCGGGCATGATATAGGTGACAAACTCCTTTGTGAAGTAGCCAATCGTATGAAAAATCTCGCTGAGGTAAATAACAAAGCTAAGGTTTCCAGACTCGGTGGGGATGAGTTTTGTTTACTAAGTCCTGAGTATGACTCGATCCAAGAGTGTTTAGAATATGGTAATAGCTTTGCCCAAGAGCTCCTAGAGGCGATCAAAGAGAGCTATGTTATAGGAGAGCATCATCTTTATATCAGTGCGAGTATCGGGATCAGTATCTTGGATAAGCCGGATATGCAAGCAAATCGTTTTATCAAAGAAGCGGATATTGCTATGTATGAAGCAAAGAACCAAGGACGAGACGGTTTGATCATCTTTAACGATAAAGTGGCGCAGCATATTCAAAGAAAACTAGAGATCGAGAGGCTGCTTCATTTTGCCATAGAGAGCAAAGAGATCTATCTTCACTATCAGCCACAGCTCAATATAAAAGAGGAGATCATCGGATGTGAAGTACTTGCACGCTGGGAAAGTTTGAGTCTTGGTAATGTACGACCTGACCATTTTATAGCGATCGCAGAGCAGACGGGAATCATTATCGAGCTAGGGCATTATATCCTCGAAGAGTCTTTTAAGACACTCAAAGAGTGGGATCAAAAAGGGGTGAAGCTAGAACATTTCTCGATCAATATCAGTATGCGACAGATGTTTCATTCCTCTTTTGTCGAGGATGTCATAGCCTTGAGTGAGAAACATCTAGAGGCAGGCTTGATAAAAAAGCTCGTTTTTGAGATTACAGAGAGTAGTGTGGCGGAGGATATTCATATACTAATTATGAATATGAACAAGCTCAAAGAGTATGGAATTCGCTTTTCGATGGATGATTTTGGTACAGGATACTCTTCACTGAGTTATCTTCGTCAGCTTCCTATTAGTGAGCTCAAGATCGATAAGTCTTTTGTGGCAAAAATCGCGAGTTCAAAGCAAGACAGAACGATGATAAAAACGATCATCAATATCGCACAAAACTTAGAGCTTCGTATCGTAGCTGAGGGTGTTGAAGATCGCCTTGAAGTCGATTATCTCGCAGAAGAAGAGTGTGATATTTTCCAAGGATACTTTTTCTACAAGCCGATGTCCAAAGAGAGCTTTGAACTTCTCAAGCTAGGTGCTTAAACCTATAAGTTTGAGCTTTTTTTCACGCGTCATCTTTTTGATCTCGTATTCTCTTTTTGAAGCACTACTTCTATCTTCGTGAGGCTCTACATAGAGGAGCTCCACGGGTCTTCTTACCTTTGTATATTTCGCACCTTTTGTCGAGTGGTTGTGCTCATCGATCCTCTTTTCTACATCCACAGCGATCCCTGTATAAAGAGTCGTATCACTACACTGCACAATATATACGCTATAAGACAAAGCCAAACCCTTTTGAAAAATTGTATAATAATAGCAATAAAAGGATTTAATTTGGCATATAATCTCAAAGATACACTTGTAATAGGGATCTCGGCTACGGCTTTGTTTGATCTGAGTGAAGCAGATGCTTTGTTTAAAAAAGAGTACGCGATCGATCCTGAAGAGGGGATCGAGAAATATCGCGCCTATATGCTTGAGCATGAAGATATTGCTCTGAAGGAGGGGATAGGCTTTCCTCTCATCAAAGCACTGCTTGGCTTGAATCGTTATCAAGAAAAAGGCAAAGCTCCCTTAGTAGAGGTGGTGGTGATGTCGCGTAATTCTCCAGATACTGGGATTCGTGTTCTAAATACTATCAGAAAAATAGGGCTGAATATCACACGTTCTGCTTTTACGGCAGGGGAATCAAGTGCGGATTATCTTGAAGCTTTTGATGTGGATCTCTTTTTGACCACCAATGAAGAGGATGCACAAAAGGTTATAGATAGTGGGGCGTGTGCTTCTGCTGTTCTCTCGACGCCACCCTCGTATCAATGTGAGATCGAAGAGGGGCAGGTGAGGATCGCTTTTGATGGGGATGCCGTGCTCTTTAGTGAAGAGAGTGAGCTTGTGTACAAACAAGATGGCATCGAAGCCTTTCACGCTCAAGAGGAGAGTGCGCAAAATATTCCTATGAATGAGGGACCTTTCGCCTCTTTTTTGAGAAAGCTTGCCCGCCTGCAAGAGCGCCTTCCTATGAGAATGGAGTTTTCTCCTGTACGTATCGCAATTGTTACAGCGAGAAATGCACCCTCAGATCTACGCGTGATCAAAACGCTGAGACATTGGGGTGTTTATGTCGATGAGGCTTTTTTCCTTGGGGGAATCGAGAAGAGTAATATTCTCAAAGCCTTTAAAGCACATATCTTTTTTGATGATCAAGATGTGCATCTGAGATCTACATCCCTTGTGGTTCCATCGGGTAAAGTACTTTATAGGTCAAACTCGAATCTCAACAAGGTGCATAAAAATAAATTATAAAACAAGCAGTTTTGTGACATCTATTCATATTTTTTAAGATATTGTTAAAAGTAGTTGTGTTTCACAAAAAGTTTTAATATAATAATATTTTATTTTATCACAAAGTAATTATAAAATTTTGATAAGGGGTTTTTGGATGCAGGATCAAGAACATAGAATTATTATTGTAGAAGATGATGAAATAACAGCGCTTAATTTGAATATGTCTTTGACAAAGCAAGGGTATAATGTTATTTCGATGTTTGATAATGCAGAAGAAGCAAAAGCAAATATTACACGTTTAGATCCTAACCTTATTGTTATTGATATTTCACTTCAAGAAAGCAGTGACGGGATTGAACTCGCACAGCATATTAGAGATAACTATAATATTCCATTTATTTTTCTTACATCCTATAGTGATGATGATATCATTTCACTTGCAAAGTTGACAGAGCCTTATGGATACATTGTTAAACCCTTTGATCCAAACTCTCTTCATGCAACGATTCAAATGGCACTTTTTAAATATGATCTAGAGTGCAAAAGAAAAGAGGATATAAAAAACCTCAAAGTAGATAAACTTAACCTTGAAAAGCTTCTTTATGAGCGTCGTTCCTCTTCTGAACCGATCGTCGAGTTTGGAGATGGATACCATTTAGATATCAGTATCTGTGAGACTTTTTTCCAAGGGCAAAAGATTAGACTTACGAAAAAAGAGAATGCTTTTTTGAGACTACTTGTCGCACAACTAGGTTCAGTGGTCAATTTTGCACAAGCTATGGAGTATGTCTGGGAAGATAGTGGAGCAACAGAAAACAGTGTGAGAACACTTGTTTGGCGATTACGTAACAAGCTTCAAACAGATATCATCAAGAATGCTTCAGGGATAGGGTATTACATAGAGGAGTAGAACCCCTTAGTGTATCTTTATCTCTTCTATCTTATTGCGTAGTGTGACATACGTTTTCTCGTAGCGATATTTTGTATCTTCATTTTTTGCCATTTTTTCCATTTCACTTGCTTTTTCTTGAAGAATTTTTATTCTAAAGTTTCCGCTTGAACCTTTGATTCCGTGAGCAATAAGAGCGATCTTTTTGTAGTCTTTTTCTTTGATCGCTTCCTTAAGCTCAGGGAGATACTTATCCATTTTTTTGATAAAGAGTGTCAATAACATTGTGAGCTCTTCTTGGTTGAGCATAAGTTCAGCACCAAGCTTTTTTATATCAAGTCCTGTAACCTTTTTCGTCACAGTATCTTTTTCGATAACAACATTATCACTACTGAGCTCGGGCAGATAGTTTGCTAAAACTCTTTCAAGTTCTTTGAGGATGATAGGTTTCCCTAAAAATGAGTCAAAACCACTTGAGAGACCTCTTTCTCGTGCTCCTTTTATTACATTGGCTGTGATCGCTGAGATAGGGGTATGATGCATAGCATGCTCTTTTTCGTATGCTAAGATCTTTGCAACGGCTTCATTTCCATCCATGACGGGCATCTGCTCATCCATGAGAATGAGGTTATATTGATTTTGTTTGTAAAGCTCGAACGCTTCTAGTCCATTTTCTGCAATGTCGTAAGTGAGCCCATATTTGCCGAGTAATATTTTGATAAGCTCCTGATTCGCTTCATTGTCTTCTGCAATAAGGATATGCCCTTTAAACTGCTTCTGTGTGCTTAGTAGATGTGGATGGTACTCTGTGGGATTGAGAACTTCTAAAAATGCCGCTCTGATCTTTGCACAATAGAGTGGAAAGCACAGAGTGACAATATTTTTATTTTCACTGTATTCATCGCTGAGTTTCCCCATTAAAGCGACACATCTTTTATCAGAGTCTTTGAGACTATTCTTTAAATTATCATCAAGTTCTTCATGAACAAAAACAGCAACATCAAAAGGCTCATCAAATGTATCGACAATCTCTATATTGATCCCAAATACATTGGAGTATCTCAAAAAAGATTTGTGTTGAAACTTGAGCTCTTTATTGTTTGCATATAAGACGATGCGCATTTGGGCAAACTGCTCCATATCATCAAAGAGTTGGCACTCATCTGTGTGTACATCCACAGGTATCTCCATCCAAAAATGGCTTCCTTTACCAAGCTCTGATTCTACTTTGACCACTCCATGCATATGTTCGGCAAGTTGTTGACAGATGGAAAGCCCCAGTCCTGTTCCGTCATTCTTGTTTGTATCATTCTCCCCAGCTTGGGTAAATGCGGTGAATATTTTTTGAAGATTATGTGTTGATATCCCTACACCATGGTCTCGTACACCGATTTTGAGTAGAGAATTCTCACAGCATGCCTCTACGTGGATGACACCTTCTTCATGCGAGAATTTGATGGCATTGCTGATGAGATTTGAGAGGATCTGTTTGATACGAAGTGCATCACCATAGAGTTCTTTTGGGATTGTAGGATCTATAAACGAGGTTATGGTGATGTTTTTGCTATTTGCACTTGCGACAAAAAGCTCCATGGTATGACTGATTTCATCGTGAAGTGTGAAGATCTTTGGTTCGATGGTAAACTCGCCACTACGTAGTTTGGAGAAATCTAAGATGGAGTTGATAATGCTTAAAAGATTCTCACCACTATTGCGGATAATCTCAAGATAGTTTCTATGTTTCTGATTGATGTCATCTTCGAGCAGGAGATTTACAAAGCCTAAAACGGCATTAAGCGGTGTACGAATCTCATGTGACATATTTGAGAGAAAGTACTCTTTTGCCTGACTTGCTTTGAGTGCTTCGGCTCTTGCATCGATCAGTCTTTGAAAGATAGTATCGGTGTAGTATTTGAGTATTCCTTGGAAGTTTTTTCCAAAGATATAAGAGAGCTCATCAAAGGATTCTTTAGAGTTAAGTCCTGCATCATAGGTGAAGTCAACCATGGCACGTTTGAAGTGTGAACAGATATCAAAAAGCTCATCTGCACTTATCTCTCTGTCTTTAAGATAACTCAAAAGACTCTGCATCACTGGGCAATTTCCTATCTCTACCTCACCTGCTATTACACCTATAAAATAATCAAAAACACCTCCAGCATATTTATCACAAAAGTGCTCAGGTTCTATACCGTGTGTGAGTAAGATTTTTTTCGGGGCACTATAAGAGAGCCATGTTTTAAGAATCTCCTTTTTTGCATCGATAAACGCATTCTGGTGTTTTTGCAGAGCAAAGAGTTTTTCTGTCATTTTTTGAGAACCTTTGAGATGATCTCATAAAGGTTTTTACTGCTGTGCTCGGACGCTGCGATACGTTCAAGCTCTATTCGCATAAGCTCTTTGTTTCGAGCATTCATCTTCTCATACACTTTAAAGGCACCTGCAAGAGCTGATGCCATCTGTGCATTGAGTTTATCGATCTCAAGGATCTTATCAGCGACAAATTTATATCCAAGTCCATCTTTTGCATGAAAATGTTTGTAGTTTCGTGCAAAGACACCGATGAGAGAACGCACAAGATTTGGTACTTTTTTATCATACACAGGATCGTTTTGGAGTGCCATCACACGATCAAGTGTTCCCTCTCTGGTCGACGCAGAAAGGAGCGAGAAATACTTATTCATTACAAGAGTATTGTCGCTGTATCTCGCGTAAAAATCAGCAAAAGCCACTTCTCGAACTTTTCCTGTTTGTACTGAGTCATCAGCATTTTCTAAAATATCAAGAGCTGTGATTCTATCTGTCATGCTTAAAGAGTTATGGTATTGCTCCTTGGCAAGTGTTACGATCTCATTCTCTTCTAAAGCTCCAAGGAGTCGAAGCACACGGTTTTTGAGGGCTCTTTTGCCCATTGTTTCACTCTCTATGCTATCTGAACTTGGTTCATGGTGTGTATGATAGAGTGTTAAAAGTTCCTCTTTATAAGTCAAAGCAAGGGTTTTTTCTAGCTCCTCTTTTGCCTTGTAAAGGGGCTCAAAATCTATCACATCTGCGCGCTGCATCAAAGTAGAAATAGTTGGAAGTTCAAGTAAAAGTGCTTTGTAAGAGAGATCCACATCCAAAGCTAGAAGCGCACCATAGGCACTTACAAAATTTTCATCCACCCCTTTGCCCTCTATGATCGCTTCGAGTGTATGAACTCCAAAAGAGTGCGCCGATTCGTAGCGTACAAAACTGTTGGTGTCATAGCGCATCAAAAATGGATAATGGGTCTCTTTTTGCTCTAGAATAATAGGAGCAGAAAAGTCACGATTAAGTGAGACAATAGGTTTGGATGTAAGATTTTCAAAACTAAAAGACTCACTCTCTTGTGAGATGATAAGACGTTCCTCACGCAGCTCTTTTCCCTCAGCGCTATAAAGAGCGATCTTGAGTGGATAGTAGTAAGGAAGCTGTGCATTGCCATCGGCTCCTAGAGGGATCTTCTGGCGTGTATGGAGTGTATAGACCCCGTTTTCAAAGCTCTCATTTATTTCAAGTTTTGGGGTGCCGTTTTGGTGATACCAGCGTTTAAACTGTGTGAGATCAACACCACTCGCCTTACTCATTGCCCATAAAAAATCATCCGTCGTTACCGCTTGCCCATCAAAACTCTCGAAGTAAAGATCGGTTGCCCTACGGTAGTTTTTCTCCCCTAAAAGGGTGTGGATCATTCGAATCACCTCGGCACCTTTTTCATACACAGTCGCGGTATAGAAGTTGTTCATCGAGATATAGGACTCAGGCTGAATAGGATGCGATGTTGGCGATGCATCTTCGACAAATTGACGCTCGCGTAAGGCTTTTACATCCTCTATACGCGCCACTTCTGCAGAGTTCATATCGGCTGAGAAACATTGGTCACGAAAGACGGTGAGCCCCTCTTTGAGGGTAAGTTGAAACCAATCACGGCAGGTGATGCGATTTCCTGTCCAGTTGTGAAAGTACTCATGGGCGATCACACTTTGGATTCCCATAAAATCATTGTCCGTTGCTACATCCTTATCTGCTAGAACATAGTGGGAGTTGAAGATATTAAGCCCCTTGTTCTCCATTGCACCCATGTTAAAGCTATCGACTGCGACAATGTTATAGATATCTAGATCATACTCTCTACCGTATTTCTCTTCATCCCAAAGCATCGATTGCTTGAGTGATTCCATGGCGTGGTAACATTTGTTCTCATTGCCTTTATCGCAGTAGATATTGAGCTCTATATCTTTGCCACTCATTGTGATAAAACTATCAGTGATAGATCCGAGATCTCCCGCTACAAGAGCAAAGAGATAGGAGGGTTTAGGATGTGGATCAACCCACGAGACACAGTGGCGAGTATCATCTACATCCCAAGCCCTCCCTTTGTTTCCATTACTTAAAAGCACAGGGTATTTTGTTTTATCAGCTGTGATTGTTGTAGTAAATACACTCATCACATCGGGGCGATCGAGATAAGGGGTGATGCGACGAAACCCCTCTGGCTCGTTTTGGGTACAAAAAATAGTACCTGATTTGTAAAGTCCTTCGAGTTCGGTGTTGTTTTGTGGGTAGATCTTGTTGATGATCTTGAGGCTAAAGCGCTCAGGAACATTGAGAACTTTGAGCACTTCATTTTGATAGCTATAACGCGTCGGTGTAAGTTTGAGAGTGTTGAGCTGGATCTCTAGGAGTTCGAGATCGATACTATCGAGGGCAAGATCTTTTGCCTCTGGGTTTGTTTTGATAAAGTGGGCTGTATTTGTTACGAGTGTGTATTCTTCAAACAGTTCAAAGTCAAGCTCGATCGCTTCGATAGCAAAGTCGCTTGGTTTGTAGTCTTTGAGGTAAATTGCTTTAATTTCGTTCATAATAAAAGTATCTCTTTTTTTAGTTTTTATAATAATACCATAGAATGATGTGCTTGAAGAGCTTTAAACCCAAGTTATAAACGATATCAAAGAGGCTAGTAAGTATAATTTCGAATATTCTTACTAGGATTTTAAAAATGGGTATATTTGCCTTGCAATCAGCCGCAGGTGGTTTTTTGGATGAGGATCTAAAGCGCTTTAATAAAGAGTTTGACGACTGGTGTGCTCAGTTTGAGAGCTATGAAGAGGCAAATCTTGCGAGAAAAAATCTTCCTAAAAAAATAATCGCCGAGGTTGTAGAGATCACACCGCTTAGTTATCCAAAATATTTTTTTCATACACTCCAAGGTGTTATCCATGCAACAAGACAGATAGATGATAAGATCATCTGCATTGTTGAGCCATACATGAGTTCAAGCTTTCGTATTGCTGTGTGTGACCTTAGTACAAAAAAAGTCAAAATTTCAAAGACTAGCTATAAAAGTGTGTTAAGTGTAGAAGGTGCTTTTACCCATTTTGAACTCAGAAATTTGTAATAAAAGTTGCTAGTCTAAAACATTAACTAACCTATAAGTAAAATTGCATTATATTATAAGTTCAAAAAATAGATCAAGGAAAGAAAAATGAAAAAAATAGTAACAAAGATAGCTTTGGCAACACTACTCTTAAGTCCAATGGGTGCATTCGCGTCTGAGAATGCAAATAAATTATTACTTGTGGTAACTAGTGAAGACTCACTGACGCAGTTCATGGCTATGGTGTTAGGTAATCAAAGTCAAGCTAAAGGTGCGGATGTAGATGTGCTTTTGTGTGGAAAGGCAGCAGATATCGCTATAAAAGGTTCAGAGGAGATATTTTTAAAACCTAACAATGTTTCTCCTCAAATGCTTATGAAAAAGATGATGAAAAACGGTGCAAACGTTGAAGTATGTCCACCTTATTTTCCAAATGCAGGAAAAACAAAAGCAGACCTGTTTGAGGGAATCTCTGTTGCAAAACCACCAAAAGTAGCAGATAAAATTTTAGCAAAAGATACAAAGATATTGAGTTATTAGTAGGAACTATCAGATAGTTTGATTATAATATCGCCTATTATTCATAGGGGGTATTTATGGAAGTAAATAAAGAAGAGTCACAACACTTAGTTGAGATCATTTTTTTAGAGATCAACCAATACAAAAGTGAAAATTCCACCGTACACCCTTACGATATCTCCGAACAGCTCTTAGAGCTTCGTGATATCGACAAAGACGAGTACCTTCGCGTACTCAAAAAAATCCCCCACGACCTTTTTGCCGAGATTCTCTCAGAGATGCCAGAACACATCCAAGAGGAGATCACAGAGCTTTTAAGCACCAAAAAAATTGCAGATATCGCCTCAAAAATGGATACCGATGATGCGGCGACCTTTATTCAGATACTCAGCGAAGATAACAAAGAGGTCGCACAGAGTATCCTAGAGACCTTTAATGATGAGGATAAAGAGATCATCGAGCAGCTTCTTGCCTATGATGATAATCAAGCTGGTTCTTATATGCAAACGGAGCTCTTTAGTGCAAAAATAGGCGATAACATTGGTGATGCGATAAGAAGACTCAAGCGTCTTAAAGATGAAGGGGAACTTGATAATATTTGGCAAGCTCATATTGTTGACAATAACAATAAATATCTTGGTTCTGTAGGGCTTGAAGAGCTGATCATCTTTGAGCATGACCTTGTGTTTGAAGATATTCCGTATGAGAAATATAAGAACTATTTTGTTCATGATAAAGATAATATCAAAGATGTTGTCGAGATGGTTACCAACTACAACCTTACTTCTGTTCCCGTGGTCAACGATCATAATGTACTCGTTGGGAGGATTACATCCGATGATATCGTGGATGTTATCCAAGAGAGTGCAACTGAACAGATCTATAACCTTGCAGGGGTCAATGATGAAGCGGAGCAAGAGGAGAATATGTACGAGATCGGGAAGTCACGTGCACTTTGGCTTGGGCTAAACCTTGTGACCGCTATTGCCGCTTCTTTAGTGATCGGGATCTTTGATAGCACGATCCAATCCCTTGTTGCTTTAGCGGTACTGATGCCGATCGTGGCGTCGATGGGTGGCAATGCAGGGACACAAACACTCACAGTAACAGTACGTCAGATGGCTTTGGGTGATATCGATGGAGAGGATGCAAAAAAGACGATCATTAAAGAGGTGATCCTCTCTTTGGCAAATGGACTTATTTTTGCATTTGCGATAGGGCTTATCGCTTATTTTTGGTTCAAGATCCCATTACTGGGAGTAGTAATAGCGCTCTCGATGGTTATTAACTTGCTCAGTGCTGGTTTTTTTGGGAGTGTGATCCCCTTGGTCTTACAAAAAGCAAAGATAGATCCGGCAATTGGAAGTACTGTATTACTCACTACAGTGACTGATGTTGTAGGATTTTTCAGCTTTTTGGGGTTGGCAAGTATCATTTTATTATAGAGGAAGAAATTGGAAGGAATACCTAGGAAAGAGAATACTGCACTCAGACATTTCATAGAAGACTATTGGGATATCTTTGTGGGTGTGTTCTCTATAATTTTTGCATTTTATCTTCACAAAATTGGTCAGGGTGGCTTTGCGACCCTTTTTGCAGCGATCGGGATCGGGAGTCTCTCTCTCAGTGTTGCCGAGGTCGCTGAGATCTTATCAGAACGACTCCAAGAACCTTATGGAAGCTTGGTGCTGACACTTAGCGCAGTGGCTGTTGAGATAGTTTTACTCTATATCATCTTGCTTCAAGCTTTTAGTGATCCTAGTGTCATCGATACGGTCAAGGGCGGGATCATCGCCGCCGTGATCGTGGATATGAACGTCCTTTTGGGGCTTGCTGTGTTTGTAGGTGGGCTTAAATTCACCGCTCAAGAGCACAACAAAGAGACATCAAGTGCCTATACTACCATTCTTTTTGTCACAAGTATCGCTCTGCTTGTTCCGAGTTTGCTCAGTCATGGGAAACATAGTGTGGCTGATATCGAAGAGGCTTCTATCCTTATCGCTATTTTACTGATGCTTTTTTATTTTATCATCTTAGTCTTTCAGGTCAGAACACATACTCACTTTTTTAAGCAAACAGCAAGAAGTCGCATCTTCCGCCTTAAGAGAAAAAATCAAGAAAACGACACCGAAGAGGATGATTATATTTTTGATCGATTTAATAACTTTTTTCTGATAGCTTCGATCTTTATTTTTATCGCGGTTATAGCACTAGGTGCTGAGGTATTTGCAAATGATGGGATCAAGCTTGCACGTGAGTATAATATCTCAGCGGGGATCTCAGGACTTATTATTGCTATCGTTGCGGTAGCACCAGAGATAGTTACAGCGATCAAGGCTGCTAAAAATGATGAGATCCAACGGGTGGTGAATATCGCCATGGGAGCTTCTACAGTTTCTATCTTACTTACCGTTCCTATTCTTATGGCACTTGCTTATGCAAGTGGTATTCGCTTGACACTCGACTTTTCTCCACTAGAGATTGGTGCGTTGATACTCACCATCATCTTGGCATGGAAAACGACAGATGAGGGGCAAACCAACTATTTTGAGGGGATATCGCATTTGATGTTTTTTGCAGCTTTTGCTATTGTTGCGATTTACTACTAAAGAGAAGTTAGGCTTAAAGGGGGAAAAGATGAGGTTTATAGATTTTATTATTCTACTAATTCTGGGGGGATTGGTTGGAATGAGTTTCATATGGTATGACATAGAGAAAAATGCCACTAAAAATGATGTGCTAGAAGAGCCACGTAAAGATAAGTTTTTAGTGAATGTAATTCCTGAAAATATGGATGTCTCTATGAAAAAAGAGCGCTTTTATTATCTTGTAGTGCCAGCTGTACAAAAAGTACACAAAGAATGGGTCCAAAGGTTTGAGAGAGTTGTAAAGGATATCAATAGCTCTAAAAACACACAAGAAATAGAGGCTCTAAAAACAAAGTATAAAGCGCAAAGCATTGAAGAGCTTTTAGCGAGTCTCAAACCTCACCCTCCAAGTATTACTATAGCACAAGCTGCCATGGAGAGTGCGTGGGCAACATCACGCTTCTTTGTTGAAGCCAATAATATATTTGGCGTCTGGAGTGTAGGAAAAAGCAAGCCGCGCATCGCAGCAAGTGAGCAAAGAGACGACAATAGAACTATTTGGCTTCGTAAGTTTAAAAGTGTCGATGAAGCGGTACGTGAGTACTATGATATGATGGCACGAGCGCGAGCGTATAAGGACTTTCGTTATACAAGACTCTACACCAATGATAGCTTTGAGATCGTTCCACACCTTGATAAATACTCAGAGATAGGCGATGCATATACGCAAGAACTCGAAGATCTTATCCGCTACAATAAGCTCACCAAGTTTGATAAGGTCTTACCTCTTAGCAACTATCCATAGGTGAGAATACCAGTACCATTTTCCATCTTTAGCAGGTGCGGTACAGGTATAGAGGTCTCTTTGCCCTTTGAGTGGTATTGAAGAGCTTACCTCAAAACTTGTTTTGTTGAGCCATTTGACATCGATCTTCTTCCCACTTGATAAGAAACATGAAACACTATTTAAAGGGTGTTCTAGCTCTAAGATAAGTTGAGGTGGATTTTGCTTTTCTATCAGAGGATTTGTCGGTGTGATCGATTTGAGTGGAAACTGCACTGTATTGAGTTTGGTCTTAAAAGCAGGCATCTTGGCAAAAATCTCAGCCATAGGAAATCTTGTAAGTGCTTGTAAGTCACTTTTATGTCCCATAGGTCCTGAATTTTGCGCTACTCCAATAATGTTAAGCTCTTTGAGTATCTCTTTAGTTTGCAGGTCATATTCTCCAAAAGGGTAGGCAAGAAGCTTGAGTGGAGTCTCCCCTAGCTCTGCATCAAGTCTTTTTTGTGCTTGAAGAATGTCATCAGTGATCCTTTTTTTTGCTTGCTCTTTTGTTTCGCTTTGTTTTGTATGCAGATAGTCATGAGCAAGTGAGTGGTTTAAAAACTCTGCACCATCTTTTTGCATCTCGCGCATCTGATCCCAAGTGACATAGTTTTTAGAGCCATGATCTATCGGATTTGTGTTGACAAATACACTAAAAGGGTAACCTTTTGCTTTGAGCATAGGATAAGCGTTAGTATAAACACTATAGTATGCATCATCCATGGTGAGTGCAACAGTTTTTGGTGGCAGTGGCTTTTTTTCTTTGATATGCTTGATAATAGTGGAAAGTTTTTCAACATTATAGTTATTTGCATCAAGATAATCGAGTTGCTCTTGAAACTGTTCGAGCTTTATGTTTGTCGATGGATACTTGGATTCTCCAAAGCGGTGGTAAACAAAAACGACTGCATTGTTGTTAATCTCTTCTTGTGTAGAAGGGTTTGCATCGAGTAAGAATGGGAGCAGAGCTATAAGACAAAAGGTTCGGATGTAGACTAACAAAAAGAGCTCCTTAAGATGAAGAATGTAACAGAGTATAGCACAAAAAAAGTTCTCTTCATGTGGAAGTAGGGGTTAAGCTCATGCTGTTACAATGTCGAAAAAATTACTCAAAGATAGGTGGAATATGATAAGCAGAATCGATAAAGGCGCACTCTTTATGTTGCTGAGTGCATTAGCAGCTGCATTTAATGGAGCCCTTACTAAATTACTTACAGATGATTTATCTGCCCTAGAAATTGTCTTTTTTCGAAGTATTGTAGGGATGCTTTTCTTGCTAGTGATGCTCAAACACACACCAACAAAGCTTGCAGGGGGAAAGCCTTTTATGCTTTTTTTGCGTGGTGTTCTTGGCTTTAGCGCAATGATACTCTTTTTTTATACCATAGCAACTATCCCTCTTGGAATGGCAATCACACTCAATGAAACCTCGCCTTTGTTTGTCTCTATTTTGGCGTTTTTTCTTCTCAAAGAGCGCCTCTCTAAAAGAGCAATTTTAGCCCTTTTTATAGGTTTTGCAGGAGTTCTTTTGATTACAAAACCTATCGGATTGACACTGGGATACGAATATTTTCTAGGGGTTTTGGGTGGATTCCTCGCAGCGGCTGCCTATACGACGATCAAAAAGATCAAACATATCTACGATGCACGCACAATTGTTTTATCGTTTGCAATAACGGGAGCAGTTCTTCCTTTGCTACTCTTTTTTATAGCACCATATATAACTCCACCCGAATCGATCGCTTTTCTTTTCACAGAGTTTGTAATGCCCTCAAGCTCTCAAACCTGGCTTTTGATCCTACTTATTGGGATCATAGCAACTCTTTCTCAGTGGCTACTTACCAAAGCTTACAGCCTCTCTCAAGCTGGAATTATTGGTATAGTAAGCTATACAAATATTCCTTTTGCTATAGGATTTGGCTATATGCTTGGGGATGCATTTCCAGACTTTTGGGCTTTTTGTGGGATTGGACTTATCGTGCTTGGTGGATTACTCGTAAAAAGAGGGTAAAGCAAGTAGGTAATAACAGATGCTTATAAAGTTATATTTGAAGTAAAGGGAATTTGTTAGAAAAAAGTTGGTGACCCCGAGGAGAATCGAACTCCTGTAACATGGATGAAAACCATGGATCCTAACCGCTAGACGACGGGGCCAACAATGTGTAAAAAATGGTGTCCTGTGATGGATTCGAACCATCGGCCACATCATTAAAAGTGACGTGCTCTACCAGCTGAGCTAACGAGACAGATACAAACCTTGCGTTTGTGGATGGGAATTATAGACAAATCAGATTTATATGTCAAGAAAAATGGTGACAAATTTGAAAAAAATTTGATTTGTCACCTTTTCGGGTAACACTATGATATATTTTTTAGTTATAATCACTGCATGAATTACTATAGTTTTGAGTATCCCTATTTGATCCTATTGTTGCCACCGATACTCTATTGCCTCTACCGATGTAAGGAGTTTGCGCAGAGTAAATATTTTGTGCATCTGCATCTCTTGTCTGCAAAGAAAAACTTTCTCAAACTCGAGTGGATTTTAAAAATTTTGTTTGTGATCTCCCTTGTTATAGCTCTTTGTTCTCCTGTAGTTATCGATAAGCATGATCCCCTCAACCGTAAAGGGAAAGATATTGTCTTAGCTATTGATGCAAGTGGATCTATGAACTCTTCGGGCTATGCCCAGAGTAATGACTTTTTAGATCTTGATGAAAGTATCGCAAGTGAGAGGCTGAGCCGTTTTGAGATCACCAAGCATATCGTGAGTGATTTTATTCTCCGTCGTGATGGGGATAATATTGGGGTGGTGCTCTTTGGAGATTTTGCTTTTATCGCTTCGCCTATCACCTATGAAAAAGATATTCTCACAGAGATGATCTCCTACCTCAATCAAGGGATGGCGGGGCAAAATACCGCTATTGGTGAAGCACTCGCAATGGGGGTGCATGCTTTTAAACACTCTAAAGCCAAAACAAAGATCATCATTCTCCTTACCGATGGAGAGCATAACAGTGGTGCAATCTCCCCAAAAGAGGCTATGGAACTTGTGGAGAATGAGGGGATAAAGGTCTATACCATTGCAGTGGGGAATAAAGAAGAAGCAGATAGTGGTTTGCTTCAAAAAATAGCACAGCAAAGTGGAGGAGAGTTTTTTGGAGCTTCTAATGCCAAAGAGCTCGCAGAGGTGTATCAAAAAATAGATACACTTGAGTCTTCCAAGATCAAAAGTAGGGAGTTTGCGAAAAAAGAGTACTATTACCAATACTTTTTACTGCTTGCTTGTGTATTTTTGCTTTTACTTTTATTTCGAGGGATGCGTCGATGAGCTTTTTAGATCCACACTCCTTTTGGCTTTTGCTTGTATTGTTTTTTCCTCTGCTTCAAAGGGAGCGTTTTGCTATCAATACCGCTTCTATTGGCTTGATGCTCACTTTTGTGTTTGTCGTGATCGCACTCGCACGCCCTGTCATTGAGCAAGAGCCTGTGAAAAATGAGCAATATCTTAGTGATGTGGTGGTAGCCGTTGATCTTTCTTACTCGATGCAAGCAGAAGATATCACGCCCAACCGCCTTGCAAAAGCAAAAGAGCTGCTTCAAGGTCTTGTAAAGCAAAATCAAAAAAACCGTTACGCAGTGCTTGGCTTTACCACTAACGCGATGATCCTCTCTCCACTGACACAAGATAGCGAGCTTTTGTTGCATCTTTTTGATTCTTTGGATGCATCACTCATCACCACCAAAGGGAGTAGCGTGATGCCAGCACTCCAGCTCGCGCGAAAAATATCCAAGTCAAAAAATCTTCGTGTTGTTTTGTTGAGTGATGGTGGGGACGAGATCTCTTATGAGCCAGAAGCGCGTTATGCCAAAGAGAACAATCTTGTAGTCAACACCCTGATGCTCGCAACAACTATGGGTGGAACCCTCAAACAAAAAGATGGGACTTTACTTACAGATGAAAGTGGCGCGATTGTGGTAAGTCGCGAAAATACACATATCAAGCTGATCTCTGATGCTACGGGTGGGGTATATAGCAAAGATTTTGACACGATCATCTCTGCGCTAGAATCCCAAAGAGAGGATGATTATAAAGCCCAAAGTGTGGTGTATCAAAACCGCGAACTTTTTTACTATTTTGTCGCTCTCGCACTTGGGATCTTTGTGGTGAGTATGACGCGGCTCAAGCGATTTCTTAAAAAAATTCTTCTCCCACTCTTTGTACTCTTTGGTGCGACTCTTGAGGCTTCAGTTTTGGAGTATTTTTATGAAAAATATGCAGCAGAAGCGTACGACTCGCAAGAGTATAATCGCTCTGCTACCTTGTATGAAAAGATAGAAAAAGATCGAGCGTACTACAACGTGGGATGTAGCTACTACAAACTGGGTGAATATGAAAAAGCACTGCAGTTTTTCTCAGGTGTGCGTTCAGATGATCCTGAGTTTAAGGCGCAAGTCTTTTACAACTTAGCAAATACTCTTGTGCGTCTCAAAGAGTTTGCAAAGGCAAGAGAAGCGTATCTCAAATCGCTCACACTTTTTTATACATCCCAAGCAGATGAAAATCTTGCCTATATCAAAGATGTAGCCGAACAACAAAGCATGACCAGAGGGCAACAAAAGAGTGAGAAAAAATCTGAGATCGCAAAAAAAGAGCAAAGCGATCAAAAGAAAAAAGAGGGGGGTGGATCGAATATGCAAGTAAAAACCGATGCAAGTAGTGGCGCGGGTGAAGGTGGCAAAAAAACAAAATCAGAAGCGCTCTTTAGCCAAAATGAATCCAAAACAAAACTAAGTTCCACGCAATACGAGCTTATCAATAAAAGGGGAGTGAATGAAAAAAAACCATGGTAAGAGCTTTTTCTTTCTTTTGCTGAGCTTGTGTGCAAGTGTGCTTATGGGTTCAGAGTACAAATGGAGCGCATCTATCAATAAAACAAAAGCGATGACACATGAGGCACTTTACCTTGAGTATATCTGTGAGTTTGAAGATCGAGGGGAACTTTATACAATAGACTTTGACCCTGTGGGGGAGAATGAGCTCTATGATCTTAAACTCTTAAGTGAAGATGTTAGCTACAAAGATGGCAAAAGAAGGAATCGTTATGAGTTTGTCGCCTTTGTCAAAAAAGCACAAAAAGTAGATTTTACCTTTGATATGGTGATGAAAAAAACAACGCAAGACTCGATAGATAATACGATTATTGGGCGGGATAATGCACAGTTTGTAGACTATACTTCCAAACATATGCGTCAAGAGACTTTAAGCGTGGATGTAGAAGATGCTGGGAGTGATCTGGTAGGTTCTTTTGAGATACAAAGAGAATTTGGCTCCTTGCAAGTCAAAGCCTATGAGCCTTTTCACCTCTCTCTTACTCTCAATGGAAATGGGAATCTTCAAGATATCAAAGCTCTCGACATTCAAGTAGAGGGTGTTAAAGTGTTTGCACAAGAGCCTTATAGTGAAATTGCTTTATCCAAAGAGGGCTATATCGGGAAATACCATCAAAAGTTTGCTTTTGTCAGTGAGGGAAATTTTACGATTCCCAAGGTAGAGATCGAGTATTTTGATCTAAGGGAACAAAGAAAAAAGAGACTTGTTTTGGAACCTTTGGATGTAGAGGTGCTTGGTGGCTATAAAGCTGAGGAGCTCTTAGATGCTCCACAAGAGCAGAGTCAAACTTTTTATAAGCCTGAATATCTGTATTATCTCTTGACATTTTTAGCAGGTTATCTTGTGGCTCAGATCAAGTTTAAAAAAACGAAAAAGCTCCAAGGTAAGGATGCAGAATTGATCCGAAAAATAGCCAATACAAAAGATCTCGATGAGCTTCTCTTTTTACTTGTTCTAGAAAAAAATCCAAAGTTTGAAACCTATATAAAACAAATAGAGTTAAATAATATTATCTCATTGAAAGATATTCAAAAAGATCTATATAAATTAATTAAAACTTAAATATATTTAACATACCATCATTAAAGTTTTTAGAGGAGATACAATGAAAAACGGTATGAAGATAGTTGTTTTAACAGGAGTTGCTTTGATGCTTGCTTCTTGTGGTGCAGGACCGAAGATAGTGATACCTTCGTATACGGCGCCAAAAGAAGCTGCAAAACTAAGTAAAATTGAGACAAAAGATGAGTTTATCTCAGAAAATGCGTATCTTGCTCTTTGGATCAATCCAGAGATACAGGGGGGAACAAAGGCACTTGCATCGATGCTCATCGACAGTGTGAAAACAAAAGTGACACAAACAAACTTCATAGCACTCGATCCGCTCGGTGGAGATGAAGGTGTGGCTTTGAATATGAAGGTACAAAGTTATGACTACAAGCAAGAGGGAAATAAAGTAAGTCTGTATCTTGATGTGGTCTTTGTTCTTGCACGTGGAACCGAGGAGTTTTTGGCAAAGTCGTACAGTGAGCGAAAAAACCGTCAATCAAAGGATCTAAGTAGATTGCCAACGCAAAATCAGCTTACATCCGAAGCAGTAGAGAAAGTCGTCAAAGATTTTATCTCTGATATCTCCCCTTTAAAAACAAATCAGCTTCGAGAGTTCAAGTCTTTTCCAAGTGAATTGGCGTATGTTGAGGAGTATGCAAAACGTAAGAACTACAAGGGTGCTATCAAGCTTATGAACAAGTACAAAGGGGAGAGAGATATGAATTTTCATTACAATCTTGCCGTACTTTTTGAAGCTGAAGCGAGTATAACGGAAAATTTGAGACTTTTAGACAAGGCACAAGATAATTATGACAAAGCGATGGAGATGGGTGGTGCTTCTGATGAGCTTATTATGAGTGCAAAAGTGAGATTTGAGAATTTCTATGATCTTCTTAATAAAACGAAAGATCAAGATAAAGCAAATCAGGCGCTCATAGAAGATCGCAACTCTATGATAGGAAGTTCTGATAGTGAATATGAATAAAAAAAGGGAAAATATGAAAGTAAAAAGTGTAGTAGTACAAAGTGTACTCGTGGGGGTTTTAGCGTTAGTGAGTAGTGGGTGTTCTGCACTTCAAGAAACTATGGCATCACAAATGGAGGTGCCAACGGTTGAAAGCCAAGTAAACCGTGCGGCAATAGGGATGACGATCGTACGTGAAAATAATATCTTAGCTTATAAAATGCCTATTTCTGCAGATGCACAGTGGCCAACTTTGATCGCTGCAGATATCAATGATGCGCAAAAAAAGTTTATAGAACAAGCCTTAATGAATGAGCCGTATTTTGCGACTGTTCATTATACGAAACTTATCCAAAGGCAAATGCTTGGAAGTAGTTATTTGATGAATCAATTAGGAGATTATGGGCATCTTACTGCTATAGTTTTAGATCAAACGGTTTCTCCTCTTACATATAGAGCTGTAAACAAGTTAGATATTTTATTTTCAAATCCACAGCTTCAAGAAGCTTCGAGCTATACATCCCAAGATCGATATATAGCCGATAGAGTACAAAACTGGCCAAATGTTTTTAAATTTGATGGTTCTTTGGATAACTATTTAGATTTTCAAGATGGAAAGTTACGTGAAATAGAAGCTGGAAGTAGTGATTATTACCCAACACTGGGCGAGGCTATTATTGCTTTAGCTCCTGTGAATTACAAGAAAGATCTTGAACTTGGACATAAAGAACTGATTGAGGCATATGATACTGTTGCTTTGGCAGAGTCTCAAAAAGGGAGACTGGAAACAAAACTCAAACTTAATGCAGCTGAAAAAAATGCTGAGACTCCCGAGACGGATTTTATACAACTAACAGAGCAAGAGGTCTCAGAGATCAACGAAGAGTTAGCTATCATTGAAAAACAGATCGAGGATGCAGAACGTATCGCAGAAGAGAAGGAAGTACTGTACTTTGAACTTTTAGATCACATGGTACTTGCTCTAGAAAGTGATATGAATATCGATGATGAGAACTATGTAAAACTTGCAAAAAATGTTAATATTGTAGCTGATGAGATTGATAGATCAGCGACAGAGGCATATACGGCTTTTGGTGTAGCTGTGACAAATCTTATTGTCAACAACTCTCTTTTAAACTTTCCAAGAGAGTTGGAGTCATTGGCAATTGCAAAAGCAACTGTTCCTATGCATCTCCAAGAGAAGTATAATGAGAGAGTGATGAGACTTATGAAAAATGCTATCGATGCTCTTCCAAATGCTCTGATCGGAACCTACTATGCGAATAAACAATCTACTCTTGCTGGAAAGTATGCAGATGTGACAGGTAAAATTATCGTGGCATATGAAACCAAAAAAGAGCAAGAAGCTGAAGCTGCAAAAGTAGTAAACAATAACTAAAAAAAAGGATACATTATGTATTTTAGATCACTCTTTACCTTACTCGCGCTCACTTTTTTTAGTGCGTGTGGAGCCGTTGCATCTCCATCAGATGAACAGCTTCATTGGCTTCATAACCCGCCAGCAGATACGTCAAAATATTTTTATGGAGTAGGCTCAGGTGCTTCACAAAAAGATGCAAAGAGTGATGCGCTCTCTACAATAAGCGCAAAAATATCAGTCAATGTTGCTTCAAACTTCTCCACATCAGTGAGTGCGAAACGTCAAGATGGAGATGAAAGTGTTTTAAGAGAAACAAAAAGCAATGTCGTAAGTAAGAGTAAAGAGATTGAATACACGGATGTAAAAGTTCAAGAGAGCAACTTTGATGGCAAAGAGTGGATGGTGCTCGTTGAGGTAGACAGAGATGTTTTATTTCAAAACTATGCACGCAAGCTTGATAAGCTTGACCAAAAGATCCAAACAGAGTGGGAGTTTTACCAAAATGCGAGTTTTTTTGAAAAGATAAAGATCTCCGTCACACTTTCAAAGCTTCTCAAAGAAACAGATAGTTTTTTTCCTCTTTTGCATGCACTCAAAAGTGATTATGATGATTCAAGTTACACTTCGCGCTATCAGAATTACACAAAAGAGATGCGCAAAGCACAAGGAGATATGGTATTTAAGATCCGTGCCGATAAAAACTCTCAGTCTTTAGCTTCACTTATCCGCTCTGAGCTCAGTGCGCAAAATATTACTTTTAGTGATACAAATTACAATGTCTTGATCGATATCACGACAAAAGCAAAGATGAAAAAGTATCCATCAACAAATAAAGATTTTGCTAATTTGACCTTTGCACTCAGAGACACACTCATAAAAGCTGTGGATAAAAATGGAAATGTTGTCTCGAACGCTGTTTATAAGACAAAAGAATCTTCCTCTGCAGGATTTGAAGATGCGATCGCTCGAACAGCAAAATATGAACAGAAGATTGGGCAATTAGGGATTTTTCCTTTTATAACGGGCAATTAAATTTGCCTCTTATTAACCACATTTTGCTATAATCTTTTACTTTTCATAAATAAGGTGTTCTAATAATGAATTCAAAGATTCAAGAGATAAAAAAAGAGGTAGCAAAAGTTGTAGTGGGGCAAGAGAGAATGGTTGATTCACTTCTCATTGCCCTTTTATGCGAGGGACATATCCTCATTGAAGGGGTTCCAGGACTTGCAAAAACAACTACGGTCAATGCACTTGCAAAGAGTCTAGGGCTTAACTTCAAACGCGCGCAATTCACTCCAGATCTACTCCCCTCAGATATTTTAGGTGCTGAGATTTATGACCCCCAAAGCAATAACTTTAAAATCAAAAAAGGCCCCATTTTTACAAACCTTCTCTTAGCAGATGAGATCAACCGTGCTCCTGCTAAAGTGCAGTCAGCTCTTTTGGAAGTGATGCAAGAGAAGCAGGTGACTTTGGGTGATGAGAGTTTTAAGCTAGAGAAGCCATTTTTTGTTATGGCAACACAAAACCCTGTAGAGCAGGAGGGCGTGTATCAGCTTCCAGAAGCGCAGCTTGATAGGTTTATGCTTAAGCTTGTAGTGGGCTATAACACCAAAGAAGAAGAACTTGAGATCGCACGTCGTATTTCAAGTGGAAACTTTGAAGAGATCGGTTCCGTTGTCAATCGTGAAGATCTTGAAACACTCAAAACTGAAGTGAGGGCTGTTCACGTGGATGCTGAGGTGGAAACCTATATGATCGAGCTTGTTAATGCGACAAGAAATCCACAAGAGTATGGACTCGAAGAGATAGCAGAATACATCCAATTTGGTGCTTCTCCTCGTGTGAGTATCGATATGTTCAAAGCAGTCAAAGCGATGGCTTTTTTGCGTGGAAAAGATTTTGTGACACCTGTGGATGTAGCCTATATCGCAAAAGAGTTGATGCGTCACCGTTTGGTACTCACTTATGAAGCAGAGGCGGAGGGGATAAGCACGGATGAGATCATTCAAAAAGTGCTTGAAACTGTAGCGATCCCGTAGGTGAGCCTATGAGTAAATTGAAAAAAATACTTGTTCGAGCCAGACGTCAAGTTTTTAGTGAAATGGTGGGAAATAACCCCTCTATCTTTCAAGGGGAGGGTTATGACTTTATCGAGCTTCGCGAGTATATGCCAGGGGATGATATTCGCCATATCGACTGGAATATCACTGCAAAGATGCGCTCCCCCTATATCAAGATCTTTCGTGAAGAGCGTGAGCTTAATGTTGTCGTGGTCTCTATCCTCAATGGAAGTGTTCATTTTGGTTCCAAAAAATTCAAACAAGAATCTATCGCTGAAATAGCGGCTCTTTTGAGTTTTTCTACGCTTAAAAATGGAGATCTTTTAAGTTCGTATATCTTTACAGATATGATGGTCTCTGCACTTAAACCAAGTAAAAAACTCCATCAAGTTCACAAGATCACAGAGGAGATCTTAGAGTTTGATGCGCTCAATCAAAAAGTTGATTTTAAAGTGATTGCCGATACTTTGTACAAGCGCCTCAAACGAAAATCTTTGATCCTTATCGTAGGGGATTTCTTTGAGATCCCAGACTTTAAAGTTTTAGCCAAAAAGCATGAAGTGGTGGCTATTGTAGTGCGAGATCACTTAGAAGAAAAACCTCCGGTAATGGGCTTTAGCTCTTTGGTCGATCCTGAGAGTGGGGCGGTTTTAGAGGGAGACTTTAACTCAAAAAGCGTAGAGGAATATGCAAAAAAAGTACATATTCATGACCACAAACTCTATGATACTTTTAGAAAACAGCAGATCAGATTTACCAAAATCTACACCACATCCAATGCGAGTGTAGAGTTACGTAGACTTTTTGAGGGAAGATAAGATGCCAGAGAAAAATTTTGATATCCCACTTCACGATATTAAACCTATCGTAGAAGTGCAAGAGTACTCTTTGTATTATTTTATTTTATTGATTGCTATAGCTCTCTTTTTGCTTTTTGCATTGAGTTATCTTTTGTTTAAATATTGGAAAAAGAAGAAACGTTACAACAAAAGAGCCGAGGATAAAAAAGCCTTAGAGAGTCTCTCATTTGAAGATCCAAAAAAAGCGGCGTATGCACTTACTTTGTATGGTGCTACCTTTAGCCATGATTCAGCTAGACATCAAGAGATGTATCAAAACCTCTTGGGGCGTCTTGAAAATTATAAATATAAAAAAAGAGTTGAGAATATTGATGAGGAGACCCTGAGTTATTATCAACTTTACAAAGAGATGTGCGATGTTTGATGGGATCTATTTTGAGTTTCCAAAACTCCTTTTTGTGATCTTTTTCTTTATCGCGTGTGCCACGCTTTGCCGTATGCGTTTGCCCTCGCTCTACTTTCCTCATGCACAGCAGTTTATGAGAGGCTCGATCTCTCAGTCCAAAACTCTTTTTTTGCTCAAATGGCTAGGGATCGTGATGCTTATTCTTGCGATTATGTCTCCTGTCAAAGACGAACCTTATGAGCTCGAACCTAAAGAGGGATATGAGCTCGCATTGATCCTTGATGCATCTGAATCGATGAGTGCAAGGGGTTTTGATAGAGCGAACCTTAGTCTCAACCGTTTTGATGTGGTCAAAAACATTGTCTCTGATTTTATTGCACAAAGAAAAAATGATAACATCGGACTTGTCGTTTTTGGTTCTTACTCTTTTATTGCATCCCCTCTGACCTATGATGAAAACATCCTCAAACAACTTGTCTCCCAGCTTCAAATCGGGATCGCAGGAAAATATACCGCTTTATATGAGTCTCTCACACAAGGGATCAATCTCTTGCGAGGAGGAAGTTCTCACACGAAAGTGGCGATCCTCTTAACGGATGGCTATTCGACCCAAGGGCAAGATAGGATCCCTTTGGATGTAGCGGTAGATATGGCAAAAAAAGAGGGAGTAAAAGTTTATCCCATCGGTATTGGTTTGCCAAATGAGTACAACAGGGCTGTACTTGAATATATTGCAAAAGAGACAGGTGGCGTAGCTTTTGGAGCTTCAAGTGCCACAGAACTGGCTAAGGTGTATGAGCAAATTGATAGGCTGGAAAAATCAGAGATACAAAACGAGACCTTTACATCCCTGCGCTATTTTTATACCTATCCTCTTTTTCTTGCACTTCTTGCTTTGATGTTGTATATCTATTTTCTTAATAAAAAGGGGCATGAATGAGTTTCTTACATCCAGAGTTTTTCTATTTTATGCTTCCCCCTTTGCTACTCCTTTTTGGCTTGCTTTTGTCTCAAAAAGAGATCAATGCAAACTTTTTTTCAGAGGAAGTGATGGCGAAATTGCGTGTACACTCAGGTGCTTTGAGTTTGCGTAGTCGCAATATTCTTTTCTTTTTTATCGGGCTCTTGTTACTCACAGCTCTTGCTCAACCCGTGATCGTAGAGGGTGAGATCGAGGTCAAAGCCAAAAGTGCGGACCTGATGCTAGGGCTTGATATCTCTGATTCGATGTTGGCAGAGGATATCTATCCAAATCGCTTACGTGTAGCGAAAGAAAAAGCACTCTTTTTGATAGAGAGCATGGAAAATGAGAGGATAGGGGTCCTAGCTTTTGCGAAGAATTCCTATCTTGTTTCCCCTTTGAGTTTTGATAGTGGGGCTGTGAAGTTTTTACTCCATAAGCTCGATACAAACTCGATCACAGAAAAAGGGACAGACTTCTTGTCGATGCTTGAGGTGGTTGCCAAATCTTCTGAGAAAAAAAAGCAAAAGTATCTTTTAATTTTGAGTGATGGAGGGGACCAAAGTGATTTTAGCCAAGAGATCTCTTACGCCAAAGAGCATGATATTATTATCTTTATCCTTGCAGTTGCTACGCAAAAAGGGGCACCGATCCGTCTTGATAGTGGAGAGTTCATTAAGCATAATGGAGATATTATCATCTCTAAAAGAAATGATAATATTGTTAAACTTGCCACATCTACAGGGGGTGTTTACATCCAAAGCACGCGCTCCAATGAAGATATGAAAACAATGATATCTGAGATCAAAAGTATTGCAAATGAAGAGGAGTTGCAAAGCCAAAAGATACAAAAGTATTTTCAGCTGTTTTACATCCCTCTTGGATTTGCACTCTTTTTACTTCTGCTGGCAACAAGCTCTATGAGCAAACGTGAAGTGGTACAGCTCCCCTCTGCTTTTTTACTCTTTTTCTTGCTCTTGAACCCCGCTCAAAGTGAGGCGGGGATCTTAGATTTTCAAATGCTTCAAGATGCAAAAGAAGCGTATGAAAAAGGGGAATATGAAAAGGCTGCCAAGCTGTATGGCTCCTATGCAAAAGAACATTCTAATGATGAGAGCCATTATAATGTTGCGAATGCTTTGTATAAACAAGGAAAGTATGAAGAAGCGATCGAGCATTATAAAGATGCAAATTTTGATACAAAAGTGCAGCAGAGTCAGAAATATGCGAATATGGGAAATGCGTATGCAAAGCAAGGCTCGTCCCAAAAACTAAGCCAAGCAGTCTCGATGTATGAGAAATCTCTAAAACTTCACGAAGATAAAGAGGTACGAGAGAATTTAGAGAAAGTCAAAGAGATGCTTCAAAAGCAAAAAGAGCAAGAACAAAAAAACGATAAGAATGAAAAGAACGAAAAAGAAGAGAATCAAGAGCAAAATGAAAAACAAGAGGGCGAGCAAGAAGATGAAAAGAAAGACTCAGACTCTCAAGAACAAAGCTCTCAAGAAGAAGACAAAAAGCAAGAAGATGAAAAGCAAGAAGATGAAAAGCAAGAAGATGAAAAGCAAGAAGAGAAGAGATCCAAAGATGAGTCAAAAAAGCAAGAGCAAAAGCAAAGTGAGCCGCAAGAGCCAGTAGAAGCGCAAGAGGTGCAGATGAGTGATGCGGAGCAAAAAAAATGGCTCGATGCACTCAATAAAGAAACAAGCTCATTTATGTACCAACTCAACAAAACAACACAACAGGAGCCACGTAGCGATGAAAAACCTTGGTAAAATATTTTTTATAACCTTTTGTATCCCCTATTTTTTACAAGCTCAAGTGATCGCAACACTTGATGCGACAAATGTAGAGGAGGGGGAACTTGTCACACTCAGTCTTGAGATCATCGGAGAGAATCCAAAAAAGCCTGATATCTATACTCTTTGTGGTTCGGATGTCGTGGCAACAGGGCAGCAAACAAGCCTGCAGATGTTGAATGGAAAAACATCCAAGAGCTACATCCTAAGTTACCAGTTTTTCCCGACAAAAAGTTGTGAGATAGAGCCTATTGAGGTGAGGGTAAATGGTCAGATCGAAAAAAGTAATTCACTCTCTTTAAAGGTTCTCCCGTCAGATACATCCAAGGAGAGAGACTTTATTTTGACACTAGAGAGTGACAAAAAAGAGGTCTATATTGGAGAACCTTTTGAAGTAACTCTTTTGTTCAAACAAAAAAAAGGTCTCAGCGTCGTTGACTCAAATTTTGTAGGGCCTAATCTACAAGGTTTTTGGATGCAAGGAGAGCCCGAGCAAGAACAATATTCTGATGGAGAGTATAGTGTGACAAAATTGCGCTACAAAATGTCTGCGCAACGAGATGCAAATCTGAGTATCACCCCTGCACAGATCAAGATCGCTACACGTTCTCATGCAAGGGATGTATGGGGTGCATTCTCTCCTCGTGTGAAATGGAAAACCTACCGCTCTAATGGGCTTGATATAGATGTGAAACCACTTCCAACAGGGGTGAAGCTTGTAGGAAGTTTTGAGATAAGTGCGAGTGTAGATAAAGATGAGATCAATGCAAATGAAGCTGTGAATTTGACTGTAAGTGTAAAGGGTCAGGGAAATCTAGAAGATATCAGTTCCTTTAAGCCTTTTGTGCAAAATGTGAGTGTCTTTGATGAAAAAATAGATCTCAAAGATCGCGTGCTTACACAAAAAATAGCTTTTGTCGCAGATGATGATTTTGTGATTCCCTCTTTAGAGTTGCGCTATTTTGACCTTGATTCCAAAGAGATCAAAACACTTAAAACACAAGAGATCCCTATCAAAGTGAACAATAGCTCACCCCAAGAAAAGATGGTGATAAAAAAAGAGATACCAACACAGGAACAAACTCAAGAGAAAGTGGTTACGGTCATACAAACATCCTATTTTACTCTCGCTGCATCCTTCATTCTTGGGTTTTTCATCGCTTTTTTACTTTTATATTTCAAACCTTGGAATCTACGTAAGCAAAAAAACAACGTGTCTCTTAATGATGAAAAAATGTTACTAGTAAAACTTTTACCTTACAAAGAAGATGAAGAGGTAGCAGAATTGGTGAGACTTTTAGAAGAGAATATTTATTCAAATAAAAGCCATATTATAGAGAAGAAAAGACTCAAAGAGATAGTAAAAAAATATCTCTAGTCTAAGATGTCATGGAGCTTATTTCCATCCACCATATTTTGATGGACTTTGTCCCATTCATCATTTTGGATCTTGGTTTTAAGTCCACGAAGTTCATTCTCAAAAAGCTCGATCGCTTCCAAGAGATTTGTTTTATTTTGGCGAAAGATATCTTCCCACATATTTGGTGAACTTTTTGCAAGACGACTCATAGAGCGAAACCCACCTGCTGCAAGTGCTAAAATATTGTGCTTGTGTTCTTGCTTCATTACTGTATTTGCAATAGAAAAAGAGATAGCATGAGGCATGTGAGAGATAAATGCAGCATGACGATCGTGTTCATGAGATTTCATAAAATGCTTATTCATCCCAAGATTTTTAAATATCTTACGTGCCACACGTGCTTGATGCTCTCCACTCTCTTCAAGATCACAAAGAACGACCACTTTATCTTTATATAAACCTTCAACAGCTGCGTAAGGACCAAAATTTTCTGTTCCTGTCATCGGATGTGCAGCGACAAAATTTTTACGGATCTGTGGGGGAACTGATTTTACGATCATCTCTTTGGTACTCCCAAGATCAATTATAGTCGTGTTCTCCGCTACATCAGTGAGTTGTTTAAGGATCGAGATAACGCCATCAACAGGGATAGCCAAAAAAATGACATCATAATTTTTTGCTTCTTCAAAGGGGATTATCTTATCTACGAGGGATAGTTTGAGTGCATCTTTTTGGTGTGTCGGATTGTGATCAATTCCGACAATGGTATCGATAAAGTTTAATTTTTTAAGGCTTAGAGCAAGGGAACCACCCATAAGTCCTAGACCAATTATTGCTACTTTCATTTGCATTCTTTCATATGTTTGCAAAATTATACTAAATTTATATTACATTCCATTACATATTCCAAAATAATGGGAATAAAATCACTTTTCTACTTTTTGTCTATGGTTATTCTTAATATTTGATTCAATGAAACTTAACTATAATTT
>JAGGTH010000020.1 GCA_021163845.1 Helicobacteraceae bacterium | reverse complement strand
TCTTTGTAACACCTGAGTAACTATATCTTTTTTAATAATCCCTAAATAAACCCCTGCTAAAGAAGCTATTCCAACAATAAGCCCTGAGAGATAATCTACATTTCCACTCATCGATTGAGATATAACTCCTGAGATCGATGAGAATACCACAAAAAAGAGCCCCGCAGAGATCGCTTTTTTAAGTGGAAAATGAAAATATCCCACCAAAATTGGGGTAAGAGCAATACTTCCACCCACCCCAATTGCCATACTCATTACCCCAAGCACAAAGCCAATACCAAGTAAGATCAAAGGATTTACATTTTCTTTTTGCTCTTCAAGCTCACTTGGCTTCATAAATAACCGTACTAAGGCAAAAGAAGCAAAACCTAAAAAGATAAGCTCTAAAATTTTTGCAGAAAGTCCCGCTGTAATCACACCACTAAATTGTGCTCCCACAAAACCACCAACACCTATAAAAGCTACAAGTTTTACATCAAGAGTACCAAATTTTTTATTCAGATAACTCCCATAAAGCGAGCTAAATACCATTTGAACCACAGATATCCCTATGGCTGTTTTGGTTTCAACCCCTATGAGTAAGAGCAAAGGCACAAGGACCGTCCCTCCACCTATTCCAAAAAATCCTGATAAAAAACCGGTCGCAATTCCCGCGATAATCAATTCAATTTCATACATAGCACGATTATACTCTTGAGTTGCTTTTAGGGCATTTAATTTTCCTTTGATATTTTATGAAGTATAATCATCGCTTCTTACAAAAGGCAAAAGGCTATAAACAATGATCAATACAATCCTCAAAGCAGGTGAAAACTTTTGTATCCACCAAATACGCTTACCTTACGAAGTAAGTGATACTATTAACAAAACGAGAACACTTATTGCTTTTATCGATATAGATACAAATAACGGGGAGAAGCATCGCGTTTATATCGCCTCTGAACCAGGCTTTGTACAAAGAGTCTCAAAGCTCTTCTTAGAAGAAGATGAAAGTGATGAAGAGACACTTATTGATATGGCTTTAGAAACTGTGAATCTTATCGTAGGGAGTGCAAAAGTGTTAGCTCAAGAAACAAATGAAACTCCTTTTACTATTGGTACCCCAGTTTATGATAAACAAGACACTTTCAATCACGACTTTGATGAAGCAAAAGTGATCAAAGTGGAAAATGATACAATGATACTAGCGATCAAGGTAATTAATGGCTAAGATAAAACACTATTATGGTGAAAAAACCATCCCTTTTGATGCTGACAAAGAGCTCTCATGGATGGATTATTCAGGTCTTTTGGATATGGAGATAGAATTTGTCTCGGATCTTGGCGAAACAGAGATCACTATTGATGATATATTAAAGCTCAGAAAAGGCTCTATCATTGACCTAAAAAAACCAGCAGGTGAAAGTGTTGAGGCTTATGTAAACGGGCGTATTTTAGGCAAAGGTGAAGTTATGGTTTATGAAAAAAACCTTGCGATCCGTATCAATGAAGTACTCGACTCAAGCGCTGTCTTATACCACCTATCTAAAGAGAGATTATGATTAGATTTTTTTTACTGTTACTTCTTCCGTTTGCACTGAGTGCTTCTAACATCCTAAGCTATAACATTTACGACAGAACAGATAGAGTGGATGTAATGATCACCTTTGACACACCCTATACAGGAACGATCAAGCAGAGTGTTAGTACACAAAACATTATCATCAAACTCGAAGATGCAAAGATAGAATCTGCAAAAACAAAAAAACTCGCGTCAAATTTTTTAAATGCCATCACTATCACACCTATGGCAGGATATACGCAAATAGTCGCTTCTGTACCACCATCAGTGGAGCTTCAAGCATCTAAGACCGCTGATTCTTATGGACTAAGACTTCGATTTACAACGAGGGCTTCTCAAAGCAAAACGAAGCAACAACAAAGCGTGCAAGAAGAGGTCAACCCTTTTGCAGGACTTCCAACCAAACAAGATGGTGATATGTCACAAAGTTACTATATAGTGATCTCTATTCTCGTGGCTGGGATCGTTTTTTTATTCTATCTCAAAAAAAAGATGAACACATCCCAACAAGCACCAAAAAAAAGTTCTTCATGGCTGTTCAAAGCTGATGCAAAACATCAAGCGGCTCAAAATCCAAATGAGGTAAGTATCCGTTTCCAAAAAAATATCAATAATGAAAATAGCGTCGTAATGCTTGATTTTGGTGCTGAAAGTTATTTGGTACTTATGGGGCATAACAATATCTTACTCGATAAGTTTACAGACAATAAACCTGTGACACAAAGTGATTTTGAGACGATTTTACAAAACAGACATCAAGAACTTGATGAATTTTTAAAGGTAGATACACAAGGTAGTTCTTCTAAAGAACCCCTCCAATCTTATAAAGAGAAAGCTTCTTCAATCTCTTATGAGGTATAGTTCAAAAGAACTATAGGTTTTCTAAGAGAGACTTGATCGTATCAATATTAGACATAAAGAGCTTATATTTTTCATTCATTAGCTTGTTGACATGATACACTTCTGTCACTGTAATTCCATAAGGGTCTTTCTTCTCTTTACTCATTTTTCCATCATCATCAAAAGAGTAAAGATAAAGTGTCTTTCGAGTGAGTTGAATATAATAGGTTAATACGATCTGATCTGAATGTTTTTTTTCTATCGCGACCATCACTCTTTGATCTTTCTCATACTCACCATCTAAGTTTAAAAGCTCACGCGCCTCTTCTAAATCCAAATACCCAATATAAAACTTTGTATAAAGATCGTGATAACGTTGAATCTTTGGATTCATCAAAAACTTCATATCAAGAATATGTGTCTTGTGAGAACGAAGAACTCTTGTGATCCAAGAGATCGTATTGTAGTAGCGGAAAGGATGAAGTTTGAGTGTATGAGCCTCGACCATTTTAGGAGACTTGATTCGCTCTTTTGGCTTGAGTTGTTTTGATGATGGATCTCGTATGTAATCCAAAACACCTTTGGCGGAAAACTCTTTGGTAAACCAAACCTTACAATACGAAGGAAACTGTTTTGTCCCTGTAGCACCCTCATTTAAGATCACTAGCGCTTTGATCTCATAGTTTGGAAAGATAGTCTCTAAAAGAGCTTTTTTCTTTCTAAGCCTTCTACGAAGCTTCAAGACAGATTTGACTAAGGTCATCTCTACAAAATAGAGCTCTGTTTTTGTAAAGATCATCGCATCAAATTCGCTGATCTCCTTACTTTTTGTTCTGTAAACTATCTGTTGTTTTTCACTGATGGAGAGTGTATTGGCAAAAGCTTTATATTTGTTTTGATGAAAGCCTTTGAGGATAAACTTTTCCACATCATCATTATCTTTGACATAGCGTAAAAGCTTTTCATAGATGAAGTTTTCAAAGACCTCCCCCTCAAAAGAGCGGTACGAACTCAAAAAAGCGGGATCTTCCTCATCTATCCCTTTTTTAATAAGAGACATAAGATGTTTTGTATTATATTTGTAGTGGTATATATTATCAGAGATATCTATCTCATCTAGTCTGTGAATCGATTTGGATATATCTAACATTAACCTATCATACCTTTAAGAAACTATTTCGTGGTTTTTAAAAAAAGTGTCTATTACACCTCTAAACTCTTGTGTATCATCAATACGGTTGACTTCATTACGAAGTACTGAAGCACCACGATACCCTTTGGAATATGTATGCACATGTTTTCGAAACATCGCTACACCACGTGGACCATAAAACTCTATCATTTTATCATAATGCTCTAAGATGATATCTCGCCGAAGTGCAAGGGAAATATCGCTCGATCCTGTTCTGAGTTGATGAAAGATCCATGGGGCACCCACTGCGCCACGCCCTATCATCACGCCATCAGCACCAGTGTGTTCTAAAACCCATTTTGCTTTTTCATACGAGTCAATATCACCATTGGCAATCACAGGGATAGAGATATTTTCTTTGATCTCTTTGATCGCATCATAATCGACCTCTGCCTTAAATTTGCCAGCACGCGTTCTTCCGTGGACAGCCAAAAAGTCGGCTCCACTTGCTTCAACAATTTTTGCAATTTCTATATGATTTTTTTTCTCAAAACCGAGTCTGATTTTGACGCTTGTAAGACTTTTATTGGAGGTATCTTTGATGGTTTTTATGATCTCACCCATTAAGGGCAGATCTTTAAGCAAAGAGCTTCCACTTCCGTGTCCTACAACTTTAGGCACAGGACATCCACAGTTAAGATCGATAATATCAATACCACTCTGTTCGTTTAATATCTCTACTGCACGTCTAACAATATCTACATCCGCGCCTGCGATCTGTACAGAGTAAGGGTCTTCGTTGGGACTTTTCTCTAACATATGAAGTGTTTTTGTAGATCCATGTGCAAGAGCATTGGAGCTGATCATTTCACTAACAGTAAGATCAGCTCCAAATTTTTTGACGACACTTCTAAAAGGAAGATCTGTATATCCTGCTAGTGGCGCAAGAACATAAATAGGATTATCAAAAGAGAGTTTTTCTATCATAAATACTAAACGAACAGCTTAATGTTAAAGTGCTTATTACACTCTTTTAAGGCACGGTAAGATTTAAAGTTAAGATACTCATCTGCTTGAGAATTATCTAAGATCTCATCTGCAGGAGCAAGCATCTCTAGATCAAATAGGGTAAAGAGATATGCACTTATCGCCTCTTCATTCTCTTCACTCAACATCTCAAAGAGTTTCATTCTTTGTTCTGGCAACATATGCGCAGAGAGCACATTAGAGATCGCTGTATAATCTTTTGCATCAAGTTCTAATTCACCAAGAAGTGAAAGAAGTGTTTCGTTTGATAGCTCTAAAGTGTTCTCTTGTGCATTCACACGCTCTAGTATTTTAAAGAGTGCTTCTTTACTCAAAAACTGCTTATATTTTTCTATCGCATACCATGGTGCCATCTCTACAAACTCTACATATACCTCTTGACAAAATGATGGATCATATTTTGTATGATGAGTTAAGACCTCTTCACAAGAGATCTCCCCTTTTTTACGACGGTTTCTATTGTTTTGGATCACAAGCGGATTGCTTGAGTTGAGTGCATACTTTTTGAGATCCACCACTTCACCTTTTTTAATAGCATCGATCGCTTCAAGTACTTTCGCAATTTTTTCATTTGCAACAAGTGCACTTGATTCAAAAGTTGGGTAGATCTTTGCGTTATCAATGATCGAACCTAAAAGTTCATAACGCTTTGTTTTATAACTGTTTTTTCTGTTTTCTTTTCCTAAATATGCATCGACAACAGCATCAATGAGCTTGTTGTAGTCTTTTTCATATTTGCGTTGTTGCAGATTTCCCATAAAAGAGTAAAAAGAGATATGAACGATGCTTGCGAGTATTAAAAAGATAAGTGGGAGTACAACCCATAATGCAATTGAAAGTGATGGCAATGCCATACCAAATAGATTTAAGTCCATACTCTCTTGCGTGATGAAAGCGTACACATACCAACCTACTAATATAGCAAATATTAATCCCGTTATCGCATATCTTTTTATATACATAATAATCCTTACTTTTTCGTTTTTTCCACAATCTCTCTACAAACTATACAGTAAATAGCATGTGGTTTTACTTTGAGTCTTTGAAAACCTATTGGATCCTCACACATTTCACAAACGCCATAATTTCCCGTTGAAATTTTCAAAAGAGCATTCTTGATTTCACCCAACTCTTTCTCTTGTTGCTTTACAATAGCACTCTCTATCATTGAGTTGTTATTTGCAGATGCATGATCTCCTTCATCATTTAATTCTAATGAATTCAGCTGATCCAACTCATCATTAACACCACTAATGTTTTTTTGAATCTGTTCTTTTCTACTAACTAAGATCTCTTTAAAATAGTTCAACTCACTTTGTTGCACTTGCTTTCCTTATTTATGATATGGATGGTTACTTAAGATAGAAAACCCTCTATAAATCTGTTCTAACAAAACAACTTTTGCTATCTTATGACTCATAGTTAACTTGCCTAAACTTATCACTAAATCCCCTTTTTTCAAGAAGTTTTCTTCAAAGCCGTAAGCACCACCTATAAAAAATTTAAGCGACATTCTATCATTTAAAAGCTTACTAAATTCAAAACTGTCCACTAATTTACCCTCTGGATGTAAAATAATGTTATATCCACCCGACAAATATGGCTCTAAAACCTTGCTGTATGAGGCTTTTGAAGCCTCCGGTGAAATAGTGTGTGATTTCGCTACATCCTTAGGGAAAAGCTCAATATCTTCAACTTTTGCAAAGCGAGAAATCATTTTTTCTAATTCTTTATAAAGAGGATCATAAGTAGAACGCTCTTTTTTTGCGATAGAGAGTAGATCGATTTTCAAAGTAGCAGTCCACTTCCTATAACATGGTATGTTACGTTTTTAAACTGATCCTCTTTGCGCACACCACCAATAGCAGCAACAAAGTGCTTAGAGTGAGCAGCAAGAGAATCGAGACTCTCTCCAAGAGCTTGGGATGTATCTGTTTTTGTACTCGTCTCTCTGAGTGGTCCCAAACCGATATAGTTGAGATCCATCTCATTGGCAAGCTCTATCTCTTCGAGGTTATGCGTAGAGATTCCAAGGATCTTATCGCTATTGATCACATTACGCAGAATCTTTACCGCCTTGCTTACATCCGAATCAATCATCTTGAGATCTTCTTGCCCCACGTGGACACCATCACAAAACTCTATAAGCTCATACTTATCATTGACTATCAAAAAACCATCATAGAGTCTCCGCATAGTAATAAGTTGTTGTTTGATAAAGGCTACATCTGCATTTTTATTTCTATACTGGATGATCTCAGCATCATTTGCTTTTGCGATGGCGACAAACTCTTCAAGAGAGATGCCGTGTGTATCAAGAAGGTTTTGATCACAAAGTGCGTAAAGTCTCATGCTACTTTTAAACTTTAAGAAGTTTTAAGATATCTGAGAGAGTCTTTTTAAGTTGATTACGGTTCACTACCATATCAATAGACCCTTTTTCAAGTAAGAACTCAGCTCTTTGAAATCCATCAGGAAGATCTGAACCGATAGTTTGTTTAATAACCCTCTGCCCTGCAAAACCTACAAGAGCACCAGGTTCAGCAATAATAATATCACCAAGAGTTGCAAAAGAGGCACTTACTCCACCCATCGTAGGGTCTGTAAGTACAGAGATATAAGGAAGTTTTTCATTCGCAAGTTTTGCAAGTGCAGCAGAAGTTTTACTCATCTGCATAAGAGAGAAAGTGGACTCTTGCATTCTCGCTCCACCACTTGCACTGATGATAATAAGACCTTGTCTCTTCTCGATCGCACGATTGACAGCACGCACAATCTTCTCACCTTCTACGGAGCCAAGTGAACCACCCATAAAAGAGAAATCAAAGATCACAAGTTGTGCCTCAATATCATCGATCTTACACTCACCGCTCACAACAGAAGAACTCCTTCCTGTTTTATTTGCACCCTCTTCTATTCTTTTAATATAGGATTTTTTATCCACAAATTTGAGAGGATCTATCGGCTTAAGATTAGAGTCATATTCTATAAAAGTATCTTTATCTGCTAAAAGTGAGATTCGCTCCTTAACTCCGATACGAAGGTGAAATCCACATTTAGGACAAACATAGTTTTGGTTTTCCACCTCTTTGTAATACATCAAAGATTGGCATGATTGACATTTGATCCAGTGAGCAGGAGCCTCACTTTTTGTTGCTTGTTGTTTGGAAGTTGTGTTGCGAGAAAAAAGATTTAAGAGGTTCAAAAAAATTCCTTATATACTAAAAAATAAAAGGAAATTATATCAAAATAACACTTATTTTGTACAAAAAAGGGAAATTTTTAGAGTTTCTTCAAAAAATATGAAGAAACTCTATTGCTTATTTGAGTAAAGATTTTGTAATACTTCTTGCAGCTTCACGCCCATCATATGCAGCAGTTACAACTAGATCAGCTCCACGATAACAATCTCCACCAGCATATACACCCGATGTACTTGTTTCATGTGTCGCTTCATCGATAATAATTCCACCCCAACTATTTGTCTCTATCCCATTTTCAGCTAAAAAAGATGGCACAGCAGGATCAAAACCAAGTGACATGATCACAACATCCGCATTGACTCTAAATTCGCTTCCTTTGACCTCTTCCATTTTTTGACGTCCACTTTCATCTTTTGCACCAAGTGAAGTTTTGACAACCTCTACAGAAGCAGCGTTACCCTTATCATCAAGTAAGATCTCTTTAGGAGATGCGAAGAATGTAAAATCAACACCCTCTTCCATCGCATTTTTATACTCTTTTTGGCTTCCTGGCATGTTGTGAACATCACGACGATACAAACATGTTACACTTTTTGCACCCTCACGTTTTGCAGTTCTAAGACAATCCATTGCAGTATCACCACCACCGATCACCACAACATTGAGATCTTTAAAGTCAAACTTTTTCTCATACGAGAGTTTGAAATTCTTTCTCTGGATCTGTGTGAGATAATCCATCGCAGCATACACATTTGGAGCATTTTCTCCAGGAATTGATGCCTTCTTGGCTTTTGTTGCACCCACACCGATAAAGATAGCATCATGTCTGTCTGTGATCTCTTCAAAAGAGATATCTTTTCCCACTTCACAATTAAGGACAAGCTTGAGTCCTGCATCTTGAAGTAGTTTCACACGACGTTCAACGATCTTTTTATCAAGCTTAAAGTTAGGGATACCATATGTCAAAAGTCCCCCTGCTCTGTCACTTCTCTCATACATCGTCACTTCGATTCCAGAGCGTAAGAGATACGTCGCACATGAAAGTGAAGCTGGTCCACTTCCTACTACAGCCACTTTTTTATCTGTAATGATCCCTGGAAAGTCAGGTTTAAACCCTTGACGAAATCCCTCTTCTGTAATATGAGTCTCGACTGACCCGATCGTGATCGCTCCGTGTCCATCATTGAGTGTACAATCACCTTCACAGAGTCTATCATGAGGACATACACGTCCCATTACCTCAGGAAATGGAGAAGGTTCGTTGGAGAGTTTAAAAGCAAACTCCAAGTCCTTCTCGCTTATTGCCTTGAGCCACTGTGGGATGTAATTATGGAGTGGACATTTATTGAGACAAAATGGGTCTCCACACTGAATACAACGATCACTTTGCGTTGAAGCTTCATTGACATTAAAAAGCTCATAAATTTCACCAAAATCTTTTGTTCTCTCAACCACCAATCTTTTTGAAGGTTCTATTCTCTCAGTTGTTAAAAATTCTCTCATTATTAATCTCCATTCTCAAGGTTTAGAGGTAGTTTTGTTAAATTTTTCGGACGTACAAGCCAGAAGTTACGCACTTCAACTCTAAAGTTATCAAGAAGTTCTTTTGCTTTTTTACTCTCAGTCTCTATCAAATAATCTTTTAAAAGGCGTTTGACAAGGTGTCTTGCATCTGTTCCTTCATCTGTATCAATACGTACAGCTTCTACAAGCTCACGGTTGACATTTTCTACAAAGGCATGATCTGCATCATAAACAAAAGCGATACCACCTGTCATACCTGCACCAAAGTTGATACCTGTACGACCAAGGATCACCACAGCTCCCCCTGTCATATATTCACAAGCGTTATCACCTGTACCCTCGACGATAGCAATAGCACCCGAATTACGTACTGCAAAACGCTCACCTACACTACCAGAGATATAGAGTTTTCCACCTGTTGCACCATAGAGACAGGTGTTTCCACCTGCACTAAACTCTTCCCCCTCGTTTTTGGAGCGGATAACGATCTTTCCACCATGCATCCCTTTTCCGATATAATCATTTGCTACACCATCAAGATAGATAGAAACACCATGGATCAAGAAGGCACCAAGTGCTTGTCCAGAGATCCCTGTAAGATTGATCTTGATCGTATCAGGCTTGAGCCCTGCATCACCATAATATTGTGCTATCTCACCACTAATACGCGCACCAAAACTTCTATGTACATTGGTGATCTCACGTGAGATACGGATAGGCTGCTCTGGATGTTTGATCGCATTCATTGCTTCAGCGAGCACATCTTGTTCAAACTCATTTGCATCAAATGGAGGATTTGATTTTTGTTGATGGGTATTGATCCCTTCTTCCTGATGCAATACCGCGCTAAAGTCAAATTTTTGAGCAAATGGATCGTTCACAACTTTTAAAAGATCAACGCGTCCGATCATCTCCTCCATTGTTTTAAACCCAAGTTCAGCCATGATAGAGCGTACATCCTCAGCTAAAAGTGTGAAGAAATTGATCACTTGATCGACATGTCCTTTAAAGAAATCGTTACGGAGTTTCTCGTTTTGTGTTGCGATCCCTACAGAACATTTGTTGACATGACAAATACGAAGCATCTTACATCCAACGATCGTAAGTACTCCTGTACCAAATGCATAACTCTCAGCTCCTAAAAGTGCTGCTTTTACTACATCAAGACCCGTTTTAAGACCACCATCTGTTTGTACTTCAACTAAAGATCTAAGGTTGTTCGCTTTGAGTGCGTTATGCGCCTCAGAAAGTCCAAGCTCCCAAGGGTTTCCTGCAAATTTGATAGATGTAAGTGGTGCGGCACCCGTTCCACCGTCACCACCAGAGATGATGATCTTATCAGCATACGCTTTTGCAACACCCGCAGCGATGGTTCCTACCCCGATTGCAGAGACCAGTTTTACCGCGACTCTTGCGTTTGGATTGACCTGTTTCATATCAAAGATCAATTGAGCAAGATCCTCGATAGAGTAGATATCGTGGTGTGGCGGTGGTGATATAAGTGTCACACCTGGAACTGTATGGCGAAGTTTCCCGATAAGTGCCGTTACTTTGTGTCCTGGAAGCTGTCCACCCTCACCAGGTTTTGCCCCTTGTGCCACTTTGATCTGGATCTCTTCAGCACTTCTAAGGTATGCTGGAGTTACACCAAAACGACCTGATGCAACTTGTTTGATCTTTGAATTTCTCTCTGTATCAAAACGTGCTACATCCTCTCCACCTTCCCCTGAGTTTGACTGTCCACCAAGACGATTCATCGCGATTGCAAGTGTCTCATGAGCTTCAGGAGAGATAGATCCCAAACTCATTGCAGCCGATGCAAAACGCTTAAAGATCGCCTCTTTAGGTTCTACTTCTGAGATATTGATAGCTTTTCTATCTGATTTGATCTCAAAGAAATCACGAATAAATTTGAGTCCTCTTTTGTTCACAAGGTTTTTGAGTCTGTCATAATCTTTTTTCTCACCACTTGCTGAGAGTGCGTGGATCGCATGAATGATCTCAGGACCAAAATCATGGTGTTCTTGATCGTTATAAAATTTATAAAATCCACCAATGTTGAGTGGGAATATTTTAGAAAAACCATCCTCTCTAAATGCCATTTTATGAAACTCAGTCAAACGTGCATCGATATCTTCATATCCAAGTCCAGCAATAGCATAATGGGATGTTGAGAAACAATCACGCACCACTTCTTTACTCAGACCCATAACATCAAAAAGCCCAGAGTTACGATACGATGCAATAGTCGCAATCCCCATTTTTGACATAATTTTTAAAAGACCCCCATTGAGCGCACTATGCACCATTTTGAGAGCTTCTTTTGTGTCTGTCTGGATCACTTTTGATTTTTTAAGTCTATCGACCGCTGTTGCAAACAAGAGATACGGATGTACCGCATTTGCGCCATATCCGATGAGCACCGCAGCAGAGTGAGAATCAACCACCTCACCACTCACTGCGATCATAGAGACCAAGTGACGAACTTTTGCTTCGAGTAGAGCAGTGTTAAGACGCCCGATCACCATCGCCATCGGGATCACTTTATTTTTTGCAGAAAATTCATAATCATCGAGGATCACGATACGAGTGCCATTCTTTTTCACAGAATCAATGATCTTATTCACAAGTGCTTCAAGAGAATCTTTAAGATTCTCTGTATACGCAGTTGAGAATGTTTCATTATAATAAAATGCCTGATAACGTGGTGATTTTTTATCTCCAAAAGATTTAAGAACTGCGAGCTTCTCTTTTGTGATGATCGGAGAGATCGCTTTGAGTCTATGCGCGTGAGATGGGATCTCATTGAGCATATTGTGGATCTCACCAAAACCAGTATTAAGACTCATCACCACTTTTTCACGGATAGGATCGATCGGTGGATTGGTTACTTGTGCAAATTTTTGCTTGAAATAATCAGAAAAAGAGCGTTGCTTATTAGAAAAAGCTGCCAAAGGTGTATCATCACCCATAGAGCCAACCGCTTCTTTTCCTTCAATGAGCATCGGTTCGATCACTTGTTCTACGACCTCTTGAGTGATATTAAAATATCTTTGTCTCTTGATGAGTTCACTCTCTTCAAGCTTCGTTACAGAGCCATATTGCTCCTCTGTGTGTTCTTGAAGATAGATCATGTGTTCATTGAGCCATTTCATATATGGATTTGAACTTTTGAGATAATCATCGATCTGATTACTTTTGAGAATCTTTCCAAATTTAAGGTCAAGTCCTATCATCTCACCTGATTGCAAACGCCCGCGCTCTTTGATATTCTCCTCAGGGATATCTACAACCCCATATTCACTTGCGATAAGGAGTGTATCATCGTTAGTGATAATATATTTAGATGGACGAAGACCATTTCTATCAAGAACACAGCCTACATAACGACCATCTGTTACAGAAAATGCTGCGGGACCATCCCACGCTTCAAAAACAGTGGAGTGGTACTCATAAAAGGCACGTAGTTCAGGATCCATATGAGGTGCATTTTGCCATGCTGATGGGATCACCGCACGTACTGCTTTGAAAAAGTCCATCCCATTGACGATCAAAAACTCAAAAAAGTTATCTGCACTCGCACTATCAGATGCGTTTACTTGTAGAATAGGAAGGAGTCTTTGGATCTCTTCGTCTGTGAATACTTCGGATGTAATCGACTCAGACTTGATCGCGACATTGATACGGTTTCCTTCTACAGAGTTGATCTCACCATTATGCGCTACAGCACGGAATGGCTGAGCAAGTCTCCACTCAGGAAGTGTATTGGTAGAAAATCTTTGGTGAAAGAGTGAAAAAGAGATCTTAAAGTTTTTGTTTTGTAAGTCTTTGTAAAACTCTTTAATATGTGTAGGCATAACAAGCCCTTTATATGAAAGCGTTTGAGAACTCATCGATGCAATGTAGAAATCTTTGTCAGCTACAAGTTTGTGTTCGCTCTCTTTACGGCTCAAATATAAAAGTGCATCAAAACGGTTTGTTGCCATAATAGAGTTAGGGATAATAAAAAGCTGAACAATATTTGGCAAACTCGCGAGTGCTTGATCCCCGAGTGCATTTGTATCTATCGGTACATCACGTACCAATACTACTTTTAAGTCATTATTTTCGCATACTTCGCTAATCACATCCAAATGCGCACGATCTTTTGTAAATACAGAAGCGACCGCGAATTGTTTAGAAAGTTCTACACCATTTGCTGATGCAACTTCGCGCATAAAATCTTCGGGCATTGAAAAAAGAAGTCCACTTCCATCCCCTGTTTTTCCATCTGCTGCGACTGCACCACGGTGCATCATACGCTCTAGTGCAGTAACTGCGTCATCCAAAACTTTATGTGAAGCCTTGTTCTTGATATTGGCAACAAGACCAAAACCACAGTTATCTTTAAACGATCTCAATAAATCATGATGTTCAACCATTCTCACTCCTCTATATTTTGTTATAAATCCACTCAATTTTCTAGTATTTTTACTATTTTTAATCTCTTTTTAAAGAAACTTAGTCTATTTAGAGATAGAGTGTCCGATTATACTATTTAAAGTTTTAAAAAAGTATAATACTTTATATATTTTTCAAATAAATTTTATAAATGAGTAATTTTTAAACAGGTAGAATAAAAAATGCAGGGTTTCATCATAAGTCTTAATAAAGTAAAAGAGGAAGACTTAATCGTCACTATTGTATCGCGAGAAAACTTAGACACCCTTTATAGATTTTATGGTGCACGCCATAGTGTTATCAACCTAGGCTTCAAGATAGATTATGAAAGAGAGTTTTCAGGCAAGTCTACAATAGGGAGACTCAAAGATGTTATCCATATAGGGTATTCATGGATATACGACTCCAAACGTCTCAGACTCTGGCAAGACTTCACAGCCCTTTTTTACAAGCACCTCAAGGATGTAGAGGAACTAGATAGCTTCTATTTTGATCTGCTCGAGAATGCTTCTTTAGAGTGGAGTAAACAAAATCCAAAGCGTGTGGCAATAGAGTCGTACGTCAAACTTCTAGACCAAGAGGGGCGACTGCACAAAGAGTTGTATTGCTTTTTGTGTTCGAAGAAAATTGAGGGGGATATCTCACTCATACGTGCCTATTTACCAACGCATAAGGAGTGCACACATACATTAAGCATCCCGCAAAATGCGTTTAGGGAACTCTTTGAAAACAAATCTACACTCTTCATGAATGATAAAGAGGTTGATAGACTCTGGCTCGTTTTACTTGAAGGTTTATAGAGCAAAAAAATCATCTCTTTTGTGCTAAGATAGTAGTTTTAAAGGAGGTGTTTCATGAAGTATATCCGTTTTTTTAAGGATCTCTCACTTGGTGATATTGAGAGTGTCGGTGGTAAAAATGCAAGTCTAGGTGAGATGTATAAAGAGCTTACATCCCAAGGGATCCTCGTTCCAAATGGTTTTGCAACAACAAGTGATGCCTACTGGCTCTTACTCCAAGAGAATAATATCAAAGACAAGATAGCATCTCTGCTAAGTGATCTTGATGCATCTGATACAAATAATCTTCAAGAGCGTGGTAAAGCTGTAAGAGAACTGCTTTTAAACGTCACACTCCCCGATGTTCTCCAAGAGGAGATCAAAGAAGCCTATATGCTTTTATCCCAAGAATACAACTCTAAGGCTGTGGATGTAGCGGTGCGTTCCTCAGGTACGGCAGAGGATCTACCCGATGCCAGTTTTGCTGGACAACAAGAGAGTTTTTTAAATATCAACGAACTCGACTCACTTCTTAAAAGCATCAGCAGATGTTTTGCTTCCCTTTTTACCGATCGTGCTATTAGTTACCGTACAAGTCGAGGCTTTGATCATTTTAAAGTGGCGCTCTCTGTTGGGGTACAAAAGATGGTACGCAGTGATGAATCTGCGAGCGGGATCATGTTTACCCTCGATACTGAGAGTGGATTTAGCGATGTTGTCCTCATCAACTCTAGCTGGGGTTTAGGAGAGAGTGTAGTAAGTGGAAAGGTCAATGCTGATGAATTTTTTGTCTTTAAACCTACTCTTGAAAAAGGGATACACACCATACTCAAACGCTCCCTAGGAAGCAAAAAAGAGAAGATGATCTACAGTAACAATGAGAAAGAAACAGAGTATATCACTACATCCCAAGAGGAACAAGAGAGCTTTTCTTTGAATGATTCTGAGGTGATAGAACTCGCACAGCAAGCACTTATCATCGAGAAACATTATGGGCGTGCTATGGATATAGAGTGGGCAAAAGATGGGCGAGATAAAAAGCTCTATATAGTCCAAGCCCGCCCAGAAACCGTGCAAGCAAAACTTAGCGAAGATCTCAGCGCACAAAAGTACTCTATGAAACTTCCAAAAGATATCAAGCGTCTCACCTCAGGGCGTGCGATCGGAGATAAGATAGGTGCAGGCAAGGTCAAGATCATCCACAACACCTCTGAGTTTGACTCTTTTAATAGTGGGGATATTTTAGTCGCCGATGCAACGAACCCTGACTGGGAACCACTGATGAAAAAAGCTTCCGCACTCATCACAAACCGTGGAAGCCGCACCTGCCATGCAGCCATCGTCGCACGTGAGATAGGAGTTCCTGCGGTCGTAGGATGTGGTGATGCTACAGATGTTTTACAAGATGAGATGGAAGTGACAGTGAGTTGTGCCCAAGGGGATGAGGGTGCTATCTATGAGGGGATTCTGGATTTTGATGTCGAGACGATCGATACCAGTAAACTCACTCCAACCAAGACAAAACTCTATATCAATGTAGGAAATCCAGCAGAAGCGTTTAAACTCTCTAAAGTTCCAAATGATGGTGTAGGACTTGCACGGATGGAATTTATTATGACAAACTCCATCAATGCACATCCCATGGCACTCGTCGAGATGGCAAAGAAAAAAGCGGTACAAGATGAAGAGAAAATACGCGCTTTTATGCGCCCTTACACCGATCCAAAAGAGTTTTTTATCAAAAAAGTGAGTGAAGGTGTGGGAATGATCGCCGCTGCCTTTTATCCAAAACCTGTCATTATCCGCACAAGTGATTTTAAAACAAATGAATATAGAGAGATGCTTGGAGGAAGTGCCTATGAAGCACTCGAAGAGAACCCTATGATAGGTTTTCGAGGCGCGAGCCGCTACTACGATGATAGCTACAAAGAAGCCTTCGCTCTAGAGTGTGAAGCCTTGCGAGTAGTCAGAGACGAGATGGGTCTAAGCAATGTCAAAGTGATGATCCCTTTTGTACGTACACCAGAGGAGGGAAAAAAGGTGATCGAGATCATGCATGAGTGTGGACTCTCTCAAGGGAAAAATGATCTTGAGATCTATGCGATGTGTGAGATCCCTGCCAATGTGATCTTGGCAGATCAGTTTTTAGAGATATTTGATGGCTATAGCATTGGTTCGAATGATCTCACCCAACTCACCCTTGGAGTCGATAGAGAAAGTACAAAGATCGCTCATATATTTGATGAGCGCAATGAAGCTATCAAGAGGATGTTGGCTATGGCGATCGAAGCGTGTACAAGTCGAGGAAAATATATAGGGATTTGTGGGCAAGCACCCTCAGATTATCCAGAGATCACACAATTTTTGGTCGAAAATAAAATTGATTCTATCTCACTTAATCCTGATTCTATCTATAAGATGCATACCCTTGTAAGCGAGCTAGAGTCAAAAGAGGTAGCACCTTAGAATCTTGTAATGTTTTCACCCTGAAAACTCATAAGCACTTTTCCCTCTAAGTCTTCATTGTGATAGAGGGAGTTTTGATTTTGTATGCTCGCTGGGATCTTTGGGTCAAATAAAAGGGCATCGACCCTTTGCCCTACTTTAAACTCTCCACGCTCAAGACGAATCGCTTTTGCAGGGTTTTGTACTGTGAGTCTCACAAGTTCACTCATAGAGATGAGCCCCGATCTTACAAGCTTGGTGTAGTATAAACAAAGCGCGTTATCAAGCCCTTCACATCCGTAGTGTGCATCAAAAAATGCTACTTCTTTATTCACAGGAGAGTTTGGCTGGTGCAGCGTCGTCAAACAATCGATCTCTTTGTTTTTGAGTGCCTCTTGTAAAAGTGCCACATCATTTTCAGATGCAAGTGGTGGACTGAGTTTTGCTGTAGTGTTAAAGTTGTCACACGCTTTATCAGAGTGCAAAAGATGGTGGATAGAGACTTCACAACTTACATCCACACCCTCTTTTTTCGCTTTATCGATGAGTGCGATAGAACGCGGAGAAGCGATTGACTTAAAGAGGATCTTGATCTTAAAATGGCGTGCGAGTTCGATCATACGGCTCACATGAAGTACTTCACTCAGATCAGGAATACCCGCGAGTCCAAGCTTAGAGCTTACATCCCCCTCAAGCATTACGCCAGAATTTATCAGTGAATTGTCCTCTGCTTTACAAAAGAGTGTGACTTTATACATCTGTACATATTCGGCGATTTTGATAGCGAGGTTGTTCTTAGCAGTAGTACTCATGTATGGAGCAATTGCACCACGCTTGAGCAAGATAGCAATATTACTCAGTGTTGCATCTTCTTGGAGTGTTCCAAGCATCACGTCCACTTTTGCTCCAGAGAGTTGGTGTAGCGAATTTTGAGCGAACTCTAAGACCACTTCATTATCGATTGCAGGAGTAGAATCAGCATTGAGGACAATATGCCCTATCCCTCCACGTAGTGCTTCTTGTGCTGTTGCTTTGATGTTCTTGGCATTGAGGACTCCATCTTGAAGTCTGACATTTGTATCGATGAGCTGGGGTAAAAAGTAAGCACCTTTGGCATCGACAAGCTCACCACACTTGAGCCCTTCGCCTATCTCTGTAATGATCCCATCTTCTATACGAATATCACATCTTTTTTCTCCGTTGATATCACACAAGAGCGCATTTGATACAACCATCTTTCCACCTTTATTCAAACTCATTTGCTATAATGTTGCAATTATAAAACAAGAAGGCTTAGAGTTGCGTTTTTTTTCTATACTTATTCTCCTATCACTATCCATTTTTGCTCAAACTCCTTATGAAAAAGGGAAGGATCTGTATATGGAGAAAACCTGCTATTCTTGCCATGGTCCAAAGGCTGAGGGGATGCACAACTATCCTTATCTCGCCAACCGTGCCAAAGGATTCTTGGAGTACAAGCTCAAACGTTTTCGTGACAAAAAAGCGGACAACCAACAACAAGAGATGATGGTCGCGTACGCGGTGGGGCTAAGTGATGAAGAGATAGAAAACCTTGTCACTTTTTTATATGAATACAAAGATGAAGAGCAACAGGAGCGCTACGATGACAGTTATAGAGTACACGGGGATGGTGGTTCATGAAGATCTTAGTGAGCGCGCTTGAGCACTCTGCAAATATTCACCTCAAGTCACTCAAGCGTGAACTACCTTCGGATGTAGAGCTTGTTGGGATCTTTGATAAAGAGCTAGGAGAAAGCATTGTCGATCTGCAAAGTTTAGCAATTATGGGTTTTGTCGATGCAATCAAAAAACTGCGCTTCTTTTTTAAACTTGCCGATGAAATGGTCGAACTCGCTTCGGATGTAGACAAGATCTTACTCATGGACTCCTCGGGGTTCAATCTCCCATTGGCAAAAAAGCTCAAAAAAAAATACCCAGACAAAGAGATCGTCTACTATATTCTCCCCCAAGCGTGGGCATGGAGACGTGGGCGTATCAAAGTGCTTGAACGCACTATCGATAAACTCGCTTCCATCTTGCCTTTTGAAAAAGAGTTTTATTCTAAAGAGGCTCCCATAGAGTATGTCGGGCACCCTCTTCTCGATCAGATCGAACAGTTTAAAGAAAGCATCAATCCAAAAGTAGAACATATTGCCTTTATGCCAGGAAGCCGCAAAGCTGAGATCTCAAAACTGATGCCGATCTATCGTGAAGTACAATCTATGCTGGGGATTCGATCAAGCTTAGTCATACCTCCCCATTTTAGTGCTTCGGATGTAGAGAGACTTTATGGAGATATCTCGGGCTTTAAGGTCGTATCCGATGCGCACAAAACACTTTATGAAGCTGACTTTGCTTTTATCTGTAGCGGTACGGCCACCCTTGAGGCTTCACTCATAGGGATTCCATTTATCCTCACGTATATCGCAAAACCACTTGACTATTTTATAGCGAGCCGACTTGTTGATCTCTCTTATGTAGGGCTTGGCAATATCATGTTTACCAAGTTTAACGACAGAGCGCTCCATCCTGAATTTATTCAAGAGGATGTTACAGTAAAGAATTTGCTTGAGAGCTATAAGAACTTTGATAGATCAAACTTTTTAGAAGATGCAAAAGCACTACGAGGCTATTTGCAGCACGGAAGTGCACAACGAGTAGCACACATACTTTGTAATGATTGACTATAAAGAAGTTTTTCTTACAAAGTTTCCCTCCTACATCTCTTCATATACTTATTCTATAGGTTCTCTTTATGAGAATCAAGCAAAACTCATTACAAGGGCTTTTCCCACATACATGACACAATTTCTTTTTGAGTTTTGTGGAGATCTGAGTACAACTCAATCGAAAAATAAAACTACTCAGATCACAAAACGTTCCTATGTCAACACAGGTGTAGGAGAATGGATTGATATATTTCAGTTAGGTTCTTCAGAAAAAAAACGGGAAGTAAAAAATTTCAAAGTTGATCTCCATCCTCATACTCTCTATGAGATCTTTCATCTCTCTCCTAAAGAGATTCTCAAGGATGATATTCGTATTGAAGATATTTGGCATAATAAAGAGAGTGCCCTAGAGATGATAGATCAATTAGCTCAAAGTACTCGTGGAGAGGAGATGATTCAAATTTTCGAAACACATTTTTTACAACAAATGCTTCAGGCAAAGACCCCAAGAAATTATACTAGTCTTCTCTCACAGCAACACAGCAATCTTACAACTCTTTCACAAGAACTAGGCTATTCTCAACGTTGGGTACAAATGCAGTATAAAGAGATATTTGGACTCTCCTTCAAAGAGCTTCAAAACAATATGCGTTTTTTACAAGTCTTAGAGGCTATGAATACTCTTGCCAAAAGCAAAAAAACGATCAACCTATCCCTTTTAGCACTTCAGTTTGGCTATTACGATCAGTCCCATTTTATCAAAGAGTTTAAACATTACACAGGCTTTACTCCAAACATATACATTCATAAAAAGTTTTCTGCACATATACCATTTCATTGGTAAGTGAGTTTTTCGCTTTTTTACAATACAAGATCTTTTCTTTTTTTTACAATTGCACCATTCTTAATCAATGGAGCTACTCTTTGCGAAAAAAAATCATCTTCACTCTTCTCCTCTGTGTCTCTTTAAAAGCACAAGAGTACAAAATCGATACAGGTGTGCTCTCTTACATGAGCACAAGCATATATAAAGGAAAATCTCACGATCTTTTTTTAGTACCTCTTCTCTCTGCAGAATATAAAAATTTTTATATAAGTGGTACGGAAGCAGGTTATACCTTCTTCACAAATGAAACTCTATCTGTTTCGCTTGAGACCTCCCCCACTCTTATAGGCTATCAAAGTGATGAAAGTGCTTTTCTCAAGGGTATGGGCGATCGTGACCTTACATTAGAAACAGGATTAAAACTTGAATATACCTACGATATTCATAAATTCAAGGTAAAAGCAGTGTATGATTTTTTTAATGTTTATGATAGTTATTCAGCTCTTCTAGAATACGCACATCTTTATCCTATTGAAGAAAAACATCTTCTTATAAACAACTATGGTGTAGAATATTTTAGCAGTAAAAAAAGCACCTACTACTTTGGTGTTTTACCAAGTGAGTCTACCTCACAAAGAGAGCAATATGCTTTAGACGAATCATATACGATCTATACAAGTGTAGACTATATCTATGCTTTAAGAGATCAATGGACTTTGTTTTTAAACCTTGAATACAAACTTTTTGACTCACAAATTTTCAAGAGCCCAATAGTTGATAAACGATCAGCTGTATCTAGCTTTATAGGAGTAGTCTATGCATGGTAAAACAGACACGAAGGTCTATAGACCAATTTTATATTTCGTTTCAACTCTCGCATTTACAACACTTTTTTGGCTTCTTGGTGCTTTTTTAAGTTTCCAAGAGAATAATGGGTACTATATGGTTTTTCTCTTATTAGGACTTATTACTCCCTTTGTTATGGCAATAATAATTATCTTTGCAACAAAACAAGAGAGCCTTAAAAAATCATTTTTTAAAAAACTGGTGGAAGTAAAGCGAATCGATGTGAACTTTTTGCCTTTATTTTTACTCTTAATGCCCATAAGTGTCATCCTATCCATACTTTTATCCTCTATGTTTGGAGAATCTTTAGCAGATCAATTAACGATTGCTGAGGGCTTCTCTTTTTCTACAGGCTTTGTTCCTGTTCTCTTACTTTTACTCTTAGCCGCGATCTTTGAGGAGTTAGGTTGGCGTGGTTATGGTTTTGAGAGTTTACGAGCCCAACTTACTTTTTTTCAAGCTTCGATACTTTTTAGTGTTTTGTGGTCACTCTGGCACTTGCCACTCATTTTTGTGAATCACTCATATCAATATGAGATTCTTCAAGCAAACCCTTGGTATGCCATTAATTTTTTTATCAGTATTATACCTATGGGAATGATCATCAGCTGGGTTTGCCACAAAAACAATGGTAGTATTCTTGCAGCGATCCTCTTCCATTTTCTTATTAACATATCTCAAGAGGCATTTGAAATTACACAAACGACTAAAATTATTCAAACTTTTGTACTCTTTTTCATCGCTTTTATCATTATTTTTTACAATAAAGAACTTTATTTTAGATCACAATCAAAGGAGTTTGAATGACTAGTAAAGTGTATATCAACTCTCTAGCATTTATAGCAATATCACTTAATCTTGTTTATGCCTACTTGCATCTATCTCAATATTTGGGCACATCAAATCTAGAATCCAAAGAGATACTCCTCTCTTTTGCTGTATTGGATTTGAGTTGGGTAGCAATTCTTTTGTGGTTTTTACGTGATATATATGCAAGACGTATGATTCTTATTTTATATACACTCCCCCTTGTTGGTCTGAGTCTTGTTCATAGTCTACACGATCTCTTAATGCATAAAATAAGTATAGTAAATGCTCTGGAAAATATAATGTTTGCTCTTGCTTTTTCAAGTATTTTTATATTAGGCTACTTTAAAATAACGCCGAAGACAAAAGGAAATATGCATGTTATGTAAAACTATTTTAGCCTTTATTCTTATTGCGCTAGTTGAGACACTCAACGGTATCTTTCGTATTTTGTATCTACAAAAAAAGTTTCAAAAAGGCTTAGCAAGACTCATCTCTTTTTTGATGGGTTTGTCACTTGTTACCATACTCTGTCTTTTTTTGATTCCTTGGATCGATCCAAGAAGTGCCATAGAAGCATTAACTATAGGGATATTTTTGGCTCTAGGGATGACACTTTATGATATCGCTATTGGTCGATTTATATTTAAGCTCGCTTGGTCTAAGATACTACAAGACTTTAACATCGTAAAAGGTAATCTTTTAACAATAGGTATTTTAGTATTAGCATTTTTACCTTATGTGATTTGGATGTTGATGTTAGAAGTTTAAGCCTCTTCGAATAAATTCTTATTTTCATATTGTGTTCATTCTGTCTTGTTAGAGTTCGGCTTTCAAAAAAAAGGATAATCAATGAAACACTTACTCATCGCGGTAGCTATGATGACACTCTCCCTGCAAACACTCTGTGCACAAGAGGAACACCATGAATCTAAAACATATGTAGTACTTAAAGCTCTTTACTCTTTAGGTGAAAAAGTAGAACATGGACACGGTGTAACTCTTGAGAGTGATCCAGGTGCTGGTATAGGGATCGATGTGGGGTATAAAGTACTCCATAACCTCGCTGTAGAGTTTGATTTCTCTTATGATGAAAACAGAGTAGAAGAGAATGACAATGGTCATATACACACAGTAGATGGTACCTACTATACGTATGCACTTGACCTTGTTTATATGCACCACCTTACAGACTCTATCGAACTGATCGCAAAGATCGGAGCAGAGCTTGAAGATGAGCAGATCAAAGAGCTAGGGATCGACACAACTGAGACTGGTCTTGCTTATGGTGTAGGTGTAGAATATATTCTCAACCATCATTATGATATTGTTGTAGAATATGAGGGAAGCACAATCGACTCACCTCGTGGAAACAGTATATTTGCTGGTATCAAATATAACTTTTAGATACAAGTGTATTCATCTGCATCTCGATCGCTTTTGCATTGACAATAAGATCGTTTTGCAGATGAAATAAACTCTCTTGTGTCTCTAAAAAGCGGATCTCTTCGCGTACTATATCCTCTAAAGTCGCACTCCCTAGTTCAAAACGTTTTTTAAGCGCATCTAAAAGCTTATTAGAAAGATCTACAAGCTCTCTTTGCTGAGAGAGCTCACTTTGCAAACTCTCTCGTTGCTTGTATAAACGTAAAAGTTCATTTTCGATCTCTCGCTCTTTGAGTTCTCGCTCAAGCGCTATTTGAGAGTGCTTGATCAAATTCTCTCTTCTCTTTGCCTCATAACTTGTCTGTTCTAAGGACAAAGCGATCTCAAATGTTACTTTATATCCCTCTTTGTAGATTGGATCATAAAGAGAATAGAGATGGAGATCACTTTTACTTACACGGCTCGCTTGATTGAGTTTTTGATCGAGTGCTATACCCTCTTTTGCCACTTCAAGAGCAGCAAGATCATCGCGTTTCTCTTTAGCCATCTTAATAGCATCAGCTACATTCTTTGTGAGAACAAAAGGTTTTTCTTTGAGCTTTGGTATCTCATATTGCAAAAGTGTTTGTTCAGATATATCTAAAAAATAACAAAGTTTATGTTGTGATGCAATACGTTCTCTTTTGCTCGATTCAATCTTTTGTTGGTATTGGAGTGAAGATCGTAATGCCACAAGTTGCTCTATTTTTGCGAGTTTTCCTTTTTGTATCTGCTCCTCAACAAACGACTCTCTTTGTTGTGCACTCTTTAAAAGTTGCTCAAACAAAAGTACCTTTTGGTTCAATAAAAGCAGTTCATAATAACTTTGCAAAACATCAAAAGTAAACAAACGAAGTGCATCTTGTGTAGTGAGTTGTTTTGCACGATAAGCATACCCTGCACTCTTTGTAGCATAACTTTGTTTGTTCACACCTGTAAAAATAGGCAGCAAAGGCGCTGAGAGTGAAGCTAAATACTCCCCATCTTGTCCTGTTTTGATATTGTTGTACTCTTGTATTCCCTCTGCTTCTCTAAAACTTCCCTTGAACTCTATTCCACTCTCAAAACGTTTAGAGAATGAAAGCTCTTTATATTCTGCACTACTTTGTGGGTACTCTTTTGTCTCATACTTCAACGAGGAGCTGATATCAAAAGAACCTTTGGTATCTGCCAATTGCTCTTTGGCTCTCTCTTGGTAAGAGAGAATTGTTTGAATATGTCTATTTTCAGATGAGAGATAGTTATAGATCATCTCTTCACGCAACTCATCTGCACAAAGCACACCAAAAGAGTACAAAAGAGCCAGAAGTGTTTTGTGCATCTTAGCGCTCACTTGGCATATTTGGCGGCATCGCATTGATATGTCGCCAGATCTGATACCAGATAGGAACACTCTCTAAGCGTACCCAAGCTGTAGCTTGTGATCCATAACGAAGTACATCCGAAGGGGGCCAAGGCTCCTTCTCATCTTCAAAAATATAGGCGTAATAAAATCCCTTTTCATGCGATATCGGCTCTAAGGTGTGGATGTAACCCCCAAAGGTTCCAAAAGCGATCTTCGGCCATCCACTAATTTGCAATGCAGGCCAACCGTTAAATTTAATACGTACTGGTAATTTCTCTTTAAGAAGTGGCATATGAAAATCTGAGATCTTTAGCAAGACCGCACGCTGCGAAGCATCGGGTACAAAGTGAAAAAGCTTCTCACCTTGTGCTATGAGTCTATTTTTATCACTTTGATAGATCCGCATCACAACACCATCTCGTTGTGCATGCATCACTCTGCCAGCATAACGTTCATTTTGCGTTTGCAAGTCGACCTTTGCTCTTTCTAAACTCTCCAAATTACCCTTAGCACGTGTTATATTTTGGACATTTTGCTCTAAACGAGTATTTTGTGTATTGAGAAACTGTTCTTTCTCACGTACTATATTTTTATAGTTTTGCTCCTCATACTCAAGCGTATTTTCGCTCTGTTGGTACTTTGATTTTTCATTGACAAAGTTATTTTGTACATTTTCAAGTTCTTGCTTCGACTCTAAGCCCAAAGCGTACAACTCTTTTACTCTCTCAAGTCTTTTAAAAAGGGTATCAAAGGCACTTTTGGTTGCTCTTAATTGTTCTTGAAGGCTTTTTTGCTTTGTAAGAGACTGCTCTTGTCTCCCCTCAAAAAGCTTTAAGCCGTTCGAACGAAACTCTTGAAGTTGCACTTTTTCATTTTGAAGACTCTCTACTCTTTGTGTCACTGTTTCTAGCTCTTTTTTTATAGAGTGTAGTTTTTGCTTCAAACGTGCTTCATACTCACTATCTTGATCTATGATACTACAAAGAGGATCACCCTTTTTGACATGCTGATTTTCTCCAACATAATACTCCTCTATAAAGCCCTCATACGTTGCTTTTATCTCATAAGCACGTTGTGTTGGATGAAAGGCTATAAGTGTTCCATTGCCATTGACCGTTTGCTCCCAAGGTAAAAAAAGCATAGCAAAAAGTACAAATAAAATGGCAAAGCTTACAACCCCTATACGTTTTACAAACGCTTTTATCGTTACCTCTTGATTCACCCTAAAGTCGTATTTAGTGCTCACTTTTTTGCTCCCCTAAAAGATGAGAAAGCTTATCTATTTTGTAGATCCCCTCTATCATGTCGTAGATATAATCAAGCTGTTTCACAAAAGCACGGATCGCATAGACAATGGTCACGATAATGATCTCAGCTGCAACGAACTCACCTACAGGAAGCTTACCATTAATTACTAGCAAACCACCCAAGATCAAAAATCCGCTGATGATCACACCCTCCATAAAGAACATCCATCCCATCTGCCGAATGATCGTTTGAAACATCCCTTGACGCTTATGTACAAACTCTTGTAGATGTGTATCAAGACCCTCTAGTATCTCCTCTTTTGTCTTGTCACTTTGATTTGGAATATGTTGTAGATAATAGATCGCTTCGTGCTTTGCCTCTGAACGCTCTTTTGCTTTGTAAAAACTACCTGTGCCCAAAAGCAGAAGGACCAAAACAAAAAGAACAAAGTAAAAAACGCCATAGCCAAATAACAAAGGATCAAAAGCAAGTAAGAGCAAAAGACTTACCGTGATCTTCATAAGCAAACCTGCTCCATCAAGTACCAAAAGAGGAAAGATCTTTTGCACCGACAAAATATCAAAAAAATAGTTCATAAATTTTTGACTACTCTCTAGGCGCTCTTTGCTCGTGCCGCTTCTTGACTTTTCTGCTAGCTCACCCACCGCTATAGCATTTGAAACAAAGATCTTTTGTTGAAACTTCTCTATGATGTACTCTTTTATTATCTGCAACACAAGCACGATCATAAGAATGACCACAACAATAAGCCCTAAAACAATAAGAGAGAGTGAAGCTTGTGCTAAGAGTGAGTTGATGATAAATGAGGATGCAAGAGGTATAGAGAGCAAGAGTATAGACTCTACCGCTGAGTAATAGAGCAGATAGAGGGCATTTCTCTTATCGTGTGTAAGGATTTTAAAAAAGCCTTCGAGTATTGTCCTGTGTAGTTCTGCCTTATGCATAAGACCTCTTTTTTTAATATCCGATATTATATGTTTTCTAAGTTAATAATCTGCAATATCCTCGTTCCAAAGTTCAGGCTTTTCTCGGATGAACCTGTCCATAAGCTCTATACATTTAGTATCATCTAGCACCTCCACCTCAACACCACGGCTTCGTAAAAAATCGATATTACCATCAAAGTTTTTGTTTTCCCCTATCACAACACGCTTGATACCAAACTGCACGATAGTTCCCGAACACATCATACAAGGGCTGAGTGTAGTGTAGAGTGTCACATCTTTATAGTTAGGTCTTCGTCCTGCATTGTAGATACAGTTCATCTCTCCATGGGCGATGGGGTTGCTCTCTTGGACTCTTTTGTTATGCCCTTTTGAAAGTAACTCACCTTTGTAGCTCATCACCGAGCCTACGGGTACACCACCCTCCTCGTATCCTTGCCTTGCTTCTTCGTACGCTAAATTCATAAACTGAAAATCTTCTTGTGTAATTGCACTCATATTATTCCTTTGAAGTAGAGAGAAAGATGGTCTCCACAAGCAGTATCAGTGCCATGGCAACACCTGCGACAACAACAACGAAAAAGTCCGAAGCGAGTTTATACCAGATGAAGCCCACAAGCACAACAAGATCTAAAACAATTGCTGTAAGTAATATCCATATTTTAGCATCAATTTCTTTACATAAATAACGCAGTACACCCCAGTGAATAGCAATATCCATAATCAAATAAAAGATAATACCCAAAGCTGCTATACGTGAAAGATCAAAAAATGCCGTCAGTACAATACCTAGCACCACAGTATACACGAGAGTATGTTTTTGAATACTCCCTGGCATTCCAAAATGACTATGGGGAACCAACTTCATCTCAGTAAGCATAGCGAGCATTCTTGATACAGCAAAAATACTTGCAATAATACCGCCCGCAGTCGCCATTATAGCTAGTATCACGGTAAACCAAAGTCCAAACTCTCCGAGTGCTGGCTTTGCGGCGGCTGCCAATGAATAATCTTGCGTCGCGATGATCTCACTAAGCGACAAGTTACTAGAGACCGCTAAGCCTACCAAAGTATAGATCACAACACATAGAGCAATAGAGATCATGATCGCCCGCCCTACATTGCGATGAGGGTCTTTGAGCTCTGAGCCACTATTGGTAATGGTCGTAAAACCTTTAAATGCAAGAATCCCCAACGCTGTTGCAGCGAGAAAGCCAGTCAAAGTTGTATCGGGTGAGGTTTGCGTAAAATCAACAGCGATACTCTCTGCTAACCATACACCAACCACCCCAAAAAGAACAATCCCACCCACTTTTAAAAAGCCAATGAATGAAGCCACCCCTTCGATCATACTATTTTTAGAGAGGTTAATCAAAAAAGCCACAAGCAAAAGAGCAACTCCGAGACTAGGAACAAGCAGAGCATGTTTACCCACATCAAAAAGCTGAACGGTGTATGCCCCAAACGTACGAGCTAAAAAACTCTGAGCGATCACCATAGAAAAATACATTAACAAGGCATGAAAAGCGGTCGGCAAGGTGCTACCATATGCCTTGTGCAGATACATCCCAATCCCACCAGCTGATGGGAAAGCGTTAGACATCTTCACATAAGAGTAAGCACTAAAGGCAACGATCAAGGCAGCTGAGAGAAATGCCAAAGGAAAGAGCACTCCTGTCATCTCTGCCATCTGACCCGTTAACGCAAATATCCCAGCACCGATCATCACCCCCGTGCCCAAAGACACAGCCCCAAGGAGTGTCAAACTATTAGATTCGTATTTTGTCGTTCTATCCTCAGAATTTTTCATAATTTTACGTCCATTATCTTTATTTTTTCTTGATAGCTCTTGGCTTTTGGATCTGCTTCATAAGATCATCATCCCAAGTACCCTCAACCTTTATCTCAGCTACAGCACCAAGCAATATACTTTCTATCAGGTTATGATTGAGATAGGCGTAGATTCCAGGCTGACGAAATTCATAGAGCATCGCGGCAGCTGTACCCGCGGGAATAGCCCAAGTCTCAAGATTGCTCGCAGGAGTATCAGTAAAAGAACCGTCTCTCCATACAAGATCACCGTGACCGCCTATGAGGTGTATACGGGTATCTTTATTCGCCTGTGAGTGGATAAAAAGAACCTTCTCTCCAACCCGCGCTTTGAGTGCATTATCTCCAGTGAGTGCACCCACTTTGCCATTAAATACTTCAAATGTTGGGGTCAGGGTACGCATCACCTCGAGCATATCACTCAAGCCTTCTGCGGGTGTTGTGTATCTTTTGTAGTGACCTTTCTTATCTTTTGGAATATAAAAATCTTGCTCGCCGATGTAATAAGCACGATCGTAGTGAACGATATCGCCCTGCGCATCATGAAGACCCTCACGCGGCAAGACCATAATCGCACCATTCATTCCCGAGACAACATGAAAAGGGGTCATCGCCCCACCTGGTGCACAATGATAAACAAACACACCTGCTTTGGTGAGTTTCAAGCGCACAACTACCTCTTCACCTGGATCAATATGGGTAAGAGCACCAGCACCCATCGCCCCTGTTGCAGCATGAAAGTCTATGTTGTGCTCGAGTGTATTTGTGCTTGGATTCACAAGTGTGAGCTCGAGATAATCATCTTGGTGAACGATAATAAGTGGACCTGGAACGCTTCCATTGTATGTCATCGCCCAAACACTAGCACCATCGGGCGATATTTGCATCAGCTTCTCTTCGATCATGAGACGCACTTGCACAACCTTTGGTGCACTCTTAGCTATTTGCTCGTGTTTTGGTACAGCAGGTGGTGCGACCAAGGTTTGTGTCACACGTTTGATTGAATCAAGAGAAGACTCGTTTGCTCCAAAAGCAACAGCCGAATAAAAGACAACACTTATAACTCCTAATACTCTCAACAACACACACATTCGTTTCATCTTCTCGTCCCCTTTTTCAGTATTGAACTCTTCATCTAACAATCATTATATATCAAAGAACTTGATGTTTTCTAAATAATTACATATAAGATATTTTTATACAAACAAGATATTCACTGTTGGAGGAAAGATACACATGTTATAATGGGCACTACACATA